>NC_011894.1:4195833-4556666 GCF_000022085.1 Methylobacterium nodulans ORS 2060
ACCGCCTCGATTCCGCGCACGCTCCTCGCCTGCACCGCCGTGATGGTGCCCGCCCTCGCGGTGGCGACGGGCCCCTTCGGCCTCACCTGGTTCGGAGCGGTCGCGCTCTATTTCGTGGTCTGGTGGACGCTGCTTTTCGCCGTGCTGCCCTTCCGGGCGAAGGACGACGGTTCGCAGCCCTACGTGCCCGGGCAGGATCCGGGCGCGCCGCCCCTGCCGCAGATGCGCCGCAAGGCTCTGTGGACCACACTGCTCTCCGACGTTGTATTCCTGGCGGCCATCGCGGCTTTCCCGCTCGCCGGCCTCTGATGTCGGCCGCAGGTTGTTAGCCGGATCACGATGATCCGGACGGTCCCGGCCGACAATAAAAAAGCAAGGCTCGGGAGCCTTGCTTAAAAAGCTTCTGGATGTTTTCGTCAGCCACTCGATTGGTCTTGCGCCGCATCCGGCGTTTCGGCTGACCGTTCCTCCCGAGACTCGGACCTTGCGCGTCGGCCTTTGTGGCCGACTGCGCATCATCGCAAGGCCGCTTATAGGAAGAAGAGTACGCATTGTCACGCCTTTCGGAGCAGGGCGATGCGATTTTTTGCATGGACCGCACCGAAATCCTCTCCCCGGCCCGCCGGCGCGTCCGATCCGGCTCCGATCGGTCCATTTCGGCGCCGGCGGTTGCAATGGTTGCAGGCAGGCCGGACCATGCGCCGCTTGTCTTTTGCCGGTGCAATGTGTTGTGTGCCGGGGCGAGTCGGCCATCCGCCGTGCCTCGCGCGCCCACCATGCTCGGCAAGGTTCTGCATGCGTCTCAGCCGCTACTTCCTGCCCATCCTGCGTGAGACTCCCAAGGAAGCGGAGATCGTCTCGCACCGGCTGATGCTCCGCGCCGGCATGATCCGCCAGGAGGCGGCCGGCATCTACGCGTGGCTCCCGCTCGGCCTGCGCGTCCTCAACCGGGTCACGGAGGTGATCCGCGCCGAGCAGGACCGCAGCGGCGCCATCGAGCTCCTGATGCCGACCATCCAGTCGGCGGAGCTCTGGCGCGAATCCGGCCGCTACGAGGCCTACGGCAAGGAGATGCTGCGCATCCGCGACCGGCACGAGCGCGAGATGCTGTTCGGGCCGACCAACGAGGAGATGATCACGGCGATCTTCCGCTCGGCGGTGCGCTCCTACAAGGATCTTCCGAAGAACCTCTACCACATCCAGTGGAAGTTCCGGGACGAGGTCCGGCCGCGCTTCGGGACCATGCGCTCGCGCGAGTTCCTGATGAAGGACGCCTATTCCTTCGACCTCGACGAGGCGGGGGCGCGGCACGCCTACAACAAGATGTTCGTGGCCTATCTGCGCACCTTCGCGCGGCTCGGGCTCAAGGCGATCCCGATGCGGGCCGAGACCGGGCCGATCGGCGGCAATCTCTCGCACGAATTCATCATCCTGGCGCAGACCGGCGAGAGCGAGGTGTTCTGCGACCGCGCCTATCTCGGCTTCCCGATCCCGCCCGCCTCGATCGATTTCGACGACGTGGCGGCATTGCAGGCGACGGTCGATCACTGGACCTCCCGCTACGCCGCGACCTCCGAGATGCACGAGCCGGCCGCCTTCGAGGCGGTGCCCGAGGAGGCCCGCATGGCCGCCCGCGGCATCGAGGTCGGGCACATCTTCTATTTCGGCACCAAGTATTCCGAGCCGATGGGTGCCCGCGTCACCGGCCCGGACGGGCAGGAGCGGCCGGTGCATATGGGCTCCTACGGGATCGGCCCGAGCCGTCTCGTCGCGGCGATCATCGAGGCGAGCCACGACGAAGCCGGGATCGTCTGGCCCGATTCGGTCGCGCCCTTCGACGTCGCGCTGCTCAATCTGAAGGTGGGCGATGCGGCGACCGACGCGGCCTGTGCGAAGCTCCAGGAGGAACTGGAGGCGGCGGGCCTGACGGTGCTCACCGACGATCGCGACGAGCGGCCCGGCGCCAAGTTCGCGACCGCCGACCTGATCGGCCTGCCCTGGCAGGTCATCGTCGGCCCCAAGGGGCTTGCGGAAGGCACGATCGAACTCAAGCGCCGCGCCACCGGCGAGCGGGAGATCGTTGCGGTCGACGCGGTGGCGCCCCGCCTGCGGGGGGCGAAGGAGTGAATGCAGGATCCCCCCTCTCCCACCCGGGAGAGGGACTGCCGCGCATCATGCGCCGAGGAAAGGCAGGGGCATCGATGATCACGGCCCTGGTGCGCGAACGCCTGCGCTTCTCCTCGGGCGGCACCCCGCCCTTCGCGCCCTTCGAATGGGTGATCGCCGGACGCTACCTCCGGACGCGCCGGAAGGAGGGCTTCGTCTCGGCGATCGCGCTGTTCTCGTTCCTCGGCATCATGCTGGGCGTCGCCACGCTGATCATCGTCCTGTCGGTGATGAGCGGGTTCCGCAAGGAGCTTCTGTCGAAGATCGTCGGCATCAACGGCCACGTGTTCGTCGCGCCGATCGACAAGCCGTTGACGGATTACGCCGATCTGTCGGAGCGCCTGTCGAAGGTGGCGGGCGTCTCGCTCGCGCTGCCGATGGTGGAGGGGCAGGCCTTCGCCTCCTCGCCCTATGGCGGCTCGGGCGTGCTGGTGCGCGGCGTGCGGGCGGAGGACCTGAAGAAGATCCAGGCGGTGTCGGGCAACATCCGCGGCGGCACGCTCGAAGGTTTCGACACGGCCGGCGGCGTCGCCATCGGCCGACGGCTTGCCGAGGCGCTCGGCCTCCAGGCCGGCGACACCATCACGCTCGCGACCCCGAAGGGCGCGACGACGCCCTTCGGCACGGCGCCGCGGATCAAGGGCTACAACGTCGCGGCCATCTTCGAGGTCGGCATGTCGGAATTCGACGCCACCTTCGTGTACATGCCCCTCTCGGAGGCGCAGGGCTTCTTCAACCGCGACGGCGACGTGACGGTGATCGAGGTCTTCCTCGACAATGCCGACAGCGTCGGCGAGCTGCGCTCCGCCCTCGAACTCGCGGCCGAGCGGCCCGTCGTGCTGACCGACTGGCGCCAGCGCAACCGCACCTTCTTCTCGGCGCTCGAGGTCGAGCGCAACGTGATGTTCATCATCCTCACCCTGATCGTACTGGTGGCCGCGCTCAACATCGTGTCGAGCCTGATCATGCTGGTGAAGGACAAGTCGAGCGACATCGCCATCCTGCGCACCATGGGGGCGACGCGGGGCACGATCATGCGCGTGTTCCTGATCACGGGTGCGTCGATCGGCTTCGTCGGAACCTTCGTGGGCTGCCTGCTCGGCATCGTGTTCGCGGCGAACATCACGGTGATCCAGCGCACGCTGCTGCCGGGCGTGTGGGATCCGACGGTGCGCTTCCTCTCGGAGATCCCCTCGGAGATCAATCCGGGCGAGGTGGTGGCCGTGGTGCTGATGTCCCTCGTCCTGTCGCTCCTTGCCACCCTGTACCCGTCCTGGCGGGCCGCACGGCTCGACCCGGTGCAGGCACTGCGCTACGGCTGAGGCTTGTCCGCGGCCCGTCCGGGCCGCCGCGAGGTGTTCGAGTTCATGGTATCCGTGACCTACGACCGTCCCGTTCCGCTCACGCCGTTCCCCTGGGCTTGAGGCCGCCATGGACGCCTCGCAGCCGCAGCAGCCGGTCCCGGCGCTCTTCCTCTCTCGGGTGGAGCGTCGTTACGCCCAGGCCGAGGGCACCCTCGACATCCTGCGTGGGGCCGACCTCGCGATCTGGCCCGGCGAGATCGTGGCGCTCGTCGCCCCCTCCGGCACCGGCAAGTCGACCCTGCTGCACGTCGCCGGGCTGCTCGAACGGCCGGATGGCGGCGAGGTCTATGTCGGCGGCCAGCCGAGCGCCCGGATGGACGACGACGCCCGCACCCGCATGCGGCGCGAGGAGATGGGCTTCGTCTACCAGGCCCATCATCTCCTGCCCGAGTTCTCGGCGCTGGAGAACGTGGTGCTGCCCCAGCTCATCCGCGGCCTCGATGCCCGGGAGGCGCGCTCGCGGGCGGCCGAACTCCTGACCTTCCTCGGCCTCAGGAACCGGCTCTCCCACCGGCCCGCCGAGCTGTCGGGCGGCGAGCAGCAGCGGGTCGCGATCGCGCGCGCGGTGGCGAACGGACCGCGCCTGCTGCTCGCCGACGAGCCGACCGGCAACCTCGACCCGCAGACGGCGGCCCATGTCTTCGCGGTGCTGGTCTCGCTGGTGCGGGCCTCAGGCGTCGCGGCGCTGATCGCCACGCACAATTTCGAGCTCGCCGCCCGTATGGACCGGCGCGTGACCATCCGCGACGGCCTCGTCGTCCAGGCGGCCTGAGGGCCGCGATCGTATAAGCGCTCCCGTCCGTGGCAGCCGCCGCTACCGGAAGGTCTTGCGCGGATCGAAGGCGTCGCGCACCGCCTCGCCCGCGAAGATCAGCAGGCTCAGCATCACGGCGATGACGGCGAAGCCCGTGAGCCCGAGCCAGGGCGCCTGCAGGTTCGCCTTGCCCTGGGCCAGCAGCTCGCCCAGTGAGGGCGAGCCCGGCGGCAGGCCGAAGCCGAGGAAATCGAGCGAGGTCAGCGTCGTGATCGAGCCGTTGAGCACGAAGGGCAGGAAGGTGAGCGTCGCCACCATCGCGTTCGGCAACAGGTGCTTGAACATGATGCGGGCATTCGAGAGCCCGAGCGCGCGCGCCGCCCGCACGTATTCGAAGTTGCGCGCCCGCAGGAACTCCGCCCGCACCACCCCGACCAGCGACACCCAGGAGAACAGCAGCAGGATGCCGAGCAGCACGAAGAAGCTCGGCGTGATGATCGACGAGATGATGATCAGCAGATAGAGCGAGGGGATCGCGGTCCAGATCTCGATCACCCGCTGAAAGGTCAGGTCGATCCAGCCGCCGAAATAGCCCTGGACGGCGCCGGCCAGCACGCCGATCACCGAGGAGATGATCGCGAGCGTCAGGCCGAACAGGACCGAGAGGCGGAAGCCGTAGATCAGGCGCGCGACGACGTCCCGGCCCTGGTCGTCGGTGCCGAGCCAGTTCCACTCGATGTCGCGGCAGGACGAGCCCCCGGTCTTCTCGGCGATCGGGCGGCACTGGGCATCCGTGAGCAGCCAGGTGGGCGGGGCCGGCGCCGGCACGGGCAGGTCGAGGTTGTGCGTGTCGTAGGAGAAGCGGATCGGGGGCCAGATCGCCCAGCCGTTCTCGGCGATCTCCTTCCTGATGACCGGATCGCGGTAGTCGGTCCGGGCCAGGAAGCCGCCGAACTTCTCCTCCGGGTAGTCGACGAAGATCGGGGTCAGCCACTCGCCCTTGTAGGAGACCAGGATCGGCCGGTCGTTGGCGATGAAGTCGGCGAACAGGCTGACGACGAACAGGACGACGAAGATCAGGAAGGACCAGGAGCCGCGCCGATTCGCCCGGAAATTGGCGAGCCGCCGCCGGTTCAGCGGCGAGAGGCGCCGCGTCCCGATCTCGGGCAGCGGCACCGCCACGGGGGCCGCCGCCGGCGAGGTGAGCGGAACCGCATCGAGCTCCGCGGGGCGGGGACGCTCGTTCATGCCGGCTCCCCGTTGCGGGTCAGTCGAGGCGCGTTGCCATCCCGTCGATGACGGAGGGCCGCACGCTGCCGCTCCGCTCCAGGTGGCGGCGCAGCAGGCGCACGTTGCGCTTGTTGGCCTTGAAGGCCGCGTCGAACAGGTCGCCGATCAGCGGCACCGCGCCGACGACGCCGTCGAAGGCCACGTTCGCCGCCATCCGGGCGATCAGCCAGCGCGGCACGCCGAGCCGGCGCGCCTCCCAGATGATGTAGGAGGAAATCGCCGTGGTGATCGCGTCGCCGATCACCGGCACGAGGCCGATCAGCGCGTCGATGCCGACGCGGCGGTTGATCCCCGGCAGCACGAAGGCAGAATCGAGGAGATGCGCCAGGAGTTCGAGCCGGGCCAAGGTCCGCTCGACATCGTCCGGCTGTGCGCGGGCGGACCGGAAGGGCGGCATCTCCGACGCGGAGAAGCGGCCGCCGGCCGTCTGCATGAACTCCATTGCGGGGCTCCGATGCGGAATCGTCATGATCCCGCATGTGGCCCCGGCCCCGGGGCAGAACAAGGAGCGCCCGCATCAGGCGGTCCGGCGGGCGAGGCCGCTCAGCCGGTCCAGGGCCCGGTCGAGGGTCTCGTCGGTCTTGGCGAAGCAGAAGCGCACCACCTGGCGCACCGGATCCTCGGCGTAGAAGGCGCTCACCGGGATCGCCGCCACCCCGTGCCGGCGCACCAGCCGCTCGCAGAAGGCGACGTCGTCGCTCTCGCCGAGGGGCGCGATGTCGATGTTGAGGAAGTAGGTTCCGGCACTGGGCAGCACCGAGAAGCCGAGGTCGCGCAGGCCCGCGGAGAACCGGTCGCGCGAGCGGGCGAGCCCCGCCCGCATCGCCTCGAAGTAGGAATCCTCCTTGCCCAGCCCGTAGGCCACCGCTGCCTGGAGGTTCGGCGGCGTGGTGAAGGTGAGAAACTGATGGGCCTTGGCCAGGACCCGCATCAGCGGCGGGGAGGCGAGCACAAAGCCGACCTTCCAGCCCGTGAGCGAAAAAATCTTGCCCGCCGAGCCGATCTTGACGGTGCGCTCGCGCATCCCCGGCAGCGCCATCAGCGGCCGGTGCCGCCGTCCATCGAACACCACGTGCTCCCAGACCTCATCGCAGACCGCCACCGCGTCGAAGCGGCGGCAGAATTCCGCCAGCAGCGCGAGATCCTCCTCGGGAAAGACCGTGGCGGTCGGGTTGAGAGGATTGTTGAACAGGACCACCCGGGTGCGCGCCGAGAAGGCGGCCGCGAGCGCGGCCTCGTCGAGCCGGAAATGGGGCGGGGTCAGGCGCACCATGCGGGGCACGCCGCCGGCCCGTCGCACCAGCGGCAGGTAGGCGTCGTAGAGGGGCGCGAACAGCACGACCTCGTCGCCCGGCTCGACCAGCGCCATCAGCGCGCCCGCGAGCGCCTCCGTCGCGCCGGAGGTCACCATCACCTCGGTGCCCGGATCGACGGACAGGCCCTGCCAGCGCGCATAATGGGCGGCCACCGCCTCGCGCAGCTCGGGCAGGCCCATCATCGGCGGGTACTGGTTCCAGCCGTGGATCACGGCTTCGGCCGCCTTTCGCCGGACGTCCTCGGGCCCGGGATCGTCGGGGAAGCCCTGGCCCAGATTCACGGCGCCGGTCTCGCGGGCGAGGGCGGACATGACCTCGAACACGGTGGTCGGCAGGTCGGCGAAGATCGGGTTCATGCCGGAATCGTCAGCGCCATCGCGAGAACCAGGGGAAGTCCCGTCTGGCTACCACGCGTCCGGCACGTGCGAAACCGCACATCGGCCGCACCCTGTGAACTGACGAATGTTGACATTCGTCAGTCATCGAATAGCTTTCGGCCATGCGGTCGGGCTGGCCGCTGTCAGTGATGCGGGGCTCCGCCCCCTCGCCCCGCATCGCGAATGGCAGTCGGCCCGGCCGTACCTTTTGCGGCCCGCCTTGCGGAACCCGCGAGGGTCGGGCATCACGGCCCCATGCTTCGGGCGGCCCCGTGCCCCGGCCGGGGCGCGCCGCCCCGCTTCGGGCGACGGGAGCCCGTCAGCCTCCAAGTTCCAGCTTTCATGTCCGTCCGCACCTGCATCATCCTCGGCTGCCTGACGGCGGCGCTCGGCCTCTCCTTGCGTCTCGCCGTGCCGGTGCGTCCGGTGGACGATGCCTATCGGGCCATCGTGCGGGACGTGCTCGCGCAACGCCGCGCCCTCGTCGAGCAGGGCCTGCGCTAGAGCGCTCCCCGTCGAAGTGGATGCCGGTTCGGCGCAAGGGAGCGCGTCACATCAAAGCTTTAGAGCCGCCGGCCCGATGCAGTCAGGTCGGGAACGGCTCTAAGCTGCTTCCCGCGCCGCGCTCGGCCTGCGTTCAGTAATCAAGGCGCAACATCGCGGCCGTACTGGCGACGCATTGCCGTGGCGGATGGGGCCGGGCGATGGCGTGACGCAGCGGCTCTCCGTGTGTCGCGCCCTATACCGCTTAGGCAAGGCGAGACCATGGGGTGCGGCTGGCGGGGGGCGCCGCCTGAGTGCAAGAGTCACGGGTCGAGGCGATGAACGAACTCTCTCCCATCCGCACCGACGACGCCGTCGAGACGGTGTCGCCGCGCCGCCGCAGGAGGTGGCCGTTCTGGCTGCTCCTGCTGCTCGCGCTGGGAGCGGCCGGGGCCTGGGGCTACCGCACCTATCTGCCGAACGGGTTCCAGTTCCAGGCGAAGCAGGCCGCCAAGTCCGAGACGGGCCGCCGCGGCGGCCGACGCGGCGGGGGCGGGGAGGGGCCGCAGGCAGTCGGCGTCGCCACCGTGACGACGGGCGACATGCCGGTGGTGCTATCCGGTCTCGGCACTGTGACGCCGCTCGCCACCGTGACCGTGCGCTCGCAGGTCAGCGGCTACCTGACCCAGATCGGCTTCCGCGAGGGCCAGCTCGTCAAGCAGGGCGATTTCCTGGCGCAGATCGACGTGCGGCCCTACGAGGCGCTGCTCGCGCAGTACCAGGGCCAGCTCCAGCGCGACCAGGCGCTCCTGCAGAATGCCCGGCTCGATCTCACCCGCTACCAGACCCTCAACCGCCAGGATTCGATCTCGAAGCAGAACGTCGACACCCAGGCCGCGACGGTGAAGCAGTACGAGGGCATCGTCGCCTCGGACCAGGCGCAGATCGACCAGCAGAAGCTCAACATCCAGTACGGGCGCATCACCTCGCCGGTGGACGGCCGGGTCGGCCTGCGCCAGATCGACCAGGGCAACTACGTCACGGCGGCTTCCACCAACATCGTAGTGGTGACGCAGCTGCAGCCGATCTCGGTCCTGTTCACGCTGCCGGAGGACGTGCTGGCACGGGTGATGGACCGTCTGCGCACGGGCGCGAAGCTTCCGGTGCGGATCTTCGACCGCAGCGACACGACCGAGCTCGCGAGCGGCATGCTCGACACCGTCGACAACCAGATCGACGTGACCACCGGCACCGTGAAACTGCGCGCGCTCTTCCCGAACAAGGACGACCGGCTGTTCCCGAACCAGTTCGTGAACGCGAAGCTCCTCGTCGACACGGTCCGCGATGCACCGATCGTCCCGGCCTCCGCGGTCCTGCGGGGAACGCCCGGCACCTTCGTCTACCTGCTGGGCGAGGACAGCAAGGTCACGATCCGGCCGATTACGATTGGCGAGACGGACGGCACTCGGACCGTGGTGACCGCCGGGCTCAAGGCCGGCGATCAGGTCGTGGTCGACGGCACCGACCGCCTGCGCGACGGGGCCGAGGTGCGCGTGACCGGGCGCGGCGCGGCGGAGGCGAAGGCGGCCGATGCGGAACCGGCCGCCCCACCCGCCGAGACGCGCCCCCGTGCGGAAGGCGAGGCTGCGGCCGAGGGCGAGCGCCCGCACCGGCGCCGCCGGCAGGCTCAGTGAGGCGAGCCATGCGGGCCGCGTGGTCCACCGGACAATCCCCCTTCCCGTCCGCGCACGGGAACCCCTCTCCGTATGGAAACCCCTCTCCCGTGCGGGAGAGGGGTAGGGGTGAGGGCCTAGGTGGTTCAGCAAGTATCCTGAACCGTGCCGTTGCCAGCACTACCGTCTCAGCCATATGGCGGATCCGTCCGGGACCCTCACGCGCGATCTTCGATCGCCTGCCCCTCTCCCGCACGGGAGAGGGGTTCTCGGTGCTGCCCGCGCTGAACAGAAGAGGCGTGGGACGATCTGATCGGAGGGCGGCATGAACCCCTCCCGCCTCTTCATCCTGCGGCCGGTCGCCACCACGCTCCTGATGCTGGCGATCCTGCTCAGCGGCATCCTGTCCTACCTCAACCTGCCGCTCTCGGCGCTGCCGGCCGTCGACTACCCGACGATCCAGGTCCAGACCTTCTATCCGGGCGCGAGCCCCGAGGTGATGACCTCCGCCGTGACGGCGCCGCTGGAGCGGCAGTTCGGGCAGCTCGCCAATCTCAACCAGATGACCTCGCAATCCTCCGCGGGAGCCTCGGTCATCACGCTGCAATTCGACCTCGACCTCTCCCTCGACATCGCCACGCAGGAGGTGCAGGCGGCGATCAACGCGGCCGGCAACCTGCTCCCGAGCGACCTGCCGGCGCCGCCCGTCTACGCCAAGGTAAACCCGGCCGACGCGCCGATCCTGACGCTCGCCCTGACCTCGAAGGCCCTGGCGCTCACTGAGGTGCGCGATCTCGCCGAGACGCGGCTCGCGCAGAAGATCTCGCAGGTGGCGGGCGTCGGCCTCGTCACGATGGCCGGCGGGCAGCGGCCGGCCGTGCGGGTGCGTTTCAACTCGCGGGCGCTCGCCGCCTACGGCCTCAACATCGACGACCTGCGCACCACCATCGCCAACCTCAACGTCAACACGCCGAAGGGGACGATCGACGGGCCGAGCCAGTCCTTCGCCATCAACGCCAACGACCAGATCCGCGACCCCGCCACCTACCGGGACGCGGTCATCGCCTACCGCAACGGTGCGCCGGTCAAGCTCTCGGCGGTCGCCGACGTGGTGGAGGGCCCGGAGAACACCAAGCTCGGCGCCTGGATGGACACCACCCCGGCGGTGATCCTCAACATCCAGCGCCAGCCCGGCGCCAACGTCATCGCGGTCGTGGACCGGATCAAGGCGCTGCTGCCGCAGCTTCAGGCCACGCTGCCGGCGGCGATCCAGGTCACGCCGCTCACCGACCGCACCGTCACCATCCGCGCCTCCGTGCACGACGTGCAGATGGAGCTTCTTCTCGCCATCGCCCTCGTGGTGCTGGTGATCTTCCTGTTCCTGCGCTCGCTGCCCGCGACCCTGATCCCGAGCCTGTCGGTGCCGCTCTCCCTCGTCGGGGCGCTCGCGGTGATGGACCTGTGGGACTTCTCCCTCGACAACCTCTCGCTGATGGCGCTCACCATCGCCACGGGCTTCGTGGTCGACGACGCCATCGTGGTGATCGAGAACATCGCCCGCCACGTGGAGGAGGGCGCCTCGCCCCTGGAGGCGGCGCTCAAAGGCTCCGCGGAGATCGGCTTCACCATCATCTCGCTCACGGTCTCGCTGCTCGCGGTGCTGATCCCGCTCCTGTTCATGGGCGAGGTGGTGGGCCGGCTGTTCCATGAATTCGCCATCACGCTCGCCGCGACGATCGTCATCTCAGGGATCGTCTCGCTCACCCTCGTGCCGATGCTCTGCGCCCGGCTCCTGCGCCACGAGCCGGCGCGGGCGCGCCAGGCCGGCCTCATAGCCCGGGCAGGGCGCTGGACGATGGAGGCCGGGATCCGGCTCTACGGACGCACGCTGCGCGGGGTCCTCAACCACCAGCCGCTGACCCTGCTCGTGGCGGTCGGGACCCTGATCCTGACGGTCCATCTCTACGCGGTCATCCCGAAGGGCTTCTTCCCGGTCCAGGATACGGGCGTGATCCAGGGCGTCAGCCAGGCCGACCAGACCGTGTCCTTCGCGGCCATGGCCGAGCGCCAGCGGCGGCTCGCCGAGGAGATCCTGAAGGATCCGGACGTGGTGAGCCTGTCCTCCTTCATCGGGGTCGACGGGCAGAACGTCACGCTCAATTCCGGGCGCTTCCTCATCAACCTGCGCCCGCGCGACGAGCGCTCCGAGACGGCGAGCGCGATCATCCGGCGCATCGGCGCCCGCACGGCGGAGGTGCCGGGCATCACCCTGTTCATGCAGCCGGTGCAGGACCTCACCATCGACACGGCGGTGAGCCCGACGCAGTACCAGTTCATCCTGGAGAATCCCGATCCCGAAGCCTTCGATACCTGGGTGCCGCGCTTCGTCGACCGCCTGCGGCAGATCCCCGACCTCGCCGACGTGGCGAGCGACCGGCAGGCGAACGGTCTTGCGGCCTACATCACCATCGACCGCGCCACGGCAGGCCGCTACGGCATCACCCCGGCCTCGGTCGACAACGCGCTCTACGACGCCTTCGGGCAGCGCATCGTCTCGACGATCTTCACCCCGTCGAACCAGTACCGGGTGATCCTGGAGGCCGATCCCGACCTCCACCGCAGCCTACCCTCCCTCAACCAGATCTACCTGCCCTCCTCGACGGCGACGAACGGGCAGGTGCCACTCTCGGCCATCGCCACGGTGACCGAGAAGCGCGCGCCGCTCCTCATCAGCCATCTCGGCCAGTTCCCGGCGGCCACGATCTCCTTCAACCTCGCGCCCGGCGCCTCGCTCGGACCGGCGGTCGCGGCGATCCAGGCGGCGAAGGCCGAGATCGGATTGCCCGACAGCTTCCAGCTTGTCTTCCAGGGCTCGGCCCTGGCCTTCCAGGCCTCGCTCAACAACACGCTGTTCCTGGTGCTCGCCGCGATCGTGACGGTCTACATCGTGCTCGGCGTGCTCTACGAGAGCTTCATCCACCCGATCACGATCCTCTCGACGCTGCCCTCGGCCGGCATCGGCGCGCTCGCCGGGCTGATGCTGTTCGGGCTCGACCTCGACATCATCGGCATCATCGGCATCGTGCTCTTGATCGGCATCGTGAAGAAGAACGCCATCATGATGATCGACTTCGCGCTCCAGGCCGAGCGCGAGGAGGGCCGGTCGCCCCGCGACGCCATCTACGAGGCCTGCCTGCTGCGGTTCCGCCCGATCATGATGACGACCTTCGCGGCCCTGTTCGCGGCGGTGCCGATGATCCTCGGCACGGGCACGGGCTCGGAACTGCGCCAGCCGCTCGGCATCTCGATCGCGGGCGGGCTGATCGTGAGCCAGGTGCTGACCCTCTACACGACGCCGGTGATCTATCTCGCCTTCGACCGCCTGGGCCGGCGCCTGAGCGGCCGGCGGCGCAGCGGGCTCGCGCCCGGCGAGGCGGTGCCGTGAATCGCGCTCGGTTCCCCGCGCGACCCGCGCCCTATGCGGGTGCCGCGCGATGAACCTCTCGGCCCCCTTCATTCTGCGGCCGGTCGCGACGACGCTGCTCACCCTCGGCGTCCTGCTCGCGGGCCTGTTCGCCTTCGTGCGGCTGCCCGTGGCGCCCCTGCCGCAGGTCGATTTCCCGACGATCCTCGTCCAGGCCCAGATGGCGGGGGCCAGCCCCGAGACCATGGCGGCGACCGTCGCCGCGCCCCTCGAACGGCGCCTCGGCCAGATCGCCGATGTCGACCAGATGACCTCGACGAGTTCGACCGGCCAGACCCGGATCGTGCTGCAATTCGCCCTGGAGCGGGACATCAACGGCGCCGCCCGCGACGTGCAGGCAGCGATCAATGCCGCGCGCGCCGACCTGCCCGCCGCGCTGCGCCAGAATCCGACCTACCGCAAGTTCAATCCGGCGGACGCGCCGATCCTGATCATCGGCCTGACCTCGAAGACGCTCAGCCCCTCGGCCCTCTACGACAGCGCCGCGACCGTGGTGCAGCAGAAGCTCTCGCAGCTCGACGGCATCGGCAATGTGGACGCCAGCGGCTCCTCGCTGCCCGCGGTGCGCGTCGAACTCGAGCCCGGCGCGCTGTTCCACTACGGCATCGGGCTCGAAGGCATCCGGGCGGCGATCGCGAGCGCCAACGCCAACTCGCCCAAGGGCGCGATCGAGACGCAGACGCGCCGCTACCAGCTCTATGCCAACGACCAGGGCCGGGTCGCGGCCGATTACCAGGACATCGTGGTGGCCTACCGCAACGGCGCCGCCGTGCGCCTGCGGGATGTCGGGCAGGTCATTGACGGCGTCGAGGACCGGCGCAATCTCGGCCTCATCAACGGCCAGCCGGGCGTCCTGCTCATCGTCTACAAGCAGCCGGGCGGCAATGTGGTCGAGGCCGTCGACCGCCTGAAGGCCGCCCTGCCGCAGATCAAGGCCGCGCTTCCGGGCGACATCGACCTCGTGGTCACGGGCGACCGCAGCCGCACGATCCGGGCCTCGCTGGCGGAAGCCGAGCGCACGCTGATGATCTCGGTCGGGCTCGTGATCCTGGTCGTGTTCCTGTTCCTGCGCTCGGGGCGGGCGACGCTGATCCCGGCCGTGGCGGTGCCGATCTCGCTCGTCGGCACCTTCGCGGCGATGTATCTGTGCGACTATAGCCTCGACAACATCTCGCTGATGGCGCTGATCATCGCGGCGGGCTTCGTGGTCGATGACGCCATCGTCGTGCTGGAGAACATCCAGCGCCATATCGAGGAGGGGAGGCCGCGGCTCGAAGCGGCGCTGCTCGGCGCCCGGGAGGTCGGTTTCACGGTGCTGTCGATGAGCCTCTCGCTCGTCGCCGTGTTCATACCGATCCTGCTGATGGGCGGGCTGATCGGGCGCTTCTTCCAGGAATTCGCCGTGGTGCTCTCGCTGGCGATCCTGATCTCGCTCGTCCTGTCCCTCACCACCACGCCGATGATGTGCGCGCGGCTGCTCACGCCCGGGCCGCACGGGCGCCGGCCCAACCTCGTCGCGCGCGCTCTGGAGGTCGGTTTCGATCTCCTGCTGCGGGGATACGGGCGCACGCTCGCCTGGGCGCTGCGGCACGGGGCCATCGTGATGCTCGTGCTGCTCGGGGCGGTAGGGCTCAACGTCTACCTGT
The DNA here is from genome assembly GCF_000022085.1 of Methylobacterium nodulans ORS 2060. Classification (NCBI taxonomy): domain Bacteria; kingdom Pseudomonadati; phylum Pseudomonadota; class Alphaproteobacteria; order Hyphomicrobiales; family Methylobacteriaceae; genus Methylobacterium; species Methylobacterium nodulans. Next base: position 4,210,387 of record NC_011894.1, read on the forward strand.
TCGTCATCGTGCCGAAGGGCTTCTTTCCCCAGCAGGATACCGGCCAGATGATCGGCGGCATCCAGGCCGACCAGCGCATCTCCTTCCAGGCGATGAGCACCAAGCTCAAGCAGGCCACCGACATCGTGCAGGCGGACCCGGCGGTGGAGAGCGTGGTGGGGTTCACGGGCGGCCGCGGCACCAACTCGGCCAACGTCTTCGTGGGCCTCAAGCCCCACGGCACCCGCGACCCGATCAGCGAGGTGATGGCGCGGCTGCGGCCCAAGCTTGCCGGCATCCCGGGGGCGCGGCTCTACCTGTTCCCGCGGCAGGACTTCACGGTGGGCGGGCGCCAGAGCTTCTCGCAGTACCAGTACACGCTGCAGGGCGATAGCGGCGAGGAGCTCTATGCCTGGGCGCCCAAGCTGGTGGAGGCGCTGCAGAAGGACCCGATCTTCACGGACGTGACCTCCGACCAGCAGCAGGGCGGGCTCGAGAGCCGCCTCGTGGTCGACCGCCCGACCGCCTACCGCTACGGCCTGACCCCCGACCTCATCGACAACACCCTCTACGACGCCTTCGGGCAGCGCCAGGTCTCGACCATCTACAACGCGCTCAACCAGTACCGCGTCGTGATGGAGATCGCGCCCCGCTATCTCGGCAATCCGGAGGTCCTGAAGCAGATCTACGTCTCGACCTCCGGCGCGAGGGCGCGCGGCTCGGCCTCCACCAACGCGGTGGCCGGCACCGTGGGGAGCGCGCAGACCACCCCCAGCGACGCCGCTGCGGCGGCGGCGGCCGTCGCCACCGATTCGGCCCGCAACGCCGCCACCAACGCCATCGCGGGCGGCAAGGCCGGCGCCTCCTCGGCGGCCGCGGTGAGCAGCGCCAAGGAGACGATGGTGCCGCTCTCGGCCTTCGCGCGATTCGAGACCGGCACCGCCCCCGTGCAGGTGAGCCATCAGGGCCTGTTCGTGGCGACCACCGTCTCGTTCAACCTCACCCCGGGCAAGACGCTCGGCGACGCCACGGCGGCGATCGAGGCGCATATGCGGGCATTACGCATGCCGGCGACCATCCACGGGGAATTCGCCGGGGCCGCCAAGACCTTCCAGGCCTCCTCGTCGCGCCAGCCCCTGCTGATCCTGGCGGCGCTGCTCACCGTCTACGCGGTGCTCGGGATCCTCTACGAGAGCTTCGTCCACCCGATCACGATCCTCTCGACGCTGCCCTCGGCCGGCATCGGCGCGATTCTCGCCCTGATGGCGATGGGCGAGGAATTCGGCGTGATCGCGCTCATCGCGATCTTCCTCCTCATCGGCATCGTGAAGAAGAACGCCATCATGATGATCGACTTCGCCCTCGACGCGCAGCGCACGCGCGCCGTCGGCCCGCGGGAGGCGATCACCCAGGCCTGCCTCTTGCGCTTCCGGCCCATCCTGATGACAACGCTCGCGGCGCTGCTCGGCGCGCTGCCGTTGATTCTCGATGGCGGCGAGGGCTCCGAACTGCGCCGTCCGCTCGGCATCGCCATCGTGGGCGGCCTCATCGTGAGCCAGGTCCTGACCCTCTACACCACGCCCGTCGTCTACCTCCTCCTCGACCGCCTCCGGCTGCGCGTGATGCGTAAAGGGTCCGGCGCGTCGCCGCTGCCCGCTCCGGCCGCCGAATGAAGACGCTCACCGTTCGTCTGAGCGCGGCCGCGCTGCCGTCCCTGCTGCTCGCCGGCTGCCTCGTCGGCCCGGATTATTCCCGGCCCTCCGTGGAGACGCCGCTCGCCTTCAAGGAGGGCGGCGCGCGCGCCACCGTGATGCCGGGACGCAACTGGCGCCCGGCCCGGCCCGCCGACGAGGCCGACCGGGGCGATTGGTGGCGCGTCTACCGGGATCCGGCGCTCGACCGGCTGATCCGCCTCGTCGATGTCGACAACCAGAACCTGCGCGCGGCGGTGGCCGCCTACCGGCAGGCCCGGGCCCTCGTCCAGGAGGCGCGGGCGCAGCTCTTCCCGACCGTGCTCGGGGCGCCGAGCATCAGCCGCTCGCGCAGCGGTGGCGTCGAGCGCACAACGCTGACCCTCCAGGGCTCGGCGAGCTGGGAACTCGACCTGTTCGGGCGCATCCGCCGCCAGATCGAGAGCGACGTCGCCTCCGCGCAGGCGAGCGCGGCCGAGATCGCGGCGGTGCGTCTCGCCAACCAGGCCGAACTCGCGGCCGCCTATTTCCAGCTCCGCTACCAGGATTCGCTGCAGCGCCTGCTCGACCAGACGGTTCAGGCCTACCAGCGCTCGCTCGCCATCACCGAGAATCAATACGCGGCCGGCGTCGCCGCACGCTCGGACGTGATCACCGCGCAGACGCAGCTCCAGACCACGCAGGCCCAGGCGATCGCGGTCGGCCTGCAGCGGGCGACCCTGGAACACGCGATCGCGGTGCTAATCGGCCGGCCGCCCGCGGAGGTGTCGCTGCCCCGCATACGGCTCGCGGCCAGGCCGCCGACCGTGCCGGTGAGCGTGCCCTCCGACCTATTGGAGCGGCGGCCCGACATCGCGCAGGCCGAGCGGGCCGTGCAGGCGCAGAGCGAGCAGATCGGCGTCGCGGTGGCGGCCTTCTATCCGACCATCACGCTCTCGGCGAATGGCGGCATCGCGGGCGACCCGGCCCGCAACTTCTTCTCGGCGGCGAACACCTTCTGGTCGGTGGCTGCCAATGGCAGCCAGGTGCTGTTCGACGGCGGCGCCCGCGCCGCCGTGCTCCAGGCCGCGCGGGCGGGCTACGACGCCGATGTCGCCACCTACCGGCAGACGGTGCTCACCGCCTTCCAGGAGGTGGAGAACGGCCTCTCGGGTCAGCGCATCCTCGCCCGGCAGGCGGCGGCGCAGGATGTCGCCGTGCAATCCTCGCGGCGCGCGGTCGAGATCGCGCTCAACGAGTACCGGGCCGGGACCCAGAACTACACGACGGTGGTCACCGCCCAGGCCCTGGCGCTCAACAACGAGGTGACGGCGCTGCAGATCCTGCTCAACCGCTTCACCAACTCGGTCTCGCTGATCCGCGCGCTCGGCGGGGGCTGGGACACCCGCTCGCTGCCGAGCGGCGAGGAGCTGAAGGCGTTCAGGACGCTGCCGATCGATACGGGTCAGGCACTGCGCACGGACGAGTAATACCACCGGGCCTTGAATAGGACTGTTGGTTCCGTTCTCGAATTTTCGCCAAGCCACAGGCTTGGTGTCGAAAATTCGAGATGGTCAACGGCCCGCTGCATCAGCACCTGCTGCGTCAGCAGCCCGGGCCGTTGGGATCAGTTCACCACCGGCTAGGCCGATCCTGAGGGATGAAACCGCGGCTGAATGAACGCTCTCTCCCGTGGCAAGCAACCCCGGCCCTCATGCCGGGAATACCGGTCCGGGGTGCTTCGAGGCCCGCTGCGGTGCGATCTTCGATCGCCAGCACCTCAGCATGAGGAGCGGGGCGGCTGCCACGCAGGTCAGGTTCTATTTGGGGCGCGTCTCAGCGCACCCGCAGCGTCGGCAGGTCGTCGTGGTGCAGGAGGAGCACGTCCGTCGCGCCTGCGAGCTTGCGGGCGGCCGGGGTGAAGCCGGCATTGGACACCACCGCCGCCCAGTCGGCCTGCCAGTAGCTGCGGGCCGCCACCACCTCCTGCACGGCCGCGTTGCCGACCGGCTTCGCGTAGCGCTTGCACTGCAGCACAAGGCGCAGGCCGTCCTGTTCGGCGATCACGTCGGCGCCCTGGTCCCCGGAGGCGCGGGTGGGGCGGGCATCCCAGCCGGCGCGCTCCAGGAGCGCGGCGCAGAAGCGCTCGTAGGCGATCCCGTCGTCCGGCGGCACCTCCTCGGGCGCCTCGTCAGGCAGCGAGGCGGCCTCGACGATGGCCAGGAGATCGGCGTGGCGCTTCGCCACGAGGTCGCCGTAGCCCTCCTCCTCCAGGCGCGGAACCAGCGTGCGGGCGATGTAATAGGCGCGCTCGCGCTCCCATCCGTCGAGGATCAGGTTGTCGTAGGCGTCCAGATAGGTTTCCTGGCGGCGGCGCAGCGTCAGGGTCTCGCGATGCCGCTCGACGAGGGCGCGGGCGCGGCGGCGGAAGCGGCGCCCGCGGCCGAGCCGGTGGAGGATGATGCCGGCGAGCACGATGCCGCTGGCGGCGAGCGCCCCCGGACCCACCCACAGGCTCGCGAGGCCGCCGGCCACCACGGGCCAGAAGGCGAGATCGGCGATGCTGCGCGGCGCGGCCATGCGGGCTCCTTGTCCCCGGGGAGTCTTGGCGGGGGCCGACTGACCGGGAGCTAACCGCACCCCTGGCGGAGGCGGTATCCACAGGCCTCTTTGCGGCCGGGACCTATCAGCGCAAGGCTGCCGCCTCCCTTGCACGCCCCTCAGGCTCGGCCGATGCTTTCCCGTTCCGGCCCGCTCGCCTTCCCCGGCCGGTCCACAGGGAGTCCCCCGATGCGGCGATGGGTGCTGGCGTGTCTCGCATGCGTGATCTGCGGCGCCGTCGGGCGCAGCGCCGAGACGCCAGCCGAGGTGGATCTCGCCCTGGTCCTGGCCGTGGACATCTCGCTGTCGATGACGGCCGACGAGCAATTCGTCCAGCGCAGCGGCTATGTCGAAGCCTTTCGCTCCCCGACCGTCCATCAGGCGGTCGCCCAGGGGCAGGTCGGGCGCATCGCCGTCACCTATGTGGAATGGGCAGGCGTCGGCAACCAGCGGGTGGTGGTGCCCTGGACCCTCATATCCGGCCGGAAGGACGCACTCGCCTTCGCGGAGCGCCTGTCGCAGAGCCCTCCGCGGCGCTCCACCTGGACCTCGATCGCGAGCGCGATCGACTTCTCGGTCGGTCTTCTCACTGAGACCCGCTTCCAGCCCGTCAGGCGGGTGATCGACGTCTCGGGCGACGGTCCCAACAACCAGGGCCGGCCCGTCACCCGCGCCCGCGACGACGCGGTGGCGAAGGGCATCGTCATCAACGGTCTGCCGCTGATGATCCGCGAGCCGAGCGGCCCCTGGGACATCAAGGACCTCGACCTCTACTACCGGGACTGCGTGATCGGCGGCACCGGCAGCTTCATGGTGCCGGTGCGCGAGCGCGAGCAGTTCGCCGAGGCCATCCGGGCGAAGATCGTGCGCGAGGTGGCCGACCGGCCCCCCGTGCCCCTGATCCTGCGCACCCAGACCGCGCCGGCGACCAATTGCTTCGTCGGCGACAGGCCGAGCCCGGATTGGGACTAAAGTCTTATTTCCGGTCCGGGTCGATTCTGCCGGGTCTCAGCTGCGGCCGCTTCTCCGGCGCCGCTGCTGCCCCAGGCCCATCGTCTTCGCCAGTTCCGAGCGCGCTGCCGCGTAGTTCGGCGCCACCATCGGATAGTCGGTCGGCAGATTCCAGCGCTCCCGATACTCTTCCGGCGACAGGCCGTACCGGCTGCGCAGATGCCTCTTGAGGGACTTGAACTTTTTGCCGTCCTCAAGGCAGACGAGGTAGTCTGGCATGACCGACTTCCTGATGGGCACCGCAGGGGTCGGGGGCTCGGATTTCTGTTCGACGGGATCCTTGCCCAGCCGGCCGAGGGTCTCGTGAACCGAGGCGATCAGGCCCGGCAGCTCGCCCACCGGAACCGGGTTCTTGCTCACGAACGCCGACACGATGTCGGCGGCCAGCTCGATGTAGCCCGCCAACGCCTCACTCTCACTCATTCTGCCGACCCTCTATACCGGATTGAACGCACTCAGACCCAGACATTTCCGCGCTAAGATATGTGCGCGATGTGGCTGGACTGTGTCCGCGAGTTGTCACGACTATTGCGTCCCGCGCGTTCATGCAAGAGGGTCGTAGAACGACACGCGGAGTATTCCAGGTTCCGGTCGTGCTTTGGTGTTGCAACCGTTGGATGATAACATATGTAAGTCATGTCCGCGAAATCACGTCCGGCCATCTCAGGCCGCTCCGAAAAGGTCATCTCTTGCCCAAGGACAAAGTTATGGGTTGCGCCTCCAATCGGTGTCAGGGCAGGCCGAAGCGCGAAGAATACGCAGCCAGGACCGCCGTTCTATGCGCGAACGCTGCGATTTAGGAATATTTTCCTATATCTGCGGGTCGCAATGCGATGGGCCGCCCGCACCTTGATGAAGGCTCGTCACCCCGGAGGGGCCGGGCGATCCGGCCGGAGCCGTCGCGTCAGTCCGTGCCGAGGAGACGCCGGTAGGTGAGGATGATCGCGTCCGCCTGCGCTTCGGTGAGGTCGGTGAAGATCACCGCCTCGCCGACGAAGACCGTGCAGCGGCCGTCGAAGCTCGATTGTTTCCGGATGAGCGGCATCACCGGCCCTCCATGCACCGTCAACCGGGTGCGGCCGGCACGGTTCCGTTGGGTCGGCGGCCGATCCCAACCGAAATGTTCGATGCGGTCGGGATCAGCGCAGCGTCGCCTGATCCTGTTCGAGGGCGGCGACCGAGAGCGCCTGGCCCCGTCCGCGCAGCGCGTGGCGCCCCAGAGGCCGCGCCCGGATGCCGGCCGGAAGGTGAGGCAGCAGGTCGAGAAGGTCGGCGGAGATGAGGACGGGCGCGTCGAGGGTGCGGCAGAGGGTTTCGATGCGCGCCGTGACGTTCACGGCATCGCCGAAATACGCGATCTTGTGCCGGTCGACGCCCACCTCCGCGGTTACGACGGAGCCGCCGTGGAGCGCGGCCCTAACCTCCGGCACCGTCCCGAAGCGCTCGCGCCAGGCGGGCGCCTCACGGGCCAGAGCGTCGCGGATGGCGAAGATGCAGGCGACGCAGCGCGCCTCCTGCAGCCCGCGGGCCATCGGCCAGGTGATCAGCGCCATGTCGCCGATGAAGTCGTCGGTGGATCCCTGGCAGCGGCGCACGGGCTCGGCGATCGCGGCGAACACCGCCGACAGATAGGCCTGCGCCTTCAGGTCGCCATGCATCTCCGCATAGGCGGTCGAGCCGACCACGTCCACGAACAGGAAGATGCGCTCCTCTTCGACGGGCCGGTGATAGCGGCCGACCATCAGGTTGACGAAGACCTCCGCGCCGATGAGGTCGCGCATCCGCACGACGAAGACGAGCAGGGCGGAGACCGCGAGCGCGTAGACGAGCGCACGCAGGGACGGCACGACGGAACTGGCGAAGGGCTCCGCGCTCAAGCCGGTGCCCCAGACCACGACGCCGCCGGCCGCATGTCCGAGCGCGATCATCCCCACATAGGCGAGTTCGGCCACCGGCACGTAGAGGAAGGTCGGCAGGCGGCGAAAGCGTGACTGAAGGCGCGGCATCAGCACGCCCCGCTCCAGCATGAGCGCGCTCGCCCCGATGCAGAGACCGTAGATCCCGGCCACGACCGGGATGCCGTTGCTGAAGATCACGTCGTAGAGGACGCCCGCCGCGGCGCTGAGGGCGAGGATGGCGACCCAGAACCAGACGTGTTGCGGGATCAGCCTCGACACCACAGCGGCCGGACCGCGTCCGGCAAGCGGAGCCGGACGATCGAACTGAGCGGCGCGGGTCACCCTGAGGCCTCCCTGTCACGGGGCATGCGGGCGCCTCTGCACTGCGATTCAGGCTCTTTTCGGAGCATTCCGCGTGCTTTGCGCAAGGATTGCCCCGATGGGCCGAACTTGCGGCAAGTCCGGGCGGGCGCGGTGATGCGGAACCCTCCCGCCTGCGGTGACGTTCGAGGCGTCAATCACCCTCAAGCCAGGAGGCTTCCATGCGCATCCGCCTTGCCCCTCTCGCGGCTCTCGCTGCGCTCACCGCGGTCCCGGCGCTCGCCGAGGACGTCACCGTCATCCGGCGCGACGCGCCGCCCGCCGAGCGCTCGACGGTGATCGAGAAGCGGTCGGTCGAATCCACCGGTTCGGTCGGCGGCTGCGAGACCAAGACCGTGCGCAAGGAGAACGAATTCGGCGACTCGAAGACGGTGCGCAGCGAGCGCTGCGACTGACCGCGGGGGAGGGGGGCGGCCAGCGCCGCCCTCGGCCCGCGGCCGACCGTGCCGGCCGTTACTTCAGGAGCCGGGACAGCGCCCTGCCGGCGGGCGTAGCAAGTTCCTTGGCGTCGACAGTGCCGTCGCCGTCCGGGTCGGCGGCCTTGAAGCGGGCCTCCACCAGGGCGAGGAACTCGTCCTTGGTGAGCGTCCCGTCGTTGTCCGAATCGGCGGCCTTCAGCTCCTTGCGGCTCAGCCGGCCCTTCAGTTCCTTGGCGTCGACCGTCCCGTCGGCATCCTTCTCCGCCGCGTCGAACACCTTGGAGGCTGCCGCCTTGGCCTCGGTGAGGTCGATCGTGCCGTCCGCATCGGTGTCGACCGCCGCGATCGTGCGGTCCGCGCCCTTGGGCTTCGCCTCGGCGCTGCCGCTCCAGCCGGTCGGTGCGGCAACGATAAGCGCCATCGCCAGCGCGGCATGTCGAAGGGATCCGATCATGGAAGTCTCTCTCGTCAAGTCCGGCGGAAAGTCGAGCCCCGATGTTGCCACACCGAGATCTCGGCTCGACGCCCAGCGCGTCAACATAGGCGGGCGGCCGGAGACCGCAAGCGGCCGAGAGATCAGGCGGGTGCGCGCTCGGCCAGGATCTTGTCGACGCGGCGACCGTCCATGTCGATGACCTCGAAGCGCCAGCCCTGCCGCTCGAAGGCGTCTCCCGCCGACGGGATGCGGCCGAGTTCGGAGATCACGTATCCGGCGAGGGTGGAATAATCGTCCGTGTCCGGCGGATTGCTGAAGCCCAGGCGCTCGAAGGCTTCGACCGCCGGCATCATGCCGTCGATCAGGAGCGAGCCGTCCTGCCGCTCCACCACCATCGGCTCCTCGTCCTCTGCGTCCGGAATGTCGCCTGCGATCGCCTCCAGAAGGTCGGTCTGGGTGACGATGCCTTCGAGGTTGCCGTATTCGTCCACGACGATCGCCATGCGTACCGGCTTGGCCTTGAAGGTCTCGAGCACGCGCAGGATCGGCATCCCCTCATGCACCACGATCGGCTCGCGGATCAGGGGCGCGATGTCGACGGAGGTCCCGTCGAGGATCTGGTTGAGGATGTCCTGCTTGCGCAGGACGCCGACGATCTCGTGGATCTCGCCCCGACTCGCCACCAGCGCCTCGTGACGGCAGGCCCGCACGGTTTCGAGGATCGCCTCCCGAGGCTCCTCGATGTCGACCCAGTCGACCTCGTGGCGCGGGGTCATGATGTCCCGGATGCGCCGCTCGCCGATGCCGAAGATGCGCGCGACCGCCTCCTGCTGCGCCTCCTGGATCAGGCCGGCCTCCTGGCTCGCCGCGACGAGGAGGGTGAGCTCGGCCGGGGAATGCAGCGAATCCTCGCCCGAGCCGGGCTGGAGACCGAACAGGCGCAGGACGCCGTTCCCGAGCCCGTTGAGGAAGGCGATCGCCGGACGGAACAGGAGCAGGAACAGCCGGAGGGGCCGGACCACGGCCAGGGCGGTGCGCTCGCTGCGCTGGAGCGCGAGGCTCTTGGGCGCGAGTTCGCCGAGCACGATGTGCAGGGCCGTGATCACCACGAACGCCACGACGACCGAGATCGCGTGGGCGCTCGCCGCTCCCAGGGGCGGCGGCAGCCATGCGAGCAGCGGCTCGATCAGGTGGGCCAGAGCCGGCTCGCCGACCCAGCCGAGGGCGAGCGACGAGATGGTGATGCCGAGCTGCGTCGCCGCGAGATGCGCGTCGAGATGGTCGGTCGCCCGCTGGAGAGCGGCGGCGTTGGCTCGCTTCTCCGCCACCAGTTCCTGCACCCGGCTGCGCCGCACCGCCACGAGGGCGAACTCGGCCGCGACGAAGAACCCGTTCGCGAAGACCAGGAACACGACGGCGAACAGGCCAAGGCCCGTTCCCCAAGGACTGTCGGAAAAAATCACCGCCTCCCGTGGCGCATGCGGTGGTGCCTCGGCAGGCCACCGCGGCCATCTCATAGCGTGTCTTGCCCCCGCTGGGCTATCCGGCCGTCCGGGAAAGCGCGTCATACGAAATCCGGATGATTGCCTCGCCATGCGGATTTCGGCTTCGCTTTGGGGGCACGGAGCAGAGCTCCGCGCCGCACGGGCTTGGTGATCCGGTTTCCGAACGGATCGTCCGGAAACCGGATCAGTTCACCACAAGTTGCGTTGAGCCTGACGGATTAAACCGGCTGAACGAACGCTTCCTTTTGTGGCAGCCCCACCGGCCCTCATGCTGAGGCGCGGGGTGGTTTCCACGCACCTCAGCTTCTATTCAGAGCACCACCGACTCGTTGAAGGTTTCGGGGCGGAAGGGCAGCCGGAAGGCGACTGCGATCCCGCCGTCGAGGTGGCGCACGACGGTCGCGAAGCGCTTGCCCACAGTCACGGTCGCGCCGACGGCCGGCCGGGCCGCGACCGCGATGGCGGCTCCGGTCATCGAGAGATCGATCAAGCTCCCGGGCAGCACCGAGCCGTCCGGAAGCTTCACCTGAACTGCCTTTGTCGCCGGAACGATGCGCACATCGCTGCGCTGGTCGATCTTGCCGCTGGCGCGGGCGGCGAGCCAGGCGAGCCGCGCGGCGATGCGGGCACGGCGCCCCGGGCCGATCTCGATCGCCACGATGAAGCCTGCGGGCGTCAGGCTGCGGATCACGCCCGTGACCGCGCCGATCGTGTTGAGATAGATCGTGACCGGATCGCCCGGCAGCCCCGGGACGGCGGCGATCAACTCCGCTTCGGTCAGGGAGAAGGTGCGCGTCTCGCAGGCATGCTCGTGGCCGTTCGGCAGGAGGTAGCGGCCGGAGATCCGCAGGACCGTCGCGGGGGATTCCGGGGGCGTGCCCGGCGGGGGGATCGCTCGTGAGGTCTGCATCATGACACACCCGACCTGCCCGGGACATGCTCGGCGCTGCGACACCAAGCCAACCCGCGCGCGGAGTCTGGCGCGCCCTCGTTGCGGCTTCCTTGACGGAGCGCATCGAGATCGCCGTGCCGGAGAGCAACCCCGCCGCCTCGGGCTCGCGGCTCGATCTTGACCGGGCCGCGTTGCGAATTGGTTTTCGCGAGCGGCTGGCCCGCCTCGCAATCCGGATCCGGGCGACCGAGGGTTCATCCGTAGCTGATCGTCGAAACCACCATGGCCGGGTGAGGATCGACATCGACGATCCTGCCCTTCTCGGGGCCGGCCGGGAGAAATCTCCGGTCGCGACAGTCTTTCTTCACCTTCCCTGGGCTTGATGTCGCGAAGTGCTGAAGGAATCGAATCGTTCGATGATCCTCGACGCCCCGACCCTGATGGCCGTGACGGTGTTCGTCGCCCTTATCGTCGGGATGCTTTTCCTGCTGTCGTGGGGACAGGCGCGGCGAACGCAGGCGCTCGCCGTCTGGGGGCTCGCGCATCTGATCGGCGCGGGGGGCTCGGCCCTGCTCTGCGGGCGGGGCGTCATCCCGGACTGGCTGTCGATCGGCCTCGCCAACACGCTGCTCCTCCTGGCCTATGGGATGATCTGGAGCGGCGCCCGCAGCTTCGAGGGCCGCCGGACCGCGCCCACCGCCCTGATGGCGGCGCCCGCCCTTTGGATTGCGGCCTGCCTCGTGCCCGCCTTCTACGAATCGGTCACCGCGCGGGTGATCCTGGCCTCGAGCGCGGCATCCGTGCTGTGCCTGCTGTGCGCCCACGAATTCTGGCGCGGACGCCCCGAGCCGCTCGTCTCCCGCGGCCCCGCCATCCTGCTCCTCGCGAGCCAGGCGGCGCTATACGCGGTGCGGATCCCGGCGAGCCTCGTCTTTCCGGTGCCGGCGGTGAATCCGGTGGCGAGCCCCTGGGTCGCGGTGCTCTGTTTCGCGGCGCTCCTCTACATGGTGGCGATCGCCTTCCTGTTCATGGCGCTGGCCAAGGAGCGGCTCGAATGGGAGCAGCGGCTCAGCGCGCTGACCGATCCGCTCACCGGCGTCGTCAATCGCCGCGGGCTGGAGGAGAGGGCCTCGGTCCTGCTGGCAAGCGGACGGGCGACGCTCCTCCTGTTCGACCTCGACCACTTCAAGCGCATCAACGATACGTTCGGGCATGGGATCGGGGATGCGGTGCTGGTCGGCTTCTGCACGCTGGCGCGGACACTTCTGCCGCCGCAGGCGGTGTTCGGCCGCCTGGGCGGCGAGGAATTCGCCTGCGTGCTGCCGGGCGATTCCGCCGCGGAGCCGATCGCCGAGACGATCCGGCATGCGCTGGCGGGCATGCGCGCCGAGTGCATCCCGAACCTTCGGGTGACGGTGAGCGTCGGAGCCGCGCGCGGCGAAGCGGGGCTCGACGCACTCCTCGAACGCGCCGACAGGGCGCTCTACCGGGCCAAGCGCCTCGGGCGCGACCGCGTGGTGTGGGACGGGCCGGCGCCGCGTCCCGTCCGGGAGATCAGCGCCGCTTCATGAGGTCGGAGAGGGCGGCCTCCTCGGCGGCCGAGAGCGCGGCGGGCGGGGAGGGCCTCCGGCGGCGGGTCCGCAGCCACAGCCCCAGGCCCCCGAGCGCGAGCACCAGCGGAGGGGTGAGCCAGAGCAGGGCCGTGTGCCAGGCCAGTACCGGGCGCAGGAGCACGAATTCCCCGTAGCGCCGCACGACGTAGTCGACGACCGCCTTGTCGTCGTCGCCCTGGCGCAGCCGCTCGCGCACGATCAGGCGCAAATCGCGGGCGAGCGGCGCGTCGGAATCGTCGATCGACTGGTTCTGGCACACGAGGCAGCGCAGCCCGGCCGAGATGTCCCGCGCGCGCGCTTCGAGTTTGGGATCCGCCATCACCTCGTCCGGCTGCACCGCATGCGCGGCAGAGGAGAGGGCGAGGAGCGAGAGCAGCGCCAGGGAGGTCAGGACGGCTTTCGGGCGGGACATCGGGCTACTCCGCCGCCACGGGGGTCGTCGGGGCCGGGGCCTGCGCGCGCGACCGGCTCCTGGCCGGGGCGCCGATCCGGAAGCGCCGGTCGGTGAGCGACAGGCCGCCGCCGAGGGCCATCACCACGGCGCCGAGCCAGATCAGCAGGACGAGCGGCTTGTAGTAGAGCCGGATGCCGAGCGCCCCGTCCGGCTGGCTCTCGCCGACGCTGGCATAGACCTGGCCGAGGCCGAGCGTGAGCAGGCTCGCCTCGCTCACCGCCATGTTGCGGGTGCCGTAGAAGCGCTTGCCCGGCTCCAGCCGGCCTTCGAGCGCGCCGTCGGAGCCACGGATGGCGAGCTGGGCCACCGTCTCGGTGTAGTTCGGGCCCGTCCGCGGCACCACGCCGGTGAGCGTCGCCGTGTAGGGGCCGGCCGTGAGGGTGCCGCCGCGCGGGACGGTGGCGAGGGCCTCGACGCTCCAGGCCTGCGCGGCGATGCCGATCACCGTGAGCCCGACGCCCGCATGGGCGAGTGCCGTGCCCCAGGCCGAGCGCGGCAGACCCGTGGCGCGGCGCAGCGACAGGCCGAGCGAGCCTCCCTTCGCGCGCGTCACGATCTCCATCACCGCCCCGACGACCAGATAGGTGCCGAGCCCGACCCCTAAGGGGGCGGCGACCGGCCCGCCGGCGCGGATCGCCAGGAGCCCGAGCACCGCCAGAATCCCGGCCGCGACCCCGACGAGGAGGCGCTGGGCCGCAGCAATGAGATCGCCGCGCTTCCAGGCGAGCGTCTGCCCGAAGGGCACAGCCAAGAGGAGCGGCACCACGAGCGGCAGGAAGGTGAGGTTGAAGAAGGGGGCGCCGACCGAGATTTTTTCCGCCGTCAGCGATTCGAGCACGAGCGGATAGAGGGTGCCGACGAGGACGGTGGCGCAGGCCGCCGAGAGGAAGAGGTTGTTCAGCACCAGCGCCCCCTCGCGGGAGATCGGCGCGAACAGCCCGCCCTGCCGCAGGCTCGGCGCCCGCCACGCGAACAGCGTGAGGGACCCGCCGATGAACAGGACCAGGATGGCCAGGATGAAGGTGCCCCGCGCCGGATCCGTCGCGAAGGTGTGGACCGAGGTCAGCACCCCGGAGCGCACCAGGAAGGTGCCGAGCAGCGACAGCGAGAAGGTCAGGATGGCGAGGAGCACCGTCCAGACCTTGAGCGCGTCGCGCTTCTCCATGACGATCGTGGAGTGGATGAGCGCGGTGCCGGCGAGCCAGGGCATCAGCGAGGCGTTCTCGACCGGATCCCAGAACCACCAGCCGCCCCAGCCGAGCTCGTAATAGGCCCAGTAGGAGCCCATCGCGATGCCGACCGTGAGGAAGCACCAGGCGAGCAGCGTCCAGGGCCGCACCGCCCGCGCCCAGACGGCGTCGAGGCGCCCCTCGATCAGGGCCGCGATGGCGAACGCGAAGGTGATCGAGAAGCCGACATAGCCCAGATAGAGCAGCGGCGGGTGGATCGCGAGGCCTGGATCCTGGAGGATCGGGTTGAGGTCGCGGCCCTCGACCGGCGCCGGGTTGAGCCGCGCGAAGGGGTTCGACGTCGTCAGGATGAAGAGCAGGAACACGAAGGTGATCGTGGCCTGAACGCCGAGCGTGTTGGCCCTGAGCGTCGCGGGCACCGAATCCCGGGCGAGCGCCACGATCGCCCCGAACAGTGCCAGGATCAGCACCCAGAGGAGCATCGAGCCCTCGTGATTCCCCCAGACGCCGGAGATCTTGTAGACCATCGGCTTGAGGGCATGGGAATTCTCGAAGACGTTCAGGACCGAGAAATCCGAGGTGACATGCGCGAAGGTAAGGGCGCCGAACGCGAAGGCGATGCAGACGAAGCTCGCGAGCGCCGCCGGCACCGCGACGCCGCGCAGGACCGGATCGCCGGTGCGCGCGGCCCAGACCGGCATTACCGCCTGCGCGAGCGACAGGGCGAGCGCGAGCGCAAGCGCGTAGTGACCAGCCTCGATGAGCAAGGGAGAAGCCTCTTTTCAAGTCCCGCCGCGGCCCGTCCGCTGCCGGCCCGCCCGTCGCCTTCTAATCCGGTTGATCCGTCCCGCCGCGACGATGTTTCGCCGCACGGACAACCGGTCACTGCTGCCGGAGCGCCGGCTTCTCACCGCTTGCCGTCTGCGGTGCGGGCGCCGTCCCGCCCGGATGCTTGGCCTCGCCCTGCCAGTGCCCCTGCTTCTTGAGGGCATCGGCCACCTCGCGGGGCATGTAGGTCTCGTCGTGCTTGGCGAGCACGGTGTCGGCCCGGAACATGCCGCCGGGCTCGAGCATCCCCTCGGCGACGACGCCCTGGCCTTCGCGGAAGAGATCGGGGAGCAGCCCCTGATAGCGCACCGGCACGGTGGCACCATTATCGGTGACCACGAAGGCGACCCGCCCGTCGGGACCGCGCTGCACGGACCCCTCCTGCACGAGGCCGCCGAGACGGAAGCGCACGCCCGGCGCCACCGCCTGGCTGGCGATCTCGCTCGGCGACCGGAAGAACACGATGGTGCCGCGCATCGCCCACAGGACGAGGCCGAGCGCCACCGCGAGTACCGCCCCGCAGACGCCGATGAGCATCAGCCGACGCTGCTTGCGGGTCACCGGCGGACCTCCGGCTGATCGGCGGCAGGGGGCGTCGGAACCATCAGGAGCGTCTCCCGGCTCGTTGTCACGCACGGACCTCTAGACTACCGCGCACAGGCGCAAAACCCGCAGCGACCTGTTGGCCCTGCGACATCATACCAACGGCCCAAGATGCTGCCGCGCATGCTCACGCATCGGGCCGTTGACCATCTCGGATTTTCGATGCCAAGCCCAAAGGCTTTGTGGAGAGGCTTGGCGAAAATCCGAGAACGGAACCACCGGTCATTTTCAATGACCGTTGGTATCAGGGGGAGGACAGGCCGATCTCGCGGGCCACGGCCTCGACCGGCGCGGCCTTGTCGCCGAGCGCGGCCCGCGCCCGTGCGAGGGCATCCGCGGCCTTGTCGCGCTCGCCCATGACCCCGTAGGAGCGCACCAGTCGCGCCCATTCCTCCGGGCTGCCGCCTTCGGCCGCGAGGCGCTGGTCGAGGCCCGCGACCATGCCGCGGATGGCACTGCGCTGGTCCTCGCCGGGGGCCGGCTTGGCTTCGGCCGCCGAGGGCGTCCCGCCGAGGCGCCGGATGCTCTCGCGCAGGAGCGGCATCCAGGGCGCGTCGGCCGGAGAGGCCTCGGCGAGCGCCGTGTAGCGGGAGAGGGCGAGGTCGCGGTTGCCGTCCTGCTCGGCCGACCGCGCGAGATAGAATCGCGGCTTGACCCCGCCCGGATCGGCGGCGAGCGACTGCTCGAAGGCCGTGCGGGCCTTCTGCGTCACCATGCCGTCGCTGCCCGCCACCAGGGCTTCGCCGTAATCCGCGAGGCGCGGCGCGGTCTCGCCGAGGATCCGCAGGGCCGATTCGTAGGCCCTGATCGCATCCTCCGTGCGCCCGAGCCGGAGATAGACCGGCGCCAGCACCTCCCAGCCGCGCCCGTCCTCCGGGTGCTTGGCGAGGTGGGTCTCGATCTGAGCGACGCCCGCCGCGAGGTCGCGTCCCGCATCCCGGGCGGTGGCGAGGCGCTCAGCCTGGGGCCGGGCCGGCAGGCCCGGCGACCCGTAGAGGCCGTAGACGAGCAGCGCGATCAGCGGCACGGTCGAGAGCGCGAAGGCGGAGGCGGCGCGGCGGTGCCGCAGGGCCGGCTCGCCGACCCGCGCCACGGCCGGATCGCCGAGCGTGCGGCTGGCGCGCAGGAGCCGGCGGGCGGCCTCGGCGCGGGCGGCCTCCGCCTCCTGCGGCGTGATGAGGCCGCGGGCCGCGTCCCGCTCGATGTCGCGCAGCTGGTCCTCGTAGAATTCGGTCTCGGTCGCCAGTACCGAGTCCGTGCCGCCTTCCGGCAGAGCCGGATCGGGCCGGCGCGAGAGCGGCCAGAGCAGCGCGAACACTGCTGCCCCGGTCATCAGCGCGAAGAGGAACCAGATCGCCATCATCTGGTCCCTCTAGCTCCCGGGCTGAAACGACACGATTGCGCCGCGCGGCGACACGGTGTCACGCGAGGCGCCGCGCCGGCGGCGCATGGCTGGCCTGCCCATGGGGCAACGCTGCATTGCGCAACGCATTGTGCAGTGCAACGTTGGCCCCGGTCCGACTCGACCGCCGCCTCGCGGCCGGCCGGGCCGCCCAGGAGCCGTTCCGCCCGCATGTCCTACGTGCCGCCCCAGACCTTCCGCTCTGCCGGGGGCGATCCCCCCGCGCGCCATCCCGCCCTCGTCCTGCTCGCGCTCGCCATGGGCGGCTTCGCGATCGGGACGACGGAATTCGCGGCGATGAGCCTGCTGCCGGCCTTCGCGCCGGATCTCGGCATCGACGCGGCGACCGCGAGCCACGTCATCAGCGCCTATGCGCTCGGCGTGGTGATCGGCGCGCCGGTCATCGCGGTCCTCGCCGCCCGGGTGGCGCGGCGCAGGCTCCTCGTCGGCCTGATGGTGCTCTTCGCCCTCGGCAACGGCCTGTCCGCCCTCGCGCCGGATTATCGGGCGATGCTGATCTGCCGCTTCCTCGCCGGGCTGCCGCACGGGGCCTATTTCGGGGTGGCCTCCCTGGTCGCGGCCTCCCTGGTGCCCGTCGAGCGGCGGGCGCAGGCGGTGGCGCGCGTGCTCGCCGGCCTCACGGTGGCGACCATCGTCGGCGTGCCGCTCGCCACCGTGATCGGGCAGGTGGCGGGCTGGCGCTGGAGCTTCGCGCTCGTCGCCCTGCTCGCCCTCGCCACCGCCGCTCTGGTGCGCTGGTTCGCGCCGCTCGGCCGGCCCGCTACGGGGGCGAGCGCGCTGCGTGAACTCGGCGCGCTGCGGCGCGGGCAAGTCTGGCTGACCCTTGCCACGGGCGCCATCGGGTTCGGCGGCCTCTTCGCCGTCTACACCTACCTCGCCTCGACGTTGCTGACGGTCACGGGGGCCTCGCCCGGCATGGTCCCGCTCGTGCTCGGCCTGTTCGGGCTCGGCCTGACGATCGGCAATCTGGTCTGCGCCTGGGCGGCGGACCGCGCGCAGATGCAAGCCGCCGGCCTCACCCTCGCGGGGAGCGCGGCGGCTCTGGCGCTCTATCCGGCGGCCACGGGCAGCCTGTGGACGCTTGCGCCCGTGGTGTTCCTGATCGGCTGCGGGGGCGGGCTCTCCACCATCCTGCAGACGCGGCTGATGGACGTCGCGGAGGATGCGCAGACCCTGGCGGCGGCACTCAACCATTCGGCCTTCAACGTCGCCAACGCCCTTGGTCCGTGGCTGTCCGGCCTCGCCCTGGCGCATGGCCTCGGGCTCCCGGCGACCGGCTGGGTCGGGACGGCGCTGGCGCTCGGCGGCCTCGTCATCTGGGCGGCCTCGCTGCTTGCCGAGCGCGCAGGCAGCCGCGGGGTGCGGGCGATCGGCGCGGCGGCCGAGTAGAGGGGCGTCGCGGGCCGTGAGGGATTCGCGCTAGGCCCTGGGGCTCGCGTCGCCCGGGATCTCCACCACGGCCCGCAGGCCGCCCAGGCTCGCCGCCTCCAGGCGCAGGCGCCCGCGATAGAGCGTGGCGAGATCGGCGACGATCGACAGGCCGAGACCGGAGCCGGGCTTGGTCTCGTCGAGGCGCCGGCCCCGCTTGAGCACCGCGACGCGGGCCTCCGGGGGGAGGCCCAGGCCGTCATCCTCCACGGCGATGATCAGATGCGGATAATCGCCCTGGCCGATCACCTCGGCCCGGATCGCCACCCGCCCGGCGGCCCATTTCGAGGCGTTGTCGACGAGGTTGCCGATCATCTCCTCGAAATCCTGCCGCTCGCCGCGGAAGCGCAGGCCCGGCGTGATCGCGACGTCGAAGGCCAGCGTCTTGTCGCGGTAGATCTTGCCGAAGGTGCGGATCAGCGCCGCGACCACCGGCTCCACATCCGTGAAGGTGCCGAGCGTCCCGGCGAGTGCTGCCGCCCGCGCCCGGTCGAGGTGGTAGTTGACCTGGTCGCGCATGATCGCGGCCTGCTCCCGCACCTTGACGGCGAGTTCGCTCGACGCGTCGTTGGCATCGACCTCGTTCACAATGATGCTGAGCGGCGTCTTGAGCGCATGCGCGAGGTTGCCGACCTGCGTGCGGGCGCGCTCCAGGATCTCGCGGTTGGTCTCGATGAGGAGGTTCACCTCGCCCGCGAGCGGAGCGATGTCGCGCGGGTAGTCGCCCGTGATCCGGTCGGCCTCGCCGCGGCGGATGGCCCCGAGCGCCGCCCGCAGCTTGTTGAGCGGGGCAAGGCCGAAGCGGATCTGCAGCAGGGTCGTGAGCCCGAGCGACAGTCCGAGCATCGAGAAGGTCGTCGTCAGCGCCACCGTGAAGCGGCGCATGTCGGATTCGATCTCGTCCGAGGGGCCGGCAACGCGCACGAGGTAGCGTCCCTCCTCGCCGAGATCGACCGTGCGCTCGATGATGCGCAGCGGCCGCTCGTCCTGGGCGCGGCCGTAGCCCTTGCGGAGCTGCCCGGCCCCGGCCTCCCCGACGGCGTTGTCGGGCGGCGGCAGTGGCACGCCGACGAGCGAGCGCGAGGTGCGCAGGTCGCGCGGCTTGGCATTGGGGCGCCCCACCTGCCAGTACCAGCCCGAGAGCGGCAGGTCGAAGCGCGGATCCCCCAAGGCCCCGAAGGCCTTGCCCTCGGTGTCGCCGGGCGAGACGAGGTTCGTGGCGAGGTCGTTGGCGTAGACGATCAGGCGGCTGTCGAAGGCGCGCTCCGTCGTCTCCCGGTAGAGGGTCGAGAGGATCAGGCCCGCGATCAGCAGGATCAGGGCGCTCGACAAAAGCGCCGAGACCGCGAGGCGGACCGAGATCGAGCGGCGCCGCCAGGACCGCCAGAGATTAGGGCGGACCGGGGCCGCGGTCTCGGTTTCCGGGCCGACGCTGCCCGCGATGCCTCGGGCGGGCGCGTTCATGACGGGGCGGAGCCGGCGCCGGGATCGATCAGGTAGCCGAGGCCGCGCACGGTCTGGATCAGATCGACCGCGAGCTTCTTGCGCAGGCGCCCGACGAAGACCTCGATGGTGTTCGAATCACGGTCGAAATCCTGGTCGTAGAGATGCTCGGTGAGTTCCGCCCGGGAGACCACGCGGCCGGTATGATGCATCAGGTAGGAGAGCAGGCGGTACTCGTGCGAGGTGAGCTTGACCGGGCTGCCGTCCACGAAGACGCGGCCCGAGCGGGTATCGAGGGTCACCGGACCGGCGCTGATCTGGCTCGACGCATGGCCCGCAGCCCGCCGCAGGATGGCGCGCACCCGGGCGAGCAGCTCCTCCATGTGGAAGGGCTTGGTGACGTAATCGTCGGCGCCCGCATCGAAGCCGTTGACCTTGTCGCTCCAGCGGTCGCGGGCGGTCAGGATGATGACCGGCGTCTTCACCTGCGCCCGGCGCCAGCCGGACAGCACCGTCACCCCGTCCTGCTTCGGCAGGCCCATGTCGAGGATGATGCAGTCATAGGGTTCGGTCTCGCCGAGGAAGGCGCCCTCCTCGCCGTCGAACGCCTTGTCGACGGCGTAGCCCGCCTGTTCCAGGGCGGTGACGACCTGCCGGTTGAGATCCCGGTCATCCTCGACGACGAGCAGACGCACGGCGAGCCTCGTTCACTAGCGCTTGTCCTGAAGCGGCGGAATCCGGTTTTCCGTCCGGACACGCGACACATCAAGAGCTTAGAGGCTCCGGGGCGCTTTCGGAAGCGCCCCGGAGCCTCGGGACGATCCGTCCGGCCGCGCGCGGATGCGGCCTCACCATTGGCCGGCCACCCGACCCGACCGGGCATCGACCACGACGTGCACGAATTGCCCGTCCCGGCGCAAGGCCGTCAGCATGTAGACCAGCGCCTCGTCCCGGCGGCAAAGATTGGCCCGCACGATCTCGGCCCGCGGCACCGCCGCCTGCGCGGCGCGGATCGCCGCGACCGGCTCGACCACCCGCTTCTCGGCCACCGCCTCGCGCAGGTCGCCCGGCGAGAGGCAGGTATGGGCCGCCTGCGACAGCCGCAAGGCCGGCACGGGCGCCGCCACCGTCGCCGTCTCCGTCGTGTCCTGAGCGAGCGCATACCAGCTCATCGCTCCGATGAGGCCGGCGGCTCCGACAGACAGGATGAGAGCGGCGTAACGCATGTCCGGACCATCGGGCTGCAGCACTGAATGCGGCCTGAATGAGGTATCGGCGGAAGACCCGCCGGTCTGCCTTGAGAATTTCGCCTGTCGACCCGGACCGATGGCGGCGATCATGGTTAGCAATTGGTCAACGGCTTGCACCGAGTTTCGTCCCGATCGGAACGGCGGGGGCACCGGGAAGGGCACATGGCGGAGAGGCGACGTCTGGAGACGCGGCTTCCCTTTAGGAGCGCAGGACCGGCCCTGCTGCTCGGTCTCGCCTGCGGACTCGCCAGCGGAGCCGCGGCCGCCGCGCAGGATGCCGAGCGGCCCCTGCTGCTGCGCATCCATCCCCGGGGCGAGTCTTCCATCCTGTCGGATGGAGACGACGAGGCCGAGACGGTTCGCCGGGCCATTGCCGCGCGGGAGGCCTTCGAGGCGCGGATCACCGCCAGGGCTCGGCGGGCGATCGCTTCGGTCTGCACCGGGTGCCTCGCGCCCGAAGCGCCGGTGACGGGATCGATTGCACCGCTTCGGCCTTGACGGTGGGGTCTCGCTTGCGGCTTGACGGCTGTGCGGTGCGACAGTCACCGTCACGGACCAACCGGAAACCGCATGATATCACTTCGGGCCTGCGCGGCGATCTCCGGACGGGGCCGCAGCCTGATGCCGGACCGATCAAGACGAGCCGATGCTGCGCCGCGTTCCACGATTCCTCTCGGATGACCTCAAGCGCTCTGCTCGGGACGGCCGCTTCATCGGCCGCATGGGGCTCCGGTGGGCCGCTCCTTGCCTGGCTGCGGCGCTGGTCCTGGGCTCCGGCCTGCTGCCGGCCCGGGCTGTCACGGGCGGCCGCGACGATTCCGCGAGCGGTCTCGCCCGTGCCGCGGTGATGGTGCTGTCGTCGCGCGGCGGCGTGTGCAGCGGCGTCGTGCTGGCACCCCGGATCATCCTGACGGCCGGCCATTGCGCCGCGGGGCCGGCGGAGCACAGGGTGCATTTTCGCGATGAGGCCGGCCAGCCCGTTCTCCTGCCGCTGGCCGGGACGGCGGTGCATCCCGGCTACGACGCGGGCGCCATCGCGGCCCGCCGGCGGTCGATCGATCTCGCCCTCCTGCGGCTGGCCGAGCCTCTGCCCGCGCGGTTCGCCGCGGCCGCGCTGTCCGAGGAAATGCCGCGCGCCGGGACGCGCCTCACGCTCGGCGGATACGGCCTCGCCCGGCCGGGCGACGCGCGCAGCAGCGGAACGTTCCGGACGGCGGCCCTGCCCGTCGTCGAGCCTCACGGCCAAAGCCGCATCCTGGTCTGGCTGAAGGATACGGGCGATCCGGTCGGGGCCTGCGAGGGCGATTCGGGCGGGCCGATCGCCGCCGAGACCCGGATCGTCGCCGTCACCACCTGGGCGAGCGGCGCCAAGGGGTGTGGCGGATTTTCCCAGGGCGTGCTCCTCGGGCCACAGCGGGCCTGGATCGACCGCATCGCGGCCGAATGGGGCGTCGCCGTCCGCTGGGAGTGAAGGTCCGCTTATGCCGGCGCAAGGATCCGGCAGCCCGACCGGTCGGTTGTTCACGACTCTGTTTACGCTGCGGCGCTATTGTCTCGGAACCGGCAACAGCCTGCGAGACTTCCCTTGTCGAGCGTGGCCGGAGGCTCCACAGTTCGACGCATGCACTTCGTATCTGCCAGCCTGAATTCCCGCCTCGCCGTCGCCGCGCTCGGTCTGTCCCTCGCCGGGTGGCCGGGCGGTGCGAGAGCCGTCGTTCTCGGAGAGATCGCCCGAGATCCCGACGGCCTGCGCGGCTCCGTCGTGCGCATCGAGAGCACGAGCGGCGAGATGTGCTCCGGTTCGCTGATCGATCAGGATCTCGTGCTGACGGCCGCGCATTGCGTCATGCACAAGGCCGGCTACTGGGTGGTGGTCACGGACCGCTCCTTCCGGCAGCGGCGCCTTCGGGCCATCGCGGCCGCGATGCATCCGGACTTCGTCGCCGGCACCACGCCGGAGGATCAGCCGGGCACCGACCTGGCGATCCTCAAGCTGAGCGAGCGGCTCGGGCCCGACTTCCAGCCCCTGAGCACCCGGGGCGGAGGCGGCCTCGCCGCCGGAGAGGCGGTGGCGATCGCGGGCTACGGCGTCGTGGCGGAGAATCGCCGCAGCACCGCCCGGGTGCTGCGACAGGCGCGCCTCGTCTCCCTGGGCGACCTCAAGGTCGCCAATACCGTGACGGTGGTGGCCGACCGGCGCAGCCTCGCGGAGACCGCGGGGGCGGGCGCCTGCCTGGGGGATTCGGGCGGCCCGATCCTGAAGGGCGGCCCCGGGGGCTATCAACTCGTCGGCGTGGTGAGCTGGTCGAGCGGCGCCGCCCAGCAGGGGCGCGTGCGGACCGCCTGCGGCGGCTTCACCGCCGTGACGCCGATCGCCCGCCACACCGACTGGATCGCCGCCCGGATCGATGATTTCTCGCATTACCGGCCGGGCGACCCCGCGCAGTCGCGCAGCCTGCGCGGCAATCCGGCGGACTGGACGGGCGGGCGCTGATCCAAGGCCGGCGCGCAAGCTTGACGGCTGAAGAACCGTAGTCCTATCGGGAGACCTCATGGAGGGCGGCATCCGTTCACGATGGAACGGATGCCGCCCGAGGTTTCTGAGTTTGTCGCATTCTTCTGCGACGAACCGGGATCCGCTTCGCCGGAAAATGCTCCAGGAGATCCCATGACCAACGCCGTCCTTGCCGTCGCCCGCCTGCTCGTCGTGGCGCTGTTCCTCTGGTCCGGATTCGGCAAGCTGATGAATCCGGGGATGGTGGCCGGTGCCATCTCGGCCAAGGGCCTGCCGGCGGCGGAGATCCTCGCCTACCTGACCATCGCGGCGGAGCTCGGCCTCGGCCTCCTCATCGCGCTCGGCTTCTACGCGCGGGCCGCCGCCGTGGCGCTCGCCGCCTTCACCGCCCTCACCATCGTGTTCTTCCACAATTTCTGGTCGATGACGGGCGACGCCGTGCGTGCGAATCAGATCCAGGCAATGAAGAACGTCTCGATCATCGGTGCGCTCCTGATGATCGCCGCCGTCGGTCCCGGCCGCCTCGCGATCAACCAGCGCTAACACCCGTTAATCAGGGGGAACGGCCATGCGGCCGGCACGTTGATCGCGCTCCGAGGGAGAGAACCGGCAGAGCGGGCAAAACGCACATGGCCGCAGACATATCCTCGCCCGAGGCGGCTCCGCCGACCGGCGTCAGCGCGGCCTTCCGTCTCTTCGCTGATGGGGCGCCCCTTCTGATCTGGCGCACCGACCCGCAGGCACGCTGCATCTACGTCAATCCGGCTTGGCTCGCGTTCCGGGGCCGGCCCGTCGCGGACGAGCTCGGCTCCGGCTGGAAGGACGGCATCCATCCCGAGGACCGCGACGGGCACGAGGCGGTCCTCGCCGCCGCCCATGCCGACCGCAGCAGCTTCACGGCCGAGTACCGGCTGCGCCGCCACGACGGCGATTTCCGCTGGATGCTCGGCCAGGGCGCGCCGCTCTACGAGGGCGGCGCCTTCCAGGGCTATTGCGGCTCCTGCTTCGACATCACCGACCGGCGCCGGGCCGAGGAGCACGCCGCCCACGCCGCCGTCGAGAAGGAGGCGCTGCTGGCGGAAGTCTATCACCGCGTGCGCAACAACCTGCAGGTGATGGTCAGCCTGATCGGCCTCTACGGCCGCGCGGCGCCGGGCGAGTGCCGGCCCGCCTTCGATGCGCTCGGGCAGCGCGTGCGGGCCATCGCGCTCGTCCAGCAGCATCTGCACGAGGCGCCGGCCATCGCCAGCATCGACCTTGCCGAGTACCTTGAGCGGCTCGGCCATGGCCTCTCGCAGATGCGCCGGGCCGGCCGGATCGTGGTCGATGTCGCGGTCGAGCGCACGGCCCTGCTCCAGCCCCGCACCGCGAACGCCCTCGGGATGATCCTGGCGGAGGTGGTGGCGGAGGGGCTCGACGCCACGCCCGAGACTGCGACCTGCTTCACCTCCGTGCTGATCCCGGCGGGTGCCCCGGAGGAGCCGATCCGCGTGCGGATCATCGCGAGCGGGATCGGGAGCGGGCTGGTCTCCGCCGCGCCCCCGAAGCTCGGGCCCCGGCTGATCGCCGCCTATGCAGGGCAGGCCGAAATCACCGCCACGGGCGAGGCGACGCCGGAATCCCCCCTGGAACTCCACCTGCCGGAACCCCCGTGAGGCGCGGGTGGCGCGGCGCCGGGCGGATGCTTATATCCCGGCCATCGCCCCGAAACCCCGTCGAGCCATGCTGCCGCCCATTGCCGAGATCGTGGACAATTTCGCATTCCTTGAGGAATGGGAAGATCGCCATCAGTACCTGATGGAACTCGGCCGCAAGCTCCCGCCGCTGCCGGAGGAGGCCCGCACCGAGGCCAACAAGGTGCGCGGCTGCGTGAGCCAGGTCTGGCTGGAGACGCTCGTGGACCGGGCCGGCGGGACGCCGCGCCTGCATTTCCGCGGCGACAGCGATGCCCACATCACCAAGGGCGTGGTAGCGGTGCTGATCGCCTTCTTCGACGGGCGCCCCGCGGCGGATGCCGCAAAGGCCGATGCGTTCGGGCTGTTCCAGAAGCTCGGGCTCTCCGAGCACCTGACGGCCCAGCGGTCGAACGGCGCACGGGCCATGATGGAGCGGATGCGGTCGGACGCCGCCCGGGTGGCGGAAGCGGCCTGACCGCCGCGGTCACACCGTCACCCGGCTCCCTGCCGCCTGCGGCAGCGTTCATACCTTGCCGCATGCCGCCTATGGCGGCACATGGCAGGCATTCGCGATCGACCCGGTGGCCCGCATGACCTCGTTCCTTCGACCCACCCTTCCGCCTCCGACGGCGCCCGTGCGGCTGCATGCCGTCACGGTTCATGGCCGCACCGTCAGCGATCCCTATGCGTGGCTGAAGGCCGAGAACTGGCGCGAGGTCCTCAAGGATCCGGCGGCGCTGCCGGACGAGATCCGCCGGTATCTGGAGGCCGAGAACGCCTATGCGGAAACGGCGCTCGCCGGCACCGGCCCCTTGCGCAAGGCGCTCGTCGCCGAGATGCGGGCGCGCATCCGCGAGGATGACGGCAGCGTGCCCGATGTGGATGGGCCCTTCGCCTACTACACGCGCCATCGGGAGGGCGGGCAGCATCCGCTCGTCTGCCGCCGTCCCTCCGCGGGCATCGCGGAACTGCCGGTCGACCGGCTCGCCGGTGAGGGCGAGGAGATCCTGATCGACGGTGATCGCGAGGGCGAGGGTCATGCCTTCTTCGACCTCGCGGACGCGGCCCATTCGGACGACCATGCCCTCGTCGCCTGGAGCTCGGACACCAAGGGGTCGGAACTCTACACCATCCGGGTCCGCGACCTCGCCACCCGCCGGGACCGCGAGGACGCGGTCATCGCCACCACCGGCGAGGCGGTCTGGGCCGCCGACGCCACCGCCTTCTGGTACGTCGCCGTCGACGAGAATCACCGGCCGGCCAGGGTGAAGCTGCACCGGCTCGGCACGCTGCAGAGCGAGGACGAGATGGTCTATGAGGAGCCGGATTCCGGCTTCTTCGTCCATATCGACCAGACCCAGTCCGGCGCCTTCCTGACCATCACGGCGAGCGACCACGAGACCGCGGAGGTCCACCTCGTCGACCGGGCCCGCCCGGGCACCGCCTACCGGACGGTGGAGCCGCGCACGAGCAAGCTGATCTACTCCGTCGAGCATCGCGGCGACGAACTCTTCATCCTCACCAATGCGGACGGGGCGGAGGACTTCAAGATCGCGGTCGCCCCGCTCGCCGAACCCGGCCGGGCAAATTGGCGCGACCTCGTCCCGCATCGGCAGGGCGTGATGATCCGCTTCCAGCACGTGCTGGCGCAGCACCTCGTGCGGCTGGAATTGGAGAATGCGCGGCCGCGCCTGATCGTGCGCGAGGCCGCGACGGACGAGGAGCACAGCGTCGCCTTCGCGGAGGAGGCCTATTCCCTCGGTCTCCTGCCAGGTCTTGCCTTCGACACGACCGTGATCCGCTTCGTCTACTCGTCCCTGACGACGCCGGCCGAGACCTACGACTACGACGTCACCACCCGCACCCGCCTCCTGCGCAAGCGCCAGGACGTGCCGAGCGGCCACGATCCGGCCGCCTACGTCACGCGGCGGCTGTTCGCGACCGCGCCGGACGGCGAGAGCGTGCCGATTTCGCTCTTCCACCGCCGCGACTGTCCGCTCGACGGCACGGCGCCGCTCCTTCTCTACGGCTACGGCTCCTATGGCTCGCTGATGTCGGCGAGCTTCCGCACCAACCCGCTCTCGCTCGTCGATCGCGGCTTCGTCTATGCCATCGCGCATGTCCGGGGTGGGACCGAGAAGGGCTGGCGCTGGTACCTCGACGGCAAGCGCGAGAAGAAGCCGAACACCTTTTCCGATTTCGTCGCCTGCGCGCGCGCCCTGATCGCGGCGGGCTACACGTCGGCGGGCCGCATCGTCGCCCATGGCGGCAGCGCGGGCGGCATGCTGATGGGGGCGGTCGCCAACCTCGCGCCGGAGCTTTTTGCCGGCATCGTCGCCGATGTACCTTTCGTCGACGTGCTCAACACCATGCTGGACGGCAGCTTGCCGCTCACCCCGCCGGAATGGCCCGAATGGGGCAATCCCGGCGCGGACCCGAAGGCGTTCGAGACCATCCTGTCCTACTCGCCCTACGACAACCTTCGGGCGACGGCCTATCCGGCGATCCTGGCGCTCGGCGGGCTCACCGACCCGCGCGTCACCTACTGGGAGCCCGCCAAATGGGTGGCTCGCCTGCGCGCCACCATGACGGGGGGCGGCCCGGTGCTGCTGCGCATCAACATGGAGGCCGGCCATGGCGGCGCCGCCGGCCGCTTCGACCGGCTGGAGGAGGTGGCGCTGATCTATGCCTTCGCGCTCGCCGTGGTGGGCAAGGCGGGGGAGGGGAGCTGAGCCCCGGTTCTTCGAGGCGCATCGCCGAGGGGCGCCGGCCTCACGCCAGCTCGACCCGGAAGACCTCGCGATAGGCGCGCCGTCCCTCGGGCGTGACGGCCAGGGCCCGTGATCCCGCCTGCCGCCGGATCCATCCCTGCGCGAGCCCGTGCGTGCAGAGCGCGGCGCCGAGCCGTCCCGCGAGATGGGGGCGGCGCTCGCTCCAGTCGAGGCAGGGCCGGCAGAGCGGAACGGCGCGGCCACGATGCGGCGGCACGGACAGGTCGAGGCCGAGCGCGGTCAGCCGCGACAGCCCTTCGGGCGTCACGAGGCCGGCCTCATCCCCGAGCTCGATCCAGCCTGCCGCCGCGAGCGCATCCGCGAGCGCGACGCCGAGCCGGCCGGCGATGTGGTCGTAGCAGGTTCGGGCGAGCCTCAGCCGCTCGTCCCGCGGTCCGGTCCGGGGCGTCGCGGCGGCAGTGCCTGCGACCTGCATCAAGCTCTCCAGCAGGCGCGCCACCGCGGGCGCGGCGAGGCGGTGATACCGATGCCGGCCCTGGCGCGTGACCGCGAGGAGGCCGGACGCGGTGAGCTGCGCGAGGTGGCCGCTGGCGGTCTGTGGCGCGATGCCGGCCACTGCCGCGAGTTCGCCCGCTGACAGGGCTCGCCCGCCCATGAGCGCCTGCAACATGGCGACCCGGGCGGGATCGCCGATCATCGCACCGATTTCCGCGATCGAAGCCGTCGTCACCATGGCGCAACCCTCCGGCGCCGGAGGTAGCACGGCCGCGGCGGCGACGCTTCGGCCGCCGCCGTACCGTTCGGAGACGAGAGGGCGCGGGCGGCGCGGGGAACCCCTCTCCCGTGCGGGAGAGGGGTTCCCCGCGCTTGTCTCGTCTCGGAAGGAATCAACCGGGAGGCGTGAGGCCTCCGGCGAGACCCGGGATCGGGAGCCTAGTTGCCCTCACCCTCCTCCTCGCCCTCGATATGCTCGACCGAGACGACGCGCTCGTCCTTGGCGGTGTTGAACACCGTCACGCCCTGCGAGGCGCGGCCGACGATGCGGATGTCGTCGACGGGCACGCGGATGAGCTGCCCGCCATTGGTGACCAGCATGATCTGGTCGCTCGGCTCCACCGGGAACGAGGCCACGAGGTGGCCGTTGCGGGCATTGACCTCCATGGCCTTGATGCCCTTCCCGCCGCGTCCGGAGATCCGGTACTCGAAGGACGAGGTGCGCTTGCCGAAGCCGCGCTCCGAGAGGGTGAGCACGAACTGCTCGGCCGCTCCCATGTCGATGTAGCGCTCCTGGCCGAGATCGATCGAGGCCGTGGTCTCCTCGCCATCCGCCTCGGGCGCCGTCGGCAGATCGACCGCCTCGCCGGTGGCGCGCCGGTCCGCATTGGCCCGCCGGAGATAGGCCTGCCGCTCCTCGGGCGTCGCCTCGAAGTGGCGCAGGATCGTCATCGAGATGACCCGGTCGTCCTTACCGAGATTGATGCCCCGCACGCCCGTCGAGTCGCGGCCCTTGAACACCCGCACGTCGGTGACCGGGAAGCGGATGCACTGGCCCGCCGCCGTGGTGAGCAGGACGTCGTCGGCCTCGGTGCAGATCTCGACATGGACGATGTGGTCGCCCTCGTCGAGCTTCATGGCGATCTTGCCGTTGCGGTTCACCTGCACGAAGTCGGAGAGCTTGTTGCGCCGCACGTTGCCGCTCGCGGTCGCGAACATCACGTCGAGGGTCTCCCAGGACGCCTCGTCCTCCGGCAGCGGCATGATCGTGGTGATCCGCTCTCCCGCTTGGTCGAGGGGCAGGATGTTCACCAGGGCCTTGCCGCGGGCATTGGGCGCGGCGAGCGGCAGCCGCCAGACCTTCTCCTTGTAGGCCTGCCCCTGCGAGGAGAAGAACAGCACCGGCGTGTGCGTGTTCGCCACGAACAGGCGGGTGACGAAATCCTCGTCGCGCGTCGTCATGCCGGAGCGGCCCTTGCCGCCGCGGCGCTGCGCCCGGTAGGTCGAGAGCGGTACGCGCTTGATGTAGCCCGCATGGGACACGGTCACGACCATGTCCTCGCGCTGGATCAGGTCCTCGTCCTCGACGTTCGAGTCCCAGTCCTGGATCTCGGTCTTGCGCGGCGTCGCGTATTCGGCGCGAACCTCGGCAAGCTCGGCCTTGACGATGCCGAGGATGCGGGCGCGGGAGCGCAGGATGTCGAGATAATCGGCGATCTCGTCGGCGAGTTGCTTCAGCTCGTCCCCGACCTCGTCCCGGCCCAGGGCCGTCAGGCGCTGGAGGCGCAGGTCGAGGATCGCGCGGGCCTGCGCCTCGGACAGGCGGTAGGTCCCGTCATCGGCGACGCGATGGCGCGGATCGTCCACGAGCGCGATGAGCGGCGCGATGTCGGCGGCCGGCCAGTCGCGGCTCATCAGGGCCTCGCGGGCGCTGTTCGGATCCGGCGAGGTGCGGATCAGGCGGATCACCTCGTCGATATTGGCCACCGCGATGGCAAGCCCGCACAGGACGTGGGCGCGCTCGCGCGCCTTGCGCAGCAGGAACTTGGTGCGCCGGGAGACGACCTCTTCGCGAAAATCGATGAAGGCCTGGATCAGGTCCTTGAGGTTGAGGAGCTCCGGCCGGCCGCCATTCAGCGCCACCATATTGCAGCCGAAGGAGGTCTGCAGCGGCGTATACCGGTAGAGCTGGTTGAGGACGACATCCGCCATCGCGTCGCGCTTCAGCTCGACGACGATGCGCATGCCGTCGCGGTCGGATTCGTCGCGCAGGTCCGCCACGCCCTCGATGCGCTTCTCGCGCACGAGGTCGGCGATTTTTTCCACGAGCGAGGCCTTGTTCACCTGATAGGGGATCTCGGTGAAGACCAGCGCCTCGCGCTCCTTGCGGATCTCCTCCACATGCGACTTGGCGCGCATCACCACCGAGCCGCGCCCGGTCATGTAGGCCGCGCGGGTGCCGGCGCGCCCGAGGATCAGGCCGCCTGTCGGGAAATCGGGCCCCGGGATGATCTCGTTGAGCGCCTCGATGGTGAGGGATGGGTCGTCGATCAGGGCGACGCAGCCGTCGATCACCTCGCCGAGATTGTGCGGCGGGATGTTCGTCGCCATGCCCACCGCGATGCCGCCGGCCCCGTTGACGAGGAGGTTGGGGAAGCGGGCGGGCAGGACCGCCGGCTCGTCCTTCGACTCGTCGTAGTTCGGGTTGAAGTCGACGGTGTTCTTGTCGATGTCCTCCAAGAGCGCCATGGCCGGCTTGGCGAGGCGCGATTCCGTGTAGCGCATCGCCGCCGGCGGATCGCCGTCGATCGAGCCGAAATTGCCCTGGCCGTCCACCAGCATGATCCGCATGGCGAAATCCTGCGCCATGCGCACTAGCGCGTCGTAGATCGACTGGTCGCCATGCGGGTGATACTGACCCATCACGTCGCCGACGATGCGCGCCGACTTGACGTATTTGCGGTCCGGCAGGTAGCCGTTCTCATACATCGAGTAGAGGATGCGGCGATGCACGGGCTTGAGCCCGTCGCGCGCATCCGGCAGCGCCCGGCTCACGATCACGCTCATGGCGTAATCGAGGTAGGAGCGGCGCATCTCGTCGGTGATGGAAACGGGCTTGATGTCGCTGGCGGGCGGAGGCGCGCCGGTCTCGTCGTTCTTCTCTGCCAAGGTCACACTCTCGCGGGGGCCGACAGGGCCGCCCTGCAAATAGCCGATTTCCGGCCCAGCCGCCACCCGCGTGACGGCTGCCGGAAACTATGAGAATTCAAGGTTTTAGATGGTGTGTGCGAGGGCGCTCCGCAAGCCGGGCCTGCCTGCCCGGATCCGTCTTCGGCCGCCGGGGCTGCACACCCCTGGCAAGCCTGACCGCACAATCGGACGATCAGGCGGGGCGGTCCTCATGGGCTGCCCCGCATTGGATGTCAGTCGACGGTGGCGGCCGCCTTGGCGATGTGGGACGACGCTTGGTGGCGGCGCCGGATCAGATCGGCCAACTGGTCGACCTCGTCAGTCGTGTTGAACAGCCGAGGAAGAGCTCATTCCCGCCGAGATCGTCGAGCGCCTGCTCAGCGGCGCGAACCGAATCCGGGTCTGGCGCGAGTACCGCGGGCTGACCGCCAAGGCGCTTGCCGAGAAGGCGGGGATTGCGCAGCCCTTCCTGTCGCAGATCGAGACGGGCCGCCGGGAAGGCACGATCGACACGTTGCGCAAGCTGGCCCAGGCGCTCAACCTCACCTTGGACGATCTGGTCGGCTGACCGCATCAGCGCATGCCCGCCAGAAAGTCGGCCCGGGTTTCAAGGGTGCAGCGACAGTTCACGGTCTCGGCCGCCGGGGCATTCGAATCGCCTGGGTAACGCAGCCGCGGTAGCGAGCGCTGGTCGCGCGAGGAGCCGCTACGTTTCACCTGGGGAGGATGGGGCGGCGGCAAAGATCTGCCGGAGGCTGTGGCCTCTCTGGCGGGAGCGGCACGGGCTTGCGCAATTCCTCAGGCTGGCGGGGTAGAGTTCACCTGGTTGGCTTCAAGTCAGGTGTCCGGGATGCCTGCCCGGTCCATGGGCGTGGCGCGGGTCACGGGGGAGCCACGCGTCATGCCGGTGGGCAAGGCTGCTTGCGGCTTGACCTGTTTCCCGATTGTCGGAGCGATCCTCGCTCGCGCATCCGGTCGTACATCACTGTCTCTGCGGAGAACACGAGCCTGAGCGCGGAACGTCGCGGCGCCAGCCATTGTTGGTCTCCTGCCCGGCCCCCGGGTGAGCCGGGAGACATGGCTTGAGCATTGTTGGCCTCATCCTGGGCCGTCGACTGGCGAATCGCGAGTATGGCGAGCGGAAGATTGGCGCCTTCGAGGGCCTGCCAGCCATGGGCCTCGACGGCCTCGGCTCGTCCGCTTACGGGCCCGAGGCGGCCCTCACCGTCCTGAGGCCGCTCGGCGCGGCAAGCCTCGCCTCTATCGGCTGGGTCACGGCGCCGATCGTGGCGCTCCTCGTTGTCCTGTTCGTTTCGTACTGGCAGACGATCCGGGCCTACCCCACCAACGGCGGAGCCTACGTCGTCGCCAAGGAAAATCTCGGCACGAACGCCAGCCTGCTCGCGGCCGCGGCGCTGATGATCGACTACGTCCTCAACGTCGCCGTCGGCATCTCGGCAGGGGTGGCGGCGCTGGTGTCGGCTGTCCCAGCGCTGCATCCCTATATCCTGCCGCTGTGCCTCGGCATCCTCCTCCTGGTCACGATCGTCAACCTGCGCGGCACGCTCGATGCCGGCCGCCTGTTCGCCCTCCCGACCTACACCTTCGTGGCGAGCTTCGCGGCCATCCTGGGCATCGGGATCTACAACACCGTGACGTCGGGAGGCAGCCCGCACCCTGTCGTGCCCCCGCCCCATCTCCCCGAGGCGGCGGAGGCCGTGAGCGTGTGGCTGCTGCTGCGCGCCTTCGCCGGCGGCTGCACGGCCATGACTGGCGTGGAGGCCGTCAGCAATGGGATGAGCGCCTTCCGCGAACCGCCGGTCAAACACGGACACCGGACGCTGACCGCCATCGTGGTCATCCTGGGCAGCCTCCTCGCGGGCATCGCCTATCTCGCCACCGCCTATCGCGTCGGTGCCATGGATCAAACCCAAGGAGGCTACCGCAGCGTCCTCTCCCAGCTCGCGAGCGCGGTCATCGGCGAAGGCGTCTTCTACTACGTGGCCATGGGCTCCCTGCTCTGCGTCCTGGCCCTGTCGGCGAACACGAGCTTCGTCGATTTCCCACGTCTCTGCCGGGCCGTCGCACAGGACGGATTCTTGCCGAAGCCCTTCGCGGTCGTCGGGCGGCGCCTCGTGTTCTCGGTCGGCATCCTCTATCTGGCCGCTACGGCCGGGATCCTCCTCACGGTGTTCGGCGGGATCACCGATCACCTGATCCCGCTGTTTGCCATTGGCGCCTTCATGACCTTCACCATGTCGCAGACCGGCATGGTGGCGCACTGGCTCCGCGCCATCCGTCATGCCACATCCGCCCGCGAACGCTGGGCTCACAAGGTTCATCTCGCCATCAATGCGGTCGGCGCCACGACGACCGGGGTGGCCCTCATCGTGATCCTGTCCGCCAAGTTCCTGGAGGGCGCATGGATCACGGTCGTGGTCATGCCGCTGGTTATCGTGCTCCTGAAGGCGGTCCGGAGCTACTACGACGAAGTCGCCGCCCGTGTGCGCGAACCGGGCCCGCTCGACCTCCGGGAGACCGAACCGCCCGTCGTGCTTGTCGCGCTTGAGGACTGGAACAAGGTCGGCGACAGGGCGCTCGCCTTCGCCATGAGCCTCTCGCCTGACGTCGTCGGCGTTCATCTGATCCAGCTCGAGGGCCCTGACGAGGAGGAGCGCCACCGCATCTTGCGGGCGCAATGGAAGAAGGATGTCGAGGAGCCGGCGCGCCGGGCCGGGTTGGCACCGCCGCGGCTCGTGATCCTGCGGGCGGGGCGCCGCACCATTTACGAGCCGATCCTTGAGCTTGCGCGGGAGCTCCAAGCCCGGTTCGGGGGCCGGCGCATCGCCGTCCTGATCCCGGAACTGGTGCAGCAGCGCTGGTACCAGACCATCATGCATACGCACCGGGCGCGCCGGCTCCGCTCCCGGCTTCTGAAGCACGGCGGGCCCCGTCTGACGGTGGTCAACGTGCCCTGGTACCTGGACGAGATGGAGGCGCCGGCTCGACCGCGAGTGGCCGCCTGAGGAAGCCCCGCCTCGATGGACGCCACCTGTCGCCCCATGGTGGAACTCCAGTATGCGGCGGCCGTGTCGCACGGGCCGGTGCGTCAGGCACTCAAAAAGCCGCGCTCAAACCGCATCTGAGGCGGATGTGGTGCATTCCGCCCCAGCACTCGGCGGAGTTCGTCTTCCACATGGAGGAGGGGCTGGAAGTGTATTGCCGGCCCTATGATGCGCGCCGGCCGGTGGTGTGCCTGGACGAGACTTTCAAGCACCGGATCGGCGCGACCTGCCCGCCGCTGCGGGTGCGCCCGGGATCGGAGGCGCGCACGGACCAAGTCCATGTCCGCAACGCACCACACGCCCCAGCATGGCTGGTGGCTCACCATGGCCGAGATCGAGTTGAGCGCACCGGAGGCTGCTGTGCCTCGCCCGGCGCATCGCCCAGGCCGAGACGCTCAGTCGTCAGGTCGCCTTCTGGGAAGAGCGGCGCAACGCCGCCAAGGTGAACTGGCACTTCATGACCTGCCAAGCTCGCGACAAGCCGCGCAGCCTCTCCCCAGCACTTGATCTAGGACAAAACACTAGAGCCGTGGCCGTTTCGGCTGAAACGGCCACGGCTCCCAAGTTTTTAATGGTTCGCGCTCCCTTGCGCCGAACCGGCCTCCACTTCGGCGGGGAGCGCTCTAGAAGGGGATATCGTCGTCGAGGTCGTCGTAGCGCTTCTGGCTACCCCCCGCCGGAGCCGGACGGCGCTCACCGCCGGACGAGCGGTCGCCGCCGAAATCGCCACCGCGGCTGATCTGGCCGCCGCCCATCTCGTCCATGGCGCCCGTCTCGCCGCCGCCGCGCCCGTCGAGGATCGTCAACTCGCCGCGGAAGCGCTGCAGCACCACCTCGGTCGTGTACTTCTCGACGCCCGACTGGTCCTGCCACTTGCGGGTCTGGAGCTGGCCCTCGACGTAAACCTTCGAGCCTTTGCGCAGGTACTGCTCGGCCACGCGGGCGAGGTTCTCGTTGTAGATCACGACCGAGTGCCACTCGGTCTTCTCCTTGCGCTCGCCGGTGGCCTTGTCCTTCCAGGATTCCGAAGTCGCGAGCCTCAGGTTGACCACCGGGTCGCCGGAGGTGAGGCGGCGGGTTTCGGGGTCGCGCCCGAGATTGCCCACCAGGATCACCTTGTTCACGCTGCCCGCCATCACACTCTCCTCAACGCCGTTCATCTCTCTCGGGCTGCCGCGCCCGGCCCAGGCTTGCGGACCGTCCATGGGTCGCGCCCGAAGGTGGGCCGAACGGATCCGCACCGGCAAGGTCGACGGGCAGCCTGTGCCCGGAACACACAGCCGGCAGGATCGAGATCGTTCTATCTTTGTTCGCACAAAAGAGCAAGATGAAGCGTGCTCCGCGCCTGGGCGCTTCCGATCCGGACCACGTCGACTGCCGTGCGGCCAGCCGCCGATCGCGACGACGGCAGGTCTGGCGATCGGGCCGGCTCCGCCCAGAACACCGCTGCGTCGTCATCGACAGCAATGCTGCCTCCACAAAAAAAGGCCACACGCGCGGTGTGGCCAAAGTCTAGGGAGGAAACGCCCCAAGATGGGCAGCAACTCGACGATGCCATCGCCGTGTTGCAGTGCGAGATATAGGCGCGGCGGCGTGGCTTCGGCAAGCGGCCCTTAGGTCAGGTAGGGTGATTGGTGTGGGCTGGTGCATTGATGCCACGTGCCTTGACGAGTCCCCGGTTGACGAAGGCTGAAGAGCGCAGTGAGGAAGGCCTGTCGGCACGACGGCAGGGCGGGAGCCTGCCTCCCGGGCACGGCGATCGACAGTCGGTCCGGATCGTCATGCCTCTTGCACCGTTCTCTCCCGGGAGGACGATGCATGGTGGATGCGACCGTGACGACGATGCCCGAGCCCACGACGCGGTCGATCCGCGTGCGCGGAATGGTCATGCACATGGCGGAGGCCGGTCCGGAGGACGGGCCGCTCGCCCTGCTCCTGCACGGCTTTCCGGAGTTCTGGTACGGCTGGCGGCACCAGATCGGGCCGCTCGCCGCGGCCGGCCTGCGCGTCGTCGCGCCGGACCAGCGCGGCTACGGGGCGACCGGAAAGCCGACCGATCTCGGCCCCTATCACCTCGACGAACTGGCCGCGGACGTGATCGCTCTCGCGGATGCGTTCGGGCGGGATCGGATCCGGGTGGTCGGCCATGACTGGGGCGGGCTCGTCGCGTGGCGGGTGGCGGCTCAGTACTCCGAGCGGATCGATCGCGCGGCGATTCTGAACGCGCCGCATCCGGACGTGTTCATGGACTATGTCCGGCGCCATCCGAGCCAAGCGTTGCGCAGCAGCTACATCGGGTTCTTCCAACTGCCCTGGCTGCCCGAGACGATGCTGCGGGCCGGCGACTTCGCACTCCTTCGCCGTGCCCTCGTCACGAGCAGCCGCCCCGGCACCTTCGAGGCCGCGACCCTCGACCGCTACGCGGCCGCCTGGGCCGAGCCCGGGGCGCTCACCGGCATGCTGAACTGGTACCGCGCCCTGCGGCTGCCCCGGCGCCCGGCGCCATCCCCGGTGCAGCCGCCGGTGCTCGTCCTGTGGGGCGAACGCGACACGGCCCTCGAAGCCGGCCTGGCGGAGGATAGCCTCGCGCGCTGCGCGGACGGGCGCGTGCAGCGTTTCCCGGACGCGACCCACTGGGTTCAGCACGAGGAGCCCGAGGCCGTGAACCGGGCGCTGGTCGGCTTCCTGACGGCCGATACCAACGGTCATTGAAAAGGACCGTTGGTTCCGTTCTCGGATTTTCGCCAAGCCAAAGGCTTGGCGAAAATCCGAGATGGATCAACGGCCCGCTGCGTCAGCACCCGCTGCGTCAGCAGCCCGGGCCGTTGCTATGAAACCGCTCCTCAAGCCTGTGTCCCGAAAGCGTCACCTGGCCCTCCGTCTGCCGACCGTGGCTTGACCGTCCGGATCCACCTCGGCCATGCCCGCTGCTCCGCGCCGCGATCCGGCGCACCCGCAGAGTGAGGGGGACAGATGACGCCTCGAATTCTGGCGCCGCTCTGCGGCGCCGCCCTGATGGCGCTTGCCGGCACCGGGCCCGGCCGTGCGGCGAACCTGCTCGACCGCGGCCCGCTCGCCGACTTCCTGACCGTCTTTCGCCAGCAGGCGGTGCCGCGCCAGACCATCGGCTGGAACAGCCCCTACAAGCCCGGCACCGTCGTGATTTCGACGAGCCAGCGGCGGCTCTACTACATCCTGCCGAACCAGGAGGCGATCCAGTACGGGGTCGGCGTCGGACGGCAGGGCTTCTCCTGGTCGGGCACCAAGACCGTGACCATGAAGAAGGAATGGCCCGCCTGGCGGCCACCCGGGCAGATGCTGAAGCGGCGCCCCGACCTGCCGCGCTACATGGCGGGCGGGATGGACAACCCGCTCGGTGCCCGCGCGCTCTATCTCGGATCGTCGCTCTACCGCATCCACGGCTCGAACGAGCCCGAGACCATCGGCGCCGCCGTGTCCTCCGGCTGCATCCGCATGACGAACCGGGACGTGATCGATCTCTACGATCGGGTGAAGGTGGGCACCAAGGTGGTGGTGCTGCCCTGATCCGATCGCCGTGAAGGTGCCGGACCCGCCGGGAGACGGTCCGGCGCGTCGTGTCGTCAGCGCCGGGGCCGGTCGAGGCCGGCCCGCCGCAGCGCCTCCGCCAGGGCGCCATCGCCGGAGGGGCGCGG
This sequence comes from Methylobacterium nodulans ORS 2060, assembly GCF_000022085.1. NCBI lineage: Bacteria > Pseudomonadati > Pseudomonadota > Alphaproteobacteria > Hyphomicrobiales > Methylobacteriaceae > Methylobacterium > Methylobacterium nodulans. The sequence continues at coordinate 4,248,757 of NC_011894.1, forward strand.
CTCCGGACGGGAGGGGCGCGGCGCAGGCTCCCGCCGGCCACCCTCGCGGCCCTGGCGAGCGCCGGCGGCATCATCGAGGCGCATGGTCAGCGAGATGCGCTTGCGCGGCACGTCCACGTCGAGGACCTTCACCTTCACCACGTCGCCGGGCTTCACCACATTGCGCGGGTCCTTCACGAAGCTGTTCGACAGGGCCGAGATATGGACGAGGCCGTCCTGGTGGACGCCGACATCCACGAAGGCCCCGAAGGCCGCGACATTCGTCACCACGCCTTCGAGCAGCATCCCGGGCTTGAGATCCGCGATGGTCTCGACACCCTCCCGGAAGGTCGCGGTGCGGAAGCTCGGGCGCGGGTCGCGGCCCGGCTTCTCCAGCTCCGCGATGATGTCGGTGACGGTCGGCAGCCCGAACGTGTCGTCCGTGAAGCTCTTCGGGTTCAGCCCGCGCAGCAGGGCCGTGTTGCCGATCACGCCCTTGATGTCGCTCTTCGTCGCCGCGAGGATCCGGCGCACCACCGGATACGCCTCCGGATGCACGCCCGACGCGTCGAGCGGGTCCTCGCCGCCGGTGATGCGCAGGAAGCCCGCTGACAATTCGAAGGCTTTCGGCCCGAGCCCGGCCACCTTCTTGAGCCCGCTGCGGCTGCGGAAGGGGCCGTTGGCGTCGCGGTGGACGACGATGTTCTGCGCCACGCGCTCGGTGAGGCCCGAGACCCGGGCGAGGAGCGGCGCCGAGGCGGTGTTGACGTCGACGCCGACGCCATTGACGCAATCCTCCACCACCGCGTCGAGGGAGCGCGACAGCTTCCCCTCCGCGAGGTCGTGCTGGTACTGGCCTACGCCGATCGAGCGCGGCTCGATCTTGACCAACTCCGCCAGGGGATCCTGCAGCCGCCGGGCGATCGACACGGCCCCGCGCAGCGACACGTCGAGATCCGGCAGCTCCTGGCTCGCATAGGCGGAGGCCGAGTAGACCGACGCGCCGGCCTCCGACACCACGACCTTGGTGAGCTTCAGCTCCGGATGCTTCTGCGCGAGTTCCGCCGCGAGACGGTCCGTCTCCCGCGAGGCGGTGCCGTTGCCGATCGCGACCAGCTCGACCTTGTGGAGGTGGCAGAGCCGCGCCAGCGTGGCGAGTGAACGGTCCCAGTCGCGCCGGGGCTCGTGCGGATAGATCGTGTCCGTGGCGACGACCTTGCCGGTCGCGTCCACCACCGCGACCTTCACGCCCGTCCGGTAGCCCGGATCGAGGCCCAGCGTCGGGCGTGCCCCCGCGGGCGCGGCGAGCAGCAGATCGCGCAGGTTGCCGGCGAAGACCCGCACCGCCTCCGTTTCGGCCGCTTCCCAGAGCCGCGCCCGCAGGTCGAGCTCGATCGACAACCGGAGCTTCGTCCGCCACGCCCAGCGCACCGTCTCGGCGAGCCAGCGGTCGCCCGGCCGCCCCTCGTCGCGGATCCCGTGCCGCAGCGCGATCCGGCCCTCGGAGAGGTTGGGCGCGCCGGGCTCCGCATTCGCCGGATTCTCATCAAGGCGCAGGTCCAGCACCTCCTCCTTCTCGCCCCGGAACAGGGCGAGCACCCGGTGCGAGGGGAGGCGGGTCAGCGGCTCGGAAAAGTCGAAATAGTCGGAGAACTTCGCCCCCGCCTCCGCCTTGCCCTCGCGCAGCGTCGAGACGAGGCGCCCGCGGCTCCAGAAGGATTCGCGCAGCGCCCCGATCAACTCCGCGTCCTCCGCGAAGCGCTCGACCAGGATGGCACGCGCCCCTTCGAGCGCGGCCTCCGGCGTTCCGACACCCTTCTCCGCGTTCACGAACGATGCGGCGGCGTCGAGCGGCGCGCGTCGCGGATCGGTGAGGAGCGCCTCCGCAAGCGGGCCGAGCCCAGCCTCGCGGGCGATCTGCGCCTTCGTGCGGCGCTTGGGCTTGTAGGGCAGGTAGAGGTCTTCGAGCCGCGCCTTGGTCTCGGCCGAGAGGATCTGCATGCGCAGCGCCTCATCGAGCTTGCCCTGGGCCTCGATGCTCTCGAGGATCGCCCGGCGGCGCTCGTCAAGCTCGCGCAGGTAGCGCAGGCGCTCCTCCAAGGTGCGCAGCTGCGCATCGTCGAGCGTGCCGGTCGCCTCCTTGCGGTAGCGGGCGATGAACGGGACCGTCGATCCGCCGTCGAGCAGATCGACCGCCGCCTTGACCTGCCATTCCTGCGCGCCGAGTTCGGCCGCGATGCGCTGGGTGATGCTCAGCATGTCCTGCCCTTGGGAACCCGGCGAGACGGCTCCGTCGGGCTTCGCCCGCGGGGCTTCGCCCCAAGGGGCGCTGCCCCTTGGGAAACCCCGCCGGAGGGCCTCAGGCCCTCCGGACTCCCCGAAGTCGCTCGCGGTGGGCGGTGTAGAGGCCGCTCGCCGCGATCACAAGGACGCCCAGGCCCATGAAGGCATCCGGGACCGAGCCGAAGGCGAAGGCGCCGATCAGCGCCGCCCAGACGATCTGGCTGTAGGAGAACGGCACCAGCGTCGAGGCCGGGGCGTGCCGGTAGGCGATCGTGACGATCCAGTGGCCGGTGGTCGAGATCAGGCCGATCGCCGCGCCGATCGCGACCTCCTTGAGGTTCGGGGTCGTCCAGACGGTCGGGACCACACAGGTGAGGAGCGCGAAGCCGACGAGAGCCGACCACGTCATCGTGGTCTGCGGCGCGTCGTAGCCGTTGATCTTGCGGGTGGCCACCAGGGCGAGGGCCCAGAACAGCGCCGAGGCGACGGGAAGCAGCGCCGCGGCCTGGAAGGCGCTGGTGCCCGGGCGCAGGATGATCAGCACGCCGCAAAGGCCGACGAGCGCGGCGATCCAGCGCCGCATGCCGATGGTCTCGCCGAGAAGCGGGATCGACAGGGCGGTGACGAAGAGCGGGGACACAAAGCTGATCGCCGTCGCCTCCGCCACCGGCAGGTAGCGCAGCCCGCAGAGGAAGAGCACCGCGGAGGCCACCAGGGCGAAGCCCCGCAGCAGCTGGAGCCCCGGCCGCGCGCTGCGGAACGGCGAGCGCCCGCGCTGCCTGGCGCCGCCGACCAGGGAAGCGGCCAGCATCACCACGACGAAGCCGGCATAGCGCAGCCACGCAATCTCGAGCGGCGGGAGCGACCCGGCGAGGTACTTCGCGGTCGCATCGGACGATGACAGGAAGACCGTCGACAGGATGACGAGCGCGATTCCGCGCAGCGGCTGATCCCCGATCAGGGACAGGGCGGGGCGCGACGGGAGGACGGCAGGAAGGCTGGGGGCGAGCGTGGCCACGGAACGACAGGGGCGGGAGAACGGGACCCGCTCAACTTACCACTGCTTGCCTCGACTGAGCCGTGACGATCCCGCGGAACGGCCATGCTGCCGGCTCAGCCCTGATTAAGGCCGGGTTTACCGGGTTGTGGCCAAACGAGGGCCAGGATCGCGCGGCGGCCCGGCCCGTCACGGCCGGGCGCCGCGCATGTTCAGGGCGCCTGACGGCACCAGTTCACCACCGGCCGGGTCGACCCTGACGGATGAAACCGGCCGCAAGGCCCCCGATGGCAGCCAACCCCGGCTCTCATGCTGAGGTGCTCCTTGCGATCTTCGATCGCCAGCACCTCAGCACGAGGAGCGGGGCGGCTGCCACGCCGGTCAGGTTCGATCGAGACAGAGCGAGCGCTGCGGCGTCGCATGCTCCATCTCACCCGCAGAGCCAGTTTCCCATTCAGGAGGTCAGCAGCATCGGAAGCCGCCGCGCCCGCCGGCCCCGAAGCGGGCGTTCTGCCGGTCGCGGAAGAACTCCGTCGGGGTCATCGGCTCCTGGTCCGGATGCGTCTTGCGGATATGCGCCACATAGGCGTCGTAATTGCCCTGGCCGACCATGAGCCGGGCTCCGTCGCAGACGCATTTCGTAAGGGTGGCCCAGCGTTGCCGCAGGGCCTCCGTCTGCAGGGCCATGGCCGCCTCACTCCGCCGGAGCCGGGACCGCGCCGCGCGTATCGGCTTCCAGCGCCGTCCAGGTCGTGGCCCGGTAGGCCGCGATGCAGGACTTCACCCCGAAGGCGACGATCGCCACGACCACCGCCACGAAGAGGAAGGCGAGCAGCGCGTCGATGCGGTCGTTGAACACGATCTGGTGCATCTGGTCGATCGACTTCGCCGGCGCCAGCACCTTGCCCTCGGCCACGGCCGAAGCGTAGCGGTCAGCATGGGAGAGGAAGCCGACGCGCGGATCGGCGGAAAACACCTTCTGCAGGCCGGCGGTGAGCGTGCAGGCCACGAGCCACAGGGTCGGCAGGATGGTGATCCAGGCGTAGCGCTCGCGCTTCATCTTGAAGATCACCACCGTGCAGAGGGTGAGCGCGATGGCGGCGAGCATCTGGTTCGAGATGCCGAAGAGCGGCCACAGGGTGTTCACGCCGCCGAGCGGGTCGGTGACGCCCTGATAGAGGAAGTAGCCCCAGGCCCCGACGCAGATCGCGGTCGCCAGGATGCTCGGCCCCCAGGAGGCCGTGTCCTTGAAGGCCGGCACCGCGACGCCGATCAGGTCCTGCAGCATGAACCGCCCCGCCCGGGTGCCCGCATCGACTGCCGTCAGGATGAACAGGGCCTCGAACAGGATGGCGAAGTGGTACCAGAACGCCATCATCGCCTTGCCGCCGATGACGTTCGAGATGATGTGGGCCATGCCGACCGCGAGGGTGGGGGCGCCGCCCGCCCGCGAGATCACCGTGTGCTCACCCACATCGGCGGCGGTCTGCTGGATGGTCGCCGGCACGATCGGGAAACCCATCTGGGTCACCGCCGCCGAGGCGGTCTCGGGCGTGGTGCCGATGATTGCAGTGGGCGAGTTCATGGTGAAGTAGACGCCCGGATCGATGACGCTCGCGGCGACGAGCGCCATCACGGCGACGAAGGATTCCATCAGCATGCCGCCATAGCCGATGAAGCGGGCATTGACCTCGTTGTCGATGAGCTTCGGGGTCGTGCCCGAGGCGATCAGGCTGTGGAAGCCCGAGACCGCGCCGCACGCGATGGTGATGAACAGGAACGGGAACAGCGAACCCGACCAGACCGGGCCGCTGCCGTCGACGAACTTGGTCACCGCCGGCATCTGCAGGTGCGGGGCGAGCACCAGGATGCCGAGGGCGAGGCCCACGATGGTGCCGATCTTGAGGAAGGTCGACAGATAGTCGCGCGGGGCGAGCAGCAGCCACACGGGCAGGATCGAGGCGACGAAGCCGTAGCCGATCAGCATCCAGCAGAGCTGCGTGCCCGTGAAGGTGAACATCCGCGACAGCGTCGGGTCGTTCGCGACTGTCTGGCCGTACACGATGGCGAGCATCAGGAGCACGAAGCCGAGGAGCGACACCTCGCCGATCCTGCCCGGCCGGATCCAGCGCGAATAGACGCCCATCAGCATGGCGATCGGGATCGTCGCCATCACCGTGAAGGTGCCCCAGGGGCTTTCGGCCAGCGCCTTCACGACGATGAGGGCGAGCACCGCCAGGATGATCACCATGATCAGGAAGGCGCCGAACAGCGCGACGATGCCCGGGACGATGCCGAGTTCGGTCCGGATCAGCTCGCCGAGCGAGCGCCCGTCGCGGCGCATCGACACGAACAGGACCATGAAATCCTGCACGGCGCCGGCCAGCACCACGCCCGCAATGATCCAGAGCAGGCCGGGCAGGTAGCCCATCTGCGCGGCGAGCACCGGGCCCACCAGCGGGCCGGCGCCCGCGATCGCCGCGAAATGGTGCCCGAACACCACGTATTTGTCGGTGGGCACGTAATCGAGCCCGTCGTTGTGCCGCACGGCCGGGGTCGGGCGGTTCGGGTCGAGCCGCATCACGTGGGTGGCGATGTAGAGCGAATAGTAGCGGTACGCGATCAGGTAGATCGACACCGCGGCAACGACGATCCAGAGGGCGTTGACGGTCTCGCCGCGGGTCGTGGCGATGATGGCGAGCGCGGCGGCACCCAGGGCGCCGACGAGGGCCCATGGCCCGTGCTTCTGGATGGCTGTCATGCGAGCGAGTCTCCCGAGGGGGGCGGTCCGGCAGCGGACGGCCGTTTAGTTTCCCGGGACATTAACCGCTTTTAGACTCTCGCATAAGCACCCGCGGCCGCCGCAGCCCTGTCACGGCCCGCGCGGACGACATCGCTCATCCTCTCTCCGCCCGGCCCATCCGCTTCGCGCAAGGCCGCCGGCGCGTCAGTTGGTCGAACTCTCGGAGAGAATATGGTCGTAGTCGAGGTTCGCCGTCTCGATCACGATCTGGGTGCGGCTGATCACGCCGAGCTTGCGCAGGATCTCCGACACGTGCGCCTTCACGGTGGAATCGCCGACGCCGAGTTCGTGCGCGATCTGCTTGTTGAGCTTGCCCTGCCGGATCATCAGCAGCACGCGCACCTGCTGGGGCGTGAGTTCGGCGATGCGCTGCGCGATCGGCGGCTTGCCGCCGCGGGGCGCCTCACCCTCCTGGGCGCCCACGCCTTCGGGCACGAAGATCGAGCCGTTGAGAACATCCGTGATGGCGCGGGTGAGCACCGCCTTGCCCGCGGCCTTCGGGACGAACCCGGATGCGCCGTGGCTCAGCGCCTCGCGCACGATGCGCGGATCGTCGAGGCCCGACACGACCAGGATCGGGATGCGTGGGAACCGAGTGCGAATCGCGATCAGGCCGTCGAAGCCGTTCACGCCGCGCATGGTGAGATCCAAAAGCGTCAGGTCCACCGAGCGCAGGCGCGAGAGCGTCGCGCAGGCGGCCTCGATCCCATCCGCCTCTTCGACCGCCGCCGCCGGAAAGGCGAGCCGCACCGCACTCGCCAGAGCCTCGCGGAACAGCGGGTGATCATCGACGATCATCAGATGCATGTCCGACCCCTTTTCGACGGGCGCCGGCCTTTCGTCCGGTGTCCTCCCGTCGCGAGGAGACATATGGTTGCCCGTCCCGGTCAATCCCACCATCGGCCTGCAACATCCTTATCAAGCTGCCGGCGGCCCGCCTCCGCGGAGCCTCCGCCGCCCCCGCCGCGCTGCCGAACCGCCCCGCAGAAGTAATACTTTCCAACTACATCTGTTATTAGCGGGATTGAGGATTATCATGCGAGCTGATCTTATGACACTGTGCTTTGGTATGACGATGCCGGGGCGGCGTGAGGATGAGGTCTCCCTGCACCTTCGTCCAATGGCCGGCGAGACAGGGTCAGCCGTATCGTTCGGGCCTTCAGCGGTCGGAGGAAACGTCACCGCGAAGCAGGCGGGACCGGGGCTGGCATCATGGCGGGCGCGCCTGTCCGGGCGCGCCGGCCGATCGCGGGGGCGATCGCCGCCCCGCTCCCCAGCGCAGGCGCAGTCGCCGCACCGGCTGCGCCTGCGCACCCTGCCGCATTTGCCTCTTTCCCGGGCAGCCGCCATAATGCGCACCGTCCCGCCGTGTGACGGGCGGTGGGTCTGGGAGAGGAACCGTGGCGCAGGGCACACGCTCCTGCTCGCACCAGTGCGGCATTCAGACGGCCTGGACCGATGAAGCAGGTGCGGAAGCGGCGGTGGCAGCGTTTGCGGCGACACTCGATCGCGAGCGGATCGCGCATCTCGTGATCTTCTTCTCGCCGAGCTACGGCGTCGACGGTGTGGCGGCGGCCGTCGCCCGTCACTTCCCGGGCATCCGGGTCTCGGGCTGCACCTCGTCGGGCGAGATCAGCCCGATGAGCGGGTTGGCGCGGGGCCTCGTCGCCGTCGCCTTCCCGCGGGAGGGTTTCCGGATCGCCTCCGTGCTGCTGGACAGGATCGACGATCTCGACGTGGAGCGGGCCGCGGAAGCGCTGCGCCTGCTGCGCACCAGCCTCGACGCGATCGGCACCGGAGGGCAGCGCTTCGCGATCTCGCTCATCGACGGGCTCGCGAATGCCGAGGAGGCGGTGACCTCCGCCGTCGCGGGCGGGCTCGACGGCGTACCCCTCGTCGGGGGGTCGGCCGGGGACGAACTCACCTTCTGCGAAACGGCGCTGATCCACGACGGGGCGGTTCACCGCCGCGCCGCGATCCTGCTGCTGATCGAGACCGACTTCCTGGTCGAGATCTTCAAGAACCACAATTTCGAGCCGACCGGGACCAAGTTCGTGGTCACCGACACCGATCACGGGCGGCGCGCGGTGCGGGAGCTGAACGCCGAGCCGGCCGCCCTGGAATACGCGCGTGCACTCGGCATGCCGCTCGAGGCCCTGACGCCCACCGACTTCGCCGCCAATCCGCTCGTGGTGCGCATCGGCGGCGATTATTTCTGCCGCTCGATCCGCCACCTCAATCCGGACGGCTCGCTCAGCTTCTTCTGCGCGGTGGACGAAGGCGTGGTGCTGACCCTCGCCCGCCAGAAGGACATCGTCGAGGCGACGCGCGAGGAGCTCGCGCGCCTCGACGCGCGCCTCGGCGGGCTCGACCTCGTCATCGGCTTCGAATGCGTGCTGCGCCGCCTCGACGCCGAGCTTCATCAGGTCCGCCATTGCATCTCGGACCTCTATCGCCAGTACAACGTCGTGGGCTTCGAGACCTACGGCGAGCAGTTCCGCTCCATGCACCTGAACCAGACCTTAACTGGCATTGCGATCGGCCGGCGGACCGTGTCATGAGCGTCGAGACGGAGGAGGTCACGGCGGCCGAGGAGCGCGAGGCGCTGCTGCGGCGGATCGCCAAGCTGGAGCGTATCAACGGCGCCCTGATGGCTCAGGTCGAGCGCTCGATGGATCAGCGCGGCACCGCCTATTCGCTGTTCCAGACCGCCATCACCCTCGAAGGGCAGGTGCGGGCGCGGACGGAGGAGCTGACGGCGCTGATGCGCAGCCTGGAGCGCTCGAACCAGGCGCTCACCGCGGCGAAGGAGGAGGCCGAGCGGGCGAACCGCTCGAAGACGCGCTTCCTCACGGCCGCGAGCCACGACCTGCTCCAGCCGCTCAACGCCGCGCGCCTCTCGCTCTCGGCGCTCGGCGACATGCCGGTGGGGGCGGAAGCCCAGGCGATCGTCGGCCAGGTCGAGCGCGGCCTCCAGACCATCGAGGACCTGATCAAGACCCTCCTCGACATCTCGAAGCTCGATGCCGGGCTGATCCAGCCGGCGCCCCGCAGCCTCAATCTCGCCGACGTGTTCGAGAGCGTCGAGGCGAGCTTCGGCCCGCTCGCCGCGCGCAAGGGCCTGCGCCTCGGGGTGCGGCCGGGCGACCTCTGGGTCACGAGCGACCTTCTGCTCCTGCAGCGGATCCTCCAGAACCTCGTCTCGAACGGAATCCGCTACACACAGGCGGGCGGCGTGCTGGTGGCGGCGCGGGCCCGCGGCGCGGAGGTGCGGATCGACGTGATCGATTCTGGCTCGGGCATCCCGGACGCCGACCGGGACCTGATCTTCGAGGAGTTCCACCGCGGCGGGCGCGAGAGCGTCGACGGCGAGATCGCGCTTGGCCTCGGCCTCTCGATCGTGCGCCGCTCCGCCGAGGCGCTCGGCCACCGGCTGACCCTCGCCTCGCGCGTCGGCCACGGCTCCCGCTTCACCCTGATGCTGCCGCGCGCCCGGGCGGAGGCGCCCCGGCCGGTGCAGCCGCTCGCCCTGCCGACGAGCCTGACGGGCGCCCGCATCGCCGTGATCGAGAACGACCGCGCCGCGCTCGAAGCCCTGGCGCGGCTGTTCCAGAACTGGGACGCCCATGCGCTGGCGGCCCGTGACCATCTCAGCCTGATGCGCCTGACCGGCTCGACCTGGAGCCCGGACGTCATCATCGCGGATTATCACCTTGACGGCGGGGCCTGCGGCCTCGACACGGTGACGTGGCTGCGCACCGTGCACGGCGGCGACATCCCGGCGGTGGTGACCACCGCGGACCATTCGCCGGAGGTCGAGGCGCATGTGCGGGCCGCCGGCTGCGAGCTTGTCCACAAGCCGATCAAGCCCGGACAGCTGCGCGCATTGCTGGCGCATCTGTTGACGAAAGCTTGAGCGTCCCCGCGTTCCGCGCAGGCGTGCCCCGCAAAGGTCGAGGGCAGGCGGGACTTGCCTTCTCGCCGCATGCTCCCCAAATTTGCTGAATCGCGCCGTCCCTGCGGCCCGTGCTCGCACGGGCCGCAGGGACGGCGTGCCGTGCTTCATTTCTCGAACCGGCCCGTCATCCTCTTGTGGATCGAGTGGAGGCCCGTGAGTCAGCCCGATATGAATCAGCTCGTGCGCATGTCGCATCTCTTCCCTGCCGAGACCGTCGAGGAGCCGTCGCCGGAGCTTCGGGTGCCGTTCGCGCAGTCGGGCGCGTTCGTGTGCAAGTTCATCATCGGCGAGCCGAACGACCGCGCGATCTGCTGCGGCGCTCCGGTGCAGGACGGGAAGAGCTGGTGCGCCTTCCACCGCCGCATCGTCTTCGAGCCGGCGCGTCCTGGCCGCCTGCGCTGAGGCAACCGTAGCATCGCCGTTCGACGGGCTGGAAGCCGAACGGGTTTCCGGGCCGGGGCGTTCGGCCGGGCGCTGACGCTCGCGGGCAGCGGCTCAATTTCCGGCGGCGCAGGGATAGAGGGCGGGCATCCGGCGGCGCGGCCCGCGCCCGTCCTCCGCGGCGACCGGGCGGCGGCAGCCGGGAGAGCCAGCCCGCGGATCCGCCCCGATCACCCATCCGGGCCCGTCCCAGGTGCCGAGAGTCGGGTAGAGCGTCCGGACCAGCATGGTCTGCCGGAGCGGCGCCGACCGGGGGACGCCGCGCGGCCGACGCGCAAGCGCGACCGGCTGCGGCGGATGCCGTGCGGACGGACTCGGATGGCGGCGGCTGGTTGCGACCAGCCTGACGGGGGCGGGCATGCGCCTGGCCCGAGGCCGGATCGGGTGCGGCATCGCGCCCTGTTTCGGATGCGCGACGGCCGAGGCGGCCGGCCCGGACGGGGCTGCGGCGCGGCTCGGCGGATCGGTCCAGCGGGTCTGTGCTTCCGCGCCGGGGACGGCACAGAGCAGTAGCGCCACCGCGAGTGCGAATCGGCGATTCAACACCAGAACGGTCCCTTCCGTAAGGATGCAGCGCGTCCCGACGGCATAGAGCATGTCGTGCCGCAGGGGAATCCCGGTGGCCGTCCCGGCCGACGCCCTGCGCAGAGGACACAATCTGCCATGGCGGGCACCCCGGGGTGAGGCTCGCCTGGTGCGCCACCGCATGGCAGCCGCGGTACTGCGCGGCATGGTCGCCCTGTCACGTCGCCAAGCGGCGCAGGAGATCCGACCGATGACCGACCACGCCACCATCCGCAGCGCCATCCTCATCGGCTTGGCCGCGGCCGGCGCGCTGCTGCCGTTCCAGGCCTCGGCCCAGGGCTGCGAGGAACTCTGGTATCAGCGCAACCGCATCTTCAAGGAAGCCGGCTACTGCTTCCGCACGCCGCGCGGCATCCGGACCTTCGGCAATGCCGGCTGCGCCTACGACGACGAGCGCGACGTGCCGCTCTCCGTCCGGCAGCGCGACGCGGTGGCGGCGATCCGCGAGACCGAGCGGCTGCTCGGCTGCCGCCCCTGACGGAAGCTGGCGCTCCGTTTGCGATCGGGGGCGACACGTCCCGCGGGAGGCCTGATCATGCATCAGAACAAGACCGAGATGTCCGGATTTCATCCGGGTTCGCCGTTTCTGGACAGACTGCGCGATGCCGCGATGCTCCTGACGCTGGCAGTGGGCATTCCGCTCACCCTGGCCTGGGTCGGCCTCGTCGGCTGGAGCGTCGTCTGGCTGATCTGCTGGGTGCTGTGAGACCGCTCGGGCGCCCGACCGGCCGTGGCCCGACGCCCGCCGCTGGTTTTAAAGACCGGGAGGGCCGCCAGACCCCGATCGCCTCCGCCATGGGCTATGGGGAGGCGGGCGTGCCCGGTCCTGCCCCCGCCTCGCCGATGAGCACGCGCCGGTCTCCGATCCGGCGCGTGAAGTGGATGTCGTCGAGATGTTCGAGGAGCGGGATCGAGAACTTGCGCGAGATCCCGAGCACCGCTCCCGCCTCGCGGGCCAGGAAGCCGTCTCCCCCTGCGAAGCTGCGCGCGAGCGTCGCCTTGGCGCCCTCGACGGCCTCGCGGTGGAAGAGAATCGCACGGCGCTGCACCCGGTCCACGGCGCGGATCAGGGTTCCGGCCCGGACCAGATGGGCGAGCGCCTCCTGGCGGCGGATGTCGCGCCCGACCGCATCGATCTCGTCGGGCGGGGTGAGGCCGCCCCGGCGAAACACCGCTTCCAGGCCGCGCACCACCTCGGATTCGTGACGCGACGGGTCGGATGCCGCCGCCCGAACGAGATCCCGGTCCCGCACCCGACCCCTCGGCTCCATCATTCTCCTCGCGCGCAGCCCCGGTCGGCACGGGCCTCGTCACCGAACCGTCATCCCGCCATGCTGAACCCGTGCAGAACGAGGGAGGAGAACCGCGGTGAGGGATGCAACGCGCTACGCGCTCTACTACACGCCCGACCCCGGCTCCGCGCTCGCTCGTTTCGGCAACGGCATCCTGGGCTATGACAGCGAAAGCGGCGCGGCGGTTCCGCGCCTCGCCGGATTCGCGGATGTGGAGGGCGTCAGCGTCTCGCCGCGCAGCTACGGCTTCCATGCCACCCTCAAGGCGCCGATGCGGCTCGCGGCCGGCCGGAGCGAGGAGGATCTGCTCGCCGCCGCGGCCGCGCTCGCGGCGCACCACCCGCCCGTCCCGGTCGGACGGCTCGTCGTCGCAACCCTCGACGGCTTCACGGCTCTGGTCCCGGCCGAGAGCCCGGCCGGGCTCGGCATCTTCGCAGCGGAGTGCGTAGCCGCCCTCGACCCGCTCCGGGCTCCCTTGAGCGAGGCCGAGCGGACGCGGCGCCGGCCCGAGCGCTTAAGCCCGCGCGAGCGGGCGCTCCTCGACCGCTGGGGCTACCCGTACGTGTTCGAGTTCTTCCGCTTTCACATGACCCTGACGGATGCGCTGCCGGTGGAGGACCGTGCGCCCTGGCGGGAGCGCCTGAGCCGGGCCTACGGCGCCGGGGAGGAACTGGTAATCGATGCCGTGACCCTGATGCGGCAGGACGGGGATGCGCCGTTCCGCGTATTGCGGCGCCTTCCCTTCGGGAAGCCGTCCTGACTCCCCGCCATCCCGGCACGGCGCCGGCCGCTGTCATCCCACTGTCGCTGACCGGGGTTTAGGTCCGCCTCGCAAGCGACCACGGACGGGTTGATGCTGGTTGTCGAGAATCTCACGCGCCAATACGGCGCCCGGCGCGCCGTGGATGGCGTGTCGCTGCGCATCGAGCGCGGAAGCTTCGTGGGCGTGATCGGGCGATCGGGCGCGGGCAAATCGACCCTGCTGCGCATGCTCAACCGGCTCGCGGACCCGACGGAAGGGCGCATCCTCTACGACGGGCTCGACGTCACGGCGCTGCGCGGGCGGCGCCTGCGGGAATGGCGCGGGCGCTGCGCCATGATCTTCCAGCAGTTCAACCTCGTCGGTCGCCTCGACGTGATGACGAACGTGCTGATGGGGCGGCTCAACCATGCGCCGGCCCATCGCTCGCTCCTCAAGCTGTGGTCGGCGGAGGACAAGGCGCTGGCGCTCGCGGCGCTGGAGAGTTTCGACATGGGCACCTTTGCGGCAAACCGCGCCGATGCCCTCTCGGGCGGCCAGCAGCAGCGGGTCGCGATCGCCCGGGCGCTGGTGCAGGAGCCCGAGATCATCCTGGCCGACGAGCCGGTCGCCTCCCTCGATCCGCGCAACACGCGGCTGGTGATGGACGCCCTGGCGGAGGCGAACAAGCGCTACGGCATCACGGTGCTGTGCAACCTGCACTCCCTCGACCTCGCGCGGGCCTATTGCGACCGGCTGATCGGCCTCTCGGCCGGCCGGCTCGTCTTCGACGGCCGCGGCTTCGACCTGACCGAGGACGTGGCGCAAACCCTCTACCGCCTGGAGGCGGGCGAGGTGATGGACCGCCCGCCCGCCCCGCCGCTGCCGGAGCCCGGCGCCCAGCCCGTGCGGGCGGCGGCGCGCCTCGGCGCCTGACGGTTCGACCGGACGCGGAACCCCCCGCGCCTCAAAGAAGGATGGACACGATGCTCAACCGACGCACCCTCGTCGGCGCCTTCGCGGCGCTCGCGACCCTGGCGGTCCCGGCCGCGGCGCAGGATTGGAAGGCCAAGTATCCGGAGCTCACCCTCGGGGTGATCCCGGCCGAGAACGCCTCCGGCACGGTCGACCGCTACACGCCGCTCACCGAATACCTGACGAAGGAGATCGGCGTGCCGGTGAAGCTGCGGGTCGCCAACGACTACGCGGCGGTGATCGAGGGCCAGCGGGCCGGCAACATCCAGATCGCCTTCTACGGTCCGGCCTCCTTCTCGCGCGCGGTGATGACCGGCGTGAAGACCGAGCCGGTCGTCAACCAGAAGCACAGCAACGGCGCCTCCGGCTATTACTCGGTCGTCTACGTGAAGGCCGACAGTCCCTACAAGACCCTGGCGGACCTGAAGGGCAAGAACCTCGCCCTCGTCGACCCCAACTCGACCTCGGGCAACCAGGCCCCGCGCTTCTTCATGCAGAAGGCCGGCTACGACGTCGAGAAGCACTTCGGCAAGACCTTCTTCGCGGGCAGCCACGAGAATGCCGTGCTGGCTCTGGTGCAGGGAACGGCGGATGCCGCCGCGAACCTCTGGAACTCCGAGGACGACACCGCCGTCACCCGGATGATTACCAAGGGCATGCTCAAGAACGCCGACGGCTCGCCGATGAAGCAGTCGGATTTCCGCGTCGTCTTCAAGTCGGAGTTCCTGCCCGAAGGGCCCTTCGCGATCCTGTCCAGCCTGCCGGACGACCTGAAGAAGTCCATCCGCGAGGCCTTCGTTGCCGTGCCGAAGAAGGACAAGGCTGCCTTCGACAGGCTGTCGGACGGCAAGGACCTCGACTTCACGGCCGTGACCCTGAAGGACTATCAGCCGATCATCGAGATGCTTCGGTACAACGACGAGCAGCGCAAGCGTTCGTAAGGGTCCCGTGACCACGCGCATCCCACCATTGCCGCCGGCGAGGGCTCAGGTCCTCGCCGGGGCCTATGAGGCGGCCGTCGCGGGCGCGCGACGGCGCAGCCTCGCGGCGCTCGTTCTCGTCCTCGCCCTCGTGCTGGTCGCCGGGGTGATGGCGGAGGTGCGGCCGCTCACCTTCGTCCAGAATATCGAGAACTTCACCGCCTACATCGCCCAGATCCTGCCGTCGCTCTCACCCGCGACGCTGCCGGGCGATCTCGCCGCCTGGTACTGGGGCCTGCCGAAATGGCTTTCGCTTCTCGGCGAGACGCTGCTGATGGCCTATCTCGGCACGCTGTTCGGGGGCCTCGCCGCCTTCGCGCTCTGCTTCCTCGCCTCGGCCAATCTCGTGCGCTCCCGCATCCTCTGCTTTGCGACGCGCCGGCTGCTCGAACTCTTCCGCACCGTGCCGGAGGTGGTCTTCGCCCTGATCTTCGTGATCGCCTTCGGCCTCGGGCCGATGGTCGGGGTGCTCGCCCTCGCCATCCACACGGCCGGGGCGCTCGGCAAGCTCTTCGCGGAGGTGGTCGAGAACATCGACATGAAGCCCGTCGAGGGCCTGACCGCGAGCGGCGCCTCCTGGGTGGAGACGGTGCGCTTCGCCGTCGTCCCGCAGGTGCTGTCGAACTTCGCCTCCTACGGGCTCCTGCGCTTCGAGATCAACGTGCGGGGCGCAGGGGTAATGGGCTTCGTCGGCGCGGGCGGGATCGGCCAGGAGTTCCTCGTGGCGATCCGCAACTTCTACTACACTGACGTGAGCGCGATCCTGCTCCTCATCATCCTGACCGTGATCGGCATCGACATCGCGACCGAGCGGCTGCGTCATCATCTGCTCGGACGGGAGATCGCCCGATGAGCCGTCCGGCCTCCGCCCTGCGGCGCGCCGCGCTCGCCGATCTCGCGGGCCTCAGGAGCCGCCATCCCGACGCGTTCGCGACGCCGCTCCGGCACCGGCTGACGGTGATCGGCATCGTGGCGGCCGTCCTCGGGCTCGCGATCTTCGGGATGGTGCGGCTCGACTTCTCGCTGTGGCGCATCCTCGCGGGGCTCCATCGCCTCGGCGAATTCGCCGTGCTGATGCTGCCGCCCTCCTCTGGCGGGCAGCTCACGGCCTTCCTGAAGGCGCTCGGCGAGACGCTCGCCATCGCCTTCCTCGGCACGCTGACGGCGGCCCTGTTCGCCTTCCCGGTCGCATTCCTCGCCGCCCGCAACGCGGCGCCGAACCTGTTCGTGCGCTTCGCGGCCAAGCGCGGCTTCGACGTGATCCGCTCGGTCGACGTGCTGATCTGGGCGCTGATCTGGATCAACGTCGTCGGGCTCGGCCCCTTCGCGGGGGCGCTCGCCATCGCCTGCGCGGATTTCGGCGCGCTCGGCAAGCTCTTCGCCGAGGCCATCGAGACCGCCGACCGCAAGCCCCAGGAGGGCGTGACGGCCGCGGGCGGCGGGGCGCTCCACCGCCTCCGCTTCGGCCTCCTGCCGGGCGTGCTGCCGGTGCTCGCGAGCCAGGTGCTCTACTACTTCGAATCGAACACCCGCTCGGCGACCATCATCGGCATCGTCGGCGCGGGGGGCATCGGCCAGTACCTGACGGAGCTGATCCGGGTGCTGGAGATGCAGCAGGTCGCCTTCCTGGTGCTGATGATCCTGGTGACGGTGGCGGCGATCGATTTCGTCTCCGGCCGGCTGCGGCAGGCGATCATCGGCAAGGTGGTGCACTAAGCAGGTTTCGGACAAGTACCTTGCGGTTTTCCGTCAAAAACCTGCGACATGTCATACAGTTTCCGGCTGATCCGTTCGGAGACGAGAGGGCGCGGGAACCCCTCTCCCGTGCGGGAGAGGGGTTCCCGCGCCCTCTCGTCTCCGAACGGATCAACTGGAAGCCGTATCAAAAGCCTAAGCAGGATCCGTTCACGTTAGAACAGATCCTGCCTGTGCATGACGCTGATGTGATGATTATTCCGACGCCGCAACGACCGCCGGCGGTCGTTGCGGATAACGAGCCCGTCTCGAACTACCGATCCAGCACGGCGCGATCGTTCTTGGCCACCAGGGTGCGGAAATAGGGCGTCAGATCGCTTTCCGTGAGGCCGAAGGCCTGTGCGAACTGCATGATCAACTGCTGTTCGCCCGGCTCCGCCTCGCCATCCGCCATCGCGCTGTCGATCATGTTCAGGATGATGCAGAGCCGCTGCTCCGGCCGCAGGTTGGGCGCGGCGTCGGCCAGGAACTGAGCCGGCTGCGTGGAGCGGGAGTACCGCAGGACGGCGTCCAGCTGCTGGCGTGTCACGTTACGACCCAGCACCGACATGAGATGACCGATCTCCTCCGGGTCCACCTCGCCATCGGCTCCCATGCAATAGATCAATGAGACGGCAAGGCAGTTCCGCGGGGTGAGATCAAGGGATGCCTGCGACTTGAACATGTTGAACATCATCGTGTCTCCCTGCGCGGCGCGCGATCGGCAGCGCCGGCGGGTTCATAGGCAAGGAGTATATTTTTGTCGAATGTCCGGGACCGAGACGGGTGGCATCTTTTATTTGCGCATTCCGGGATGATTTCTTCGACGAACACGTAACAGGGGCGCCGGACCGGCATCCATTCCGCCCGGCATGTCCCGGCGCATGTCAGCCCTCCACCACCAGTTCCACCCGGTCGGCGACGAACAGGCTGCGCGTCGCCTGGATGCGCGTGCCCGCCGCATCGACGTTGACGCTCGCGATGGTGATCAGGACCCGGCCGGGCGCGAGGTCGAGCCGCGCGGCCTCGTCGGCGGCGGCCACGCGGGCGCCGATCCGGGTCGAGAGGCGGGTGTAGTCGGCGATCCCGTATTCCGCATAGGCGCGGGTGATCGAGCCGAGGGCCGCATAGGCGCGGTCGAAGCCCGCGAAGCGGGGCAGGGGAAGGCAGGTGCGCGCCGTCGAAATCGGCGTGCCGTCTGCCCGGTGCACGGTCAGCAGTTCGAGCACCGGATCGCCGACGCCGATTCCGAGATCCTCCGCGAGCCCATCGTCGGCCGGGATGGACGCGGCTGCGATGAGGTCGCCCCAGGCCTCGCGCCCCGCCCGCGACACGATCTCCGAGAAGCGCGTGCGCAGTCCGATCGGATAGGCGAGGCGGGGCGCCTCCACGAAGGTGCCGCGCCCCTGCGTCGCCCGCACCAGCCCGCGCTCCGCCAGTGCCGCGAGCGCCCGGCGGACCGTGTGCCGGTTCACGCCGAACCGGGCCGCCAGGGCCGCTTCCGTCGGCAGCTGGGCTCCGGCCGCGAGCCGGCCGGCCTCGATCTCGGCCGCCAGCCCGTCCGCGATCTGCCGCCATGCCGCCAGACCTTCGCCGCGGCTCAGCGCCGTCACCGGGGTGTCGCCGCTCTCGCCCATACCATCACCCGAATTGCCGTTGCCCTGCGCAGAGAGGTTGTCTATACAATTAGACAAATCGGAACACCCATCACACTCATGCCGGATCGCACTCCAACACCAGGCGGGACAGAGACGCCAGACACCGCCGCGCGCCGCGCCGTGATGGCCCTGTGCGGGCAGGCGACCCGGGAGGAGCTGCGGACCGCCCTCGCGGCGATCGGGCCCATGGGCGAGGTGGAGGATCTCCGCCCCGCCGAGACCGGGCTGGTGATGGCCCGCGGGCGCATCGGCGGCGACGGGCGCCCGTTCAACTGGGGCGAGATGACGGTGACCCGGGCGGCGATCCGGTTGGCCGCGGGCGAGACGGGCTTTGCCTATCATCTCGGCCGCGACCGCGCGAGGGCGCGGCTCGCCGCGATCCTTGATGCCCTCTGGCAGCGTCCCGACACACGGGCAGCCGTCGAGGCGGCCCTCGCGCCACTCGCGGCCCGGCGCGCGGCGGAGGCGGAGGCGGAGGCCCGGCGCATCGCGGCGACGCGGGTCAACTTCTTCACCATGGCGCGCGGAGAGGATTGATGGCGCTCGCTCCCGGTCTCAGCGATCCGGTCCATGACGGGCAGGCCGTCTTCCGGGCCGTCATGGATGCGCTCGCCCGCCCCGGCCGGATCCAGGCCATGGCCATCGCCCTGGCGCCGCCGCCCCCGCTCACGCCCGAACTCGCCGCCGTAGCGCTCGCGCTGACCGATGCGGATGCGCCGGTCTGGCTCGACCCGGCGCTTGCCGCGCAGGCGGAGGTCGCGCAGTTCCTGCGCTTCCACACCGGCGCGCCGATCGTGGCCGAGTCGGAGGCGGCCGCCTTCGCCCTCATCGCCGATCCGGCTCGCTGCCCGGACTTCTCTCGCTTCGCGCAAGGCGAGCCCGCCTATCCGGATCGTTCCGCCACCCTGGTGATGGCGGTGGAGGCGCTGGCGGAGGCGGGGGGCGTCATTCTCGAAGGCCCCGGCATCCGCGGCCAAGCCCGCCTCTCGGCCTCTCCGCTGCCGGCGGATTTCGTGGCCCGGATGGGCCGGAACCGGGCCGCCTTTCCGCTCGGAATCGACCTCCTGCTGACGGCGCCCGGCCGCATCGCCGGCCTGCCCCGCTCGACCCGCGTGACGGAGGGGTGAACCCATGTACGTGGCCGTGAAGGGCGGCGAGGCCGCCATCGCCAATGCCCACCGCCTCCTCGCGGAGGAGCGCCGGGGCGACCCCGCCGTGCCCGACCTCTCCGTGGCGCAGATCGCCGAGCAGATGAGCCTCCTCGTCGACCGGGTGATGACGGAGGGCTCGCTCTACGATCCCGACCTCGCCGCGCTCGCCCTCAAGCAGGCGCGCGGCGACCTGATCGAGGCCGTTTTTCTGGTGCGCGCCTACCGCACCACGCTCACCCGCTTCGGCGCCGCCGAGCCGGTGGAGACCGGCGCCATGAATCTGCGGCGGCGGATCTCCGCCACCTTCAAGGATCTGCCCGGCGGGCAGGTGCTCGGGCCCACCTTCGACTACACGCACCGGCTGATCGATTTCGCCCTCGCCGCTGGGGGCGAGGTGCCCGCCGCCGCCGAGGCCGAGCCGGAGCCGGGGCCGGCCCCGCGCGTGACCGATCTCCTCGGGCATGACGGCCTGATCGAGCCCTCGCCGCCGGATGCGGGCGAGCCCGTCGGCGATCTCACCCGCGAGCCGATCGACTTTCCCGCCGACCGGGCGGTGCGGCTGCAGGCGCTCGCCCGGGGCGATGAGGGCTTCGTCCTGGCGCTCGGCTACTCGACCCAGCGCGGCTATGGCCGCACCCACCCCTTCGTGGGCGAGATCCGCGTCGGCGAGGTGGAGGTGGAGTTCGTGCCGGAGGAACTCGGCTTTCCGGTGCCCCTCGGGCGCGTGGCGCTCACCGAGTGCCAGATGGTGAACCAGTTCAAGGGCAGCGCCGAAAAACCGCCGCAATTCACCCGCGGCTACGGCCTCGCCTTCGGGCAAAGCGAGCGCAAGGCGATGGCCATGGCGCTGGTGGACCGTTCGCTGCGGGCGGCCGAACTGGGCGAGCCGGTCGCCTCGCCCGCCCAGGACCAGGAATTCGTCCTCGCCCATTGCGACGCGCTTCAGGCGACGGGCTTCGTCGAGCACCTGAAGCTGCCCCATTACGTGGATTTCCAGGCCGAGCTGGAACTGGTGCGCCGGATGCGCGCCGAGCACGCCGCCGCGCAGGAGGCCGCCGAATGAGCGCGACGCTGCTTCACGACGCTGCGGTCGAGGCTCCGCATCCCGGCTACAACTTCGCCTATCTGGACGAGGGCACCAAGCGGATGATCCGCCGGGCGATCCTCAAGGCCATCGCGGTGCCCGGCTACCAAGTGCCCTTCGCCTCGCGCGAGATGCCGATGCCCTATGGCTGGGGCACCGGCGGCGTGCAGGTGACGGCGGCGATCCTCGGCCGGCGGGACGTGCTCAAGGTCATCGACCAGGGCTCGGACGACACCACCAACGCCGTCTCCATCCGCGCCTTCTTCGCCCGCACGGCCGGCGTCGCGGTGACCACCCGCACCGCCGAGGCGACGGTGATCCAGACCCGCCACCGCATCCCCGAGCACCCGCTCGCCGAGGGCCAGACCCTCGTCTACCAGGTGCCGATCCCCGAGCCGCTGCGCTTCCTCGAACCGCGCGAGACCGAGACGCGCCAGCTCCATGCCCTCGCCGAATACGGGCTGATGCATGTCAAGCTCTACGAGGACATCGCCCGGCACGGGCACATCGCCACCACCTACGCCTATCCGGTCGAGGTGGCGGGCCGTTACGTGATGGACCCGTCCCCGACCCCGAAATTCGACAACCCGAAGATGGATGATTGTCCGGCCCTGCAGCTCTTCGGAGCGGGGCGCGAGAAGCGCATCTACGCGGTGCCGCCCTATACGCGGGTGAGGAGCCTCGATTTCGAGGACCATCCGTTCCGGGTGCAGCATTTCGAGCGCCCCTGCGCCCTCTGCGGAGCCCGGGAAGTCTATCTCGACGAGGTGCTGCTCGACGATGCCGGAGGGCGGATGTTCGTCTGCTCGGACACGGATTTCTGCGAGGAGCGCCGCGCCGCCGGCCATCAGGGGGAGGGCGTGTGACGATGGAACCGCTTCTGCGCATCCGCGGCCTCACCAAACGCTACGGCGCCCGGCTCGGCTGCGCCGACATCTCCTTCGACCTCGATCCGGGCGAGGTGCTGGCCATCGTCGGCGAATCCGGCTCCGGCAAGTCGACCCTGCTGTCGCTGATCGCCCGCGAGCTCGAACCCGATGCCGGCGAGGTTCTGTTCCGGATGCGCGACGGGCGGCTTTCCGATCTCGCCGCCCTGTCGGCGGCCGAGCGGCGCCACCTCATGCGCACCGATTGGGGCTTCATCCGGCAGGATGCGGCGCAAGGGTTGCGCCTTGCCGTCTCGGCCGGCGGAAATGTCGGCGAGCGGCTGATGGGGGTGGGCGCCCGGCATTACGGAAGGATCCGATCCGCTGCCCTCGACTGGCTCGCCAAGGTCGAGATCGCGTCCGACCGCATCGACGACACCCCGGCGAGTTTTTCCGGCGGCATGCGCCAGCGCCTGCAAATCGCCCGCAACCTCGTCACCGGCCCGCGCCTCGTGCTGATGGACGAGCCGACCTCGGGCCTCGACGTCTCGGTGCAGGCCCGGCTCCTCGACCTGATCCGCCGCCTCGTCGCGGAACTCGGCCTCGCTGTCGTCATCGTCACCCACGATCTCGCGGTGGCCCGGCTCCTCTCCCACCGCATGATCGTGATGCGGGCCGGGCGCGTGGTCGAGACCGGCCTCACCGATCAGGTGCTCGACGATCCCGCCGAGCCCTACACGCAGCTCCTCGTCTCCTCGGTGCTCGCCGCATGACCCCGCTCATCGCCTTCGAGGATGTCGCCAAGACCTTCACGCTCCACCTGCGCGGGGGCGTGCGGCTGCCGGTGGTCTCCCGCGTGAGCCTGGAGGTGCGCCCGGGCGAATGCGTGGTGCTCGGCGGGCCCTCCGGGGCGGGGAAATCCTCGCTCCTGAAGATGGCCTACGGCAACTACCGGATCGATGCGGGCGCCATCCGCATCCGGGACGGGGCACGCCTCGTCGATGTGGCGACGGCGGAGCCGCGGCAGGTGCTGGCCCTGCGCCGCCGGGTCGTCGCCTATGTCTCGCAATTCCTGCGCGTGATCCCGCGGGTCGGCGCCCGCGCCGTGGTCGAGGAGGCCGGCCGCGAGGGCGGCCTGTCGCCGGAGGAGGCCGAGTGCCGCGCCGCCGCGCTGCTCACCCGCCTCAACCTGCCCGAGCGCCTGTGGGATCTGCCCCCCGCCACTTTCTCAGGCGGCGAGCAGCAGCGGGTGAACATCGCGCGCGGCTTCATCGCCGACAAGCCGCTGCTGCTCCTCGACGAGCCCACCGCCTCCCTCGACGCGACGAATCGCGCGGTCGTGCTGGAGCTGATCCGCGAGAAACAGGCGGCCGGGGCCGGCCTCCTCGGCATCTTCCACGATGCCGAGATGCGGGAGGCGGTCGCCACCCGCATCCTCGATGTCACTCACTTCCGCGACCGTGCGGCGGCCTGAAGGGCGAGACCCCCCAGCGAGACCCCCCATGACCGAGATGATCCTCGACAACGCCACCCTCGTCCTGCCCGACCGGGTGCAGACCGGCTGGCTCGCCGTTGCGGATGGCCGCATCGCCGAGATCGGCGAGGGGAGGGCGCCGGAGCGCGGGCTCGACCTTGCGGGCGACCACCTGATCCCCGGCCTCATCGAGCTCCACACCGATCACCTGGAGAGCCACTATGCCCCGCGGCCGGGGGTGCGCTGGCACCCGCTCGGCGCCGTCCTCGCCTATGACGCGCAGATCGCGGCCTCGGGCATCACCACGGTGTTCGACAGTCTGCGGGCGGGCAGCGATCCGGACGGCAGCGGCCTTGGTCCCGAGCTGATGCTTCTGGCCGCGGCGATCGACGGGGCGCGCAGCGCCGGCCTGTTCCGGGCCGAGCACCGCACGCATCTGCGCTGCGAGCTTCCCTCGGAGGACGTGCTCGAATCCGTGCGGAGCTTCACTGACCGCTTCCCCATCGGCCTGATCTCGCTGATGGACCACACGCCGGGCCAGCGCCAGTTCCGCGACATCACGAAGTACTACCAGTATGCCGGCCGCGGCGGGCGTTCCATGGAGGCCATCAAGGCGGGGACCGAGCGCAAGATCCGCGAGGGCCAGGCCCTCACCGCAATCAACCGGCCGGCCTTGGTGGAACTGGCGCGGGCGCGCGGCATTGCGCTCGCGAGCCACGACGACACCACCCTCGACGATGTCGCCCTCGCGCGCCGCGAAGGGGTGGCGCTGGCCGAGTTCCCGACCACCGCCGAGGCGGCCGAGGCGGCCCGGGCGGCGGAGATCACCGTGATGATGGGCGCCCCGAACCTGATCCGCGGCGGCTCGCATTCCGGCAATGTCGCGGCCGAGGATCTCGCCCGGGCCGGGCATCTCGACATCCTCTCCTCCGACTATGTGCCGGCGAGCCTGATCCTGGCGGCCTTCTTGCTCCCGCAGCGCGTGGCCTCCATCACCCTGCCGCAGGCCCTTGCCACCGTGACGGCGAACCCCGCCCGCGCCACCGGCCTGCACGACCGCGGTGCCCTGGCGGCGGGCCTGAGGGCCGACCTCGTCCGGGTCCACCTCGCCGACGGGGTGCCGGTGGTCCGTCAGGTCTGGCGCGGCGGCGAGCGGGTGGCGTGACGATGAGGCCGGGCGGCTTCGTGCTCGTCGTCGGCCCGAGCGGGGCCGGCAAGGATACGTTGATCCGCCTCGCGCGGGCGGCGCTCGCGGACGAGCCCCGCTTCGTCTTCCCGCGCCGCCTCGTGACGCGGCCGCCCTCCGCCCACGAGGACAACGACGAGATCGGCGAGGCCGCCTTCGCCGAGGGCGAGGCCAGCGGCCGCTTCGCCCTGTCGTGGCACGCGCATGGGCTCGGCTATGCGCTCCCGCGCGAGACGGTGGCGCTGGCGCAGGCCGGGCAGGTCGTGGTCGTCAACATCTCCCGCCGCATCGTGGCCGAGGCCCGCGCCCGCCTGCCCCGGGTGAGCGTCGTGGCGGTGACGGCGCCGCCCGCTGTGCTGGCGGCGCGTCTGGCAGTGCGGGGTCGCCCGGAGGATGGCGACATCGCCGCCCGCCTCGCCCGCCAGGCCCCGGACGAGGCCGACCTCACCATCGTCAATGACGGCCCGCCGGAGGACGGGGCCGCGCGGCTCGTGGCTCACCTGCGGGCGCGCTGACAAAAGCGCTCTGACCCAGCGGAAGCGGCCCACTTGCGAAAGCTGTCTGTGCCGCCATGATCTTCGCTCTCGCTCGCGCGTTGCTGCTCGGGCGGTACGGACCTGCGTCGGGCGGGGGTCCGCATCGAGGGAGACGGGAAGGCCAGGATGACGACGCCGCGTGAGACCGAATTGAAGCTCGAATTCGAGGCGTCCGACCTCGCAACCTTGAGCGGGCACCCGCTGCTCGGCGGGAGCGCGGCGGAGGAGCGGCTCACCTCCGTCTATTTCGACACCGAGGACCGGCGCCTCAGCGAGGCCGGCTACACCCTGCGGGTGCGCAGCAACGGGGCGCGGCACATCCAGACGGTCAAGGCCGCCGGAACGGGGGCCGGGCTGTTCGAGCGGCCGGAATGGGAATGGGTCATCAAGGGAGCCGAGCCGGACCTGACGCCGCTCTGCGACACGCCGGTGGCCGACCTGCTCGACCGGAAATCCACGCTCAAGCCGCTGTTCTCGGCCGCGGTGGAGCGGTCGGTGCGGGCCATCGACCGCGGCGACACGCGCATCGAGGTCGCGCTCGACCGTGGGCGGATCACGGCGATCGACGGCGCCATCGACCGCGTCGCCCCGATCAACGAACTCGAACTCGAGCTGAAGGGCGGCACCGCCGCCGATCTGTTCGCGCTCGCCCGGGACCTCAACGCGAGCGTGCCGCTGCGCCTCGGCGTGATGACGAAGGCCGAGCGGGGCTTTGCTCTTCTGGCGGGCCGGCTCGACCGCTTCAGCAAGGCGGAGCCGCTTCGCCTGGACCCGGCGATGAGCGCCGGGGCGGCCTTGCAGGCGATCGCTCAGGCCTGTCTGCGGCACATGCGGCGCAACGAGGAGGCGCTGCTCGCCCACCGCGAGGTGGAGGCGCTGCATCAGCTGCGCGTGTCCTTGCGGCGGCTGCGCTCCGCCTTCTCGCTGTTCGGGGACCTCGTGGACGATGCCCGTTCGCCGGGTCTGCGCGCCGAGCTCAAGCGCCTGAGCGAGCCGTTCGGCGTTGCCCGCAACCTCGACGTCTTCCTCCGGAGCACGCTGCCGGCCGAGCGGGAGCGCCGGCCGGACGAGGCGGGCCTGCTCAACCTGGAGAAGCATCTCGAGGGCGAGCGCACCAAGGCCTACGATGCCGTGGTCGCCATCCTCCGCAGCGCCGAGTGGCGGCTCTTTCTGCTCGACCTCGTGGCCTGGGTCGATGCGGGCCCCTGGCTCGCGCCGGATGCTCCGCAGGCCGACCGGCGCGACGGCCCGGCGCGCGCCTTCGCGGCCGAGGAGCTGGAGCGCCGCCGCCGCAAGCTGAAGAAGCGCGGGCGCGGGCTCGACGAGCTCGATCCCGAGGCGCGCCATCAAGTGCGCATTGCGGCGAAGAAGCTGCGCTACGGGGCCGAGTTCTTCGGCAGCCTCTATCCCAAGCCGAAGGCTGCCAAGCGCCACAAGGTCTTCGTCGGCGCGCTCTCGGACCTGCAGGATTGCCTCGGCGACCTCAACGACATCTCGACCGCGCACAGATTGACGGAGGATCTCACGCGCGGCGCCCCCGATTCCGCCATCTTCGCCGCGGGCCTGACCACGGCGGACATGGAGGAGCGCACCGCGCGGCTCCTCGCCGCCGCCGCCAAGGCGCATGCGGCCCTGATCGATGTCCGGCCCTTCTGGCGCTGAGACCAACGGTCATTTTCATGTGACCGTTGGTTCCGCTCTCGCATTGTCGCCAAGCCTCTGGCTTGGTGTCGACAATTCGAGATGGATCAACGGCCCGATGCGTGAGCATGCGCGGCAGCATCTTGGGCCGGTGGTATAAGATCCAGCGCGGCGCCTGTCAGCGTCGCGGCGCCAGCGCGTAGAGCGTGATGGCCGCGGCGTTCGACACGTTGAGGCTCTTGATGGCGCCCGGGAAATCGAGCCGGGCCATCACGTCGCAGCACTCCCTGGTGCGCTGGCGCAGCCCCTTGCCCTCGGCCCCGAGCACGATGACGAGGGGGGGCGCCGGCGTCACCTGATCGAGGGGCACCGGTGCCTCGGAATCGAGGCCGATGCGGGTGAAGCCGCGCTCGCCGAGGTCGATCAGGGCCTCGGCGAGGTTGCGCACGGTCACGAAGGGCACGTGTTCGAGCCCGCCCGAGGCCGATTTGGCGAGCACGCCCGTGGCGGCGGGAGAGTGCCGCGCCGTGGTCACGATGGCCGTGACGTTGAAGGCGGCGGCCGTCCGCACGATCGCGCCGACATTGTGCGGATCGGTGATCTGGTCGAGGGCGAGCAGCACCGCATCCGGCGGCAGCGTATCGAAGGCTGGGGCCCGGAGCGGCTCGGCTTCGAGATAGAGGCCCTGATGCACGGCATCCGGACCGACGAGGGCCGAAATCTCGCCCGGCCGGACCATCTGCGGGACGATGCGCAGCTCGCCCAGTTCCGCGGCAAGTCGCGCCAGCGCGTTCTCGGTGGCGAGCAGCCGATGCAGGCCGCGCCCCGGATTACGCAGCGCCTCCGTCACCGGATGCCATCCATAGAGGATGATCCGGTCATCCCCGGCCGGTGCCGCTCTCCGGTCCGCTCCGCTCCGGTGCCGCCGATCCCGGGGCGCCGTCCGCTTCGTCATCATTCGCTCGTCTCCCGCCGCCCTGCGGCGAGCCGACAAGACGCAGGCCGCCGACCGCGTCAACCCCATCAATCCAGTTGCCCGCGGCAGCGAAGGTCACTATAGGGTCCCCACCGCGCGAGCGCCCTTCGTCTAGCGGTCTAGGACGTCGCCCTTTCACGGCGAAAACACGGGTTCGAGTCCCGTAGGGCGCGCCAGCAATTTCAATAACTTAGCAGGCGGCGCGGATCATTCGTCGAATATCGGTCGAATATACGCCCCTGGGCGGTGGTGGACATCCACGGACAGACGCGTGTCAGGTGTGGCTCCAACGACCGCCGCGGCGACGCACGCACGAAGCGTCGCCGGCTGATGGATGATTGGGGCGCCTACATCGAGGCGGGCGCCCCGGTCTCTGGCAAGCCGTCGAGATAGGTCTGGAGATCGTCGCGCAGGATGATGGTCGATCCGTCGAGCTTCCGGGCGACGATCTCTCCACGCGCGATCAGCTCCCAGACCTTGGAGCGGCTGACACCGATCGCGGCAGCCGCATCATCGACGCGATAGGCGAGGGGGTCTGCGGGCCGCCGCGGCTCGGATCGGCGCTTCACGGATCGCTCCTGTGCCGGTGTCTCGTTCTGGCCGGGGATGCGCTCAGCCCTGCGCATGGCTCACCTCCTCTCTTCGTTGTTGCGTCCGAGGCTCGCCAGCGCGAGCCCGATCAGGCCGATGGCGCAGCCCAGCCAGTGCACGGCCCGCCAGCCGTAGTGCGTGAAGGCGAACAGGATGGCCAGGGCGGTGCTGCCGAGCAGGATGGCGTCGAAGGTGCTCACCGGCCGCCCTCCTGAGCAGATGCGGCGCCATAGACCTCGGCTGCTCGGCGCAGATCCTGCATGCTGATGCTGCGACGCAGGCCGTCCACGATGACTTCGCCGATCTCGCCTTCGAAGCCGTCGGCCAGCGCGTAGCGGGCGTACGCCACGAAGGGCTTTAGCGCCTCGCGCAGGCGGACGATCTCGTCCACTCGGTCGCCCAGATCGCACAGCGCCTCCTGGTGCTCCGTTCTGAGCGCAGCGAAAGCCGCCTCCGTGGCCGCGACGAGCTTCTTGTGCTCGGCGACGGTCAGTTGGCCTTGCCGGGCGGCCTCCGCCACCCGCTGCCACACCGCCCGGCCCTCGGGCGGGAGGTCGTCCCAAGCCGGGGCGGCACCGCGCGGCCCGAGCGTCATGTTGGCAAAGCGCGCCTCGTAGGCGGCGCGGGCGGGATCAACCGACATGGCTCACCTCCGCATTGTCGATCGCCATGTCCGGCTCGAGCCAGGCCGCCGCCATCGCGCAATAAACCGGCAGATCCGCCGCCGAGAGGTCGAACAGTGTCATGTTCTGACCGTCCAGGCTGATGAGGACGATCCTGTCGAGGCCGCACATCTTGGCGATGCGCCAGTTGATGCCGTCGAAGGTCAGGACGCAGTGATCGTCATGCTGGGCCGAGTGACGCCGGGTGCGCGGGCTATGCATGGCGCACCTCCGGCATCTCGTCCCAGGTGCGGCCGTCGAGGAGGCGGCCGGCGGCGGCCTTGCCGATCCGCAGGCATTCGGCGTCTTGGTCGTAGCGGCAGTGGTCGAAGCGCCCGAACCCGGGCCCGCCCGTCCAGCCGTCGAGGTGGCGCAGTTGGTCGACGTCGATCCAGTCGCCGTGCTGCTTGAAGTGATAGGCGACGCCCGCTGCGATGCACTGGTCGCGGATGGATCGCGCCCACTCCGCTCGCATAGGCCGCGCGCCCGGGCCGCTCTCGCCGCCGACGATCACGAGGTGGATGCCGGTGAGGTCAATCTCACCGAGATCCTCGAGCAGCGGCTCGCAGGACAGGAACCTCACCCGCGCCGGCACGGTCCTCAGCGCGTCGGGGTTCCGCAGCCGGGCGCGGTCCTCGATCGTCGTGCCGAGCCAGACGTTCGGCCAGCCCTCGCCCCAGGCCGGCGCGCCGGTCGCCGGGCCCGGCAGCATCTTGGCGATGTTCTGCGGGCGCTTCGTCAGCAGCATCCAATCGAGCTGCGGGGTCTGGCTGATCAAGTGCCAAGCGTCGTCGCGCCAGCGGCTCGGCACCTGGTTGTCGAAGAAGTCGGCCAGCGAGGCGCAGAAGACCCGGTGCCGCTCGCCGGCCGCGGCCGCGGCGCGGTCCCACTTCAAGGGCTGCTGCCAGTTCGAGGCGCTGGTCCGGCGGCGCTCGCCGGTCCAGAGGTGCGCCTGTCCGGTGCGCTTGGCCCAGGCCTCGGCGTAGCAGTGGTCACACGCCGGGCTGAGGCGAGTGCAGCCCACCCACGGATTGAAGGTGTGGTGGCACCATTCGATCTTGGTGTTTTCAGCCATGATCGTTTTCCCGGGCGCCGTGCATGAAGACGCCGAGCTGCACCGCGCCGCAGGTGCATGGGCCCGTCGGCGCGCGAGCGCCGTGGAAGTGGTTGGCTGGGCAGAGCGGGGCGTGCTTGTGATTGTCGGTGACCGCGGCGAACTCCGCCCGGATCTGGTCCAGGGCCTCGGCGTCGGTGGCGCCCTCGCCCTTGAATGAGCGGATGATCTGGCGGCCGAAGCTGTCCCGCTGGCCAGTGTCCCAGGTCATCAGCCAGAAAGTCTTGGTTTGGCCGTCCAGCCGATAGTCGTTGTGGACCGCGACCATCAGGCCCTTCTGCCGAAGACCATTGGGTGACCCGCGCAAGGCGTGCCAGACTTTCTCCATGTCGATCTGCTGCGGATTGCGGATCGCGATCTCGCGATCGAAGATGGTCGCCACGACGGCCCCCGTCAGAGTTCGGGATGAGCGGCAGCCGGGGCGTTCTCGGCCGCGCAGGTGCTGCACTGGTCCTCGCCGGCCCAGCCGCAGCCGCCCGGGCAGGCGTCCTCCTGGGTGCAGCCGCAGTCGCGGCAGATCCCGCCGAGGAGCGACGGGACGCGCGGTGTGATGCCGTCCTCGGCCTCCAGCGCGCCGTCCGGCAGCACGTCAGACACGGCTTGGTCGAGGAGATGCGGCAGCAGCTGGAGCGCAGCGCCCGCAGCGCGCTGGATGATGTCGCCCAGTCCATCCTCATAGACGCGCTGCCACAGTCGCCGGGTGACGACGAGCTCGATCGCGATAGCGCCGATCTCGGCCTTCTCCTCGTTGGTGAGGGTGACCCACACATCGGCGCCGTCGAAGCGGGGGAAGGCCGGGCCGGCCGCGGCCGCGGCTTGGGTCTCGGTCGTCATGGCCTCAACTCCGCAGCCATGGCGAGCGGGCCTGGACCGCCCGCGAGCCGCTGCAGCACCTCCTCGAGCGAGATGCAGATGTCAGTGGCGAGGAGCGCCATCAGCTCGGGCTCCTCGCCATCCTGGGTGAGGATCAGGCAGCGCTTGCCCTGACCGCAGAACCAGCCGGCTTCCAGGTGTGCGCTGCGCCCGCAGGGCAGAACGAGGACGCAGGTGTCGGCCCACTGCATGCCCCGCAGATCGCTGACGAAACCGCGGGCGGCGATCGGGTGCGTGGTCAGCAGGCGCCGGTACTCCGCGGCCGACCATGCCTCCCAATTCGGGTCGATCTCCGACCACGCGAAGCCCGGCACGCCATTGAAGGGGTTGCGGAAGTCGTAGACCTCGTGGCCCGCCGCGCGCAGCGCGGCGACGACCGCCGGCTGCTTCGGATTGCGCCAGGACGAGGCGACGTAGATGCGACGGGACAAGGTCACGCTCCCACAAACGAGAAGGCCGGGCCCGGGCCGAAGAAGCCTGCGATGTCGGCCATCACCGCCGCCGGCATCCGCCAGACGGCAGTGATCAACAGCTCGACGGCCGCGGCAGCGATGCTGATGAGATCGAAGAGGGAGAGGCGGTCAGGCATGCTCCGCCTCCGCCTGCTTGGCATCTTCGGCCTGGGTGCAGGCTGGGCACAGATGTTCGAGGTCTGAGCCTTCACCAGCGACGGAGCAGCCGTCGAAGGTCACGGTCTCCCGCGGCGCGAGGTAGATCTCCCCGCCGCGCACCGCGTCGGTGGCGAGGTCCATCAGATCCCAGCCTTTGGGGATCGCATCGCCGGTCTCCATCCGGACCGTGAAGTCCTTCCGGCAGCGGTCGCACTCGACGTGCGCGATCACGTTCTTGATGGTCACGGCATCACGCTCCTGCGGATGAGGGATCGGGGCGCCCTGAGGGCGGGGTAAGACGGGAGAGGGCGGCGGTCACGGTCTCACACCACCAATGAGCAGTAGGTCGCTAGCCAAGGTGGAGGTAAGTTTATCAGCGGGCCAGGGTCAGACTCATGCAGCGTTTGACAAGGACTCGAAGCCATATAGAGAAAGCGATCATTCACATTGTTCGCAACGTTCCGGGCAGCGAAAACATAAGATATTTTCGACTTATTGCGTCCACCGAATGTAATGAAGATCCTGGTGTCATTCTGTGTTTCGAGAATGGCGACGAGGCGGATTATCAGCTTCTTATTGAGGTGATCCGCCAGCTGGCGCACACAATGTTCCAGGTTTACGATGTGAAAGACGACTAGGCTCGTGCCGGCTGCGCACAGGTCTGTGAGGCGGGCGGAGGTCATGCCGCTTCCCTTTGACAAATGTAAGGGACGGCCGGGCACCCACGAGGCATACGCCCGCGGCGCAGGGGCGGATCTACATGAAGCGCAAGTCGAAGACGCGAACCGAAATCGCTGATATTCTCTTGCAGCACATTCGCCGCGTTCCTGGCGGCGAGCATATCAAAGGCATTCGGATCGGGCCACGCACCGACGTAACGGTTTTGCCTTCGTTCGTTATCGATGTGGATGCGCAAGCCGGTGACGAGGCGAACACGGCTGTCGACGCGATCCGCCGAATGATGCCGATCCTGTACGAAATCTATGACGTTAAGAACTTCGCGGTGCATTAGACGGAATAGATCGCCCGCGAAGCTGTCGACCACGAGGGGCCGGGTCATCGCGCGGCCTCCACATCCGCCACCACAGGAGCCGGCGCGTGGCCGCCAGGGTCGCCAGGCCGCGGCTCGAACGCTTCCGGCGCCCGCGCCTCGATCTCGGCCAGGAGCCGGCCGGCGAGGCCCGCCGGCTCGCCGCTCTCCAGCTTCGTCAGAGCGGCGCGGATTGGCGCGAGCGGCACGCCGTGCTGGAGCGCGATCGACAGGATGACGGCGATGTCGCGCGCGTCGTCGGTCATCGCGGAGGCCAGCTTGTCGCAGTCGAGAAAGATCTCGGTGACGGGCGCGCCGGGGGCGGCCCAGCCGAGGCCGGCGGTGTAGCGGGTGCCGACCGGATCGTGCGGGCCGCGGGAGAACACGAAGTCGAAGACCTCGTGCTCGCGGCGGTTGGGCAGGCGCTCGCGGGCCATCACACCAGCCCCTTCTCGACAGCGACCCGCTCGGGCAGGCTCAGGGTGTGGGTGGCCTGCCCCGCGTCCGGCTCGATCTCGCAGGCGGATTTCGGGATCCAGACCGCCTTCTCGCGGTCGCCGTCCGTCGAGACGAGGACGGCACGATTGGTCTCGTGGTGCAGGCGCACGGTGAGGTCGACGAGGTCGGAGCGCATCACCGCACCTCCGCTGCCATCGCGACCACGACCGGCCCCATCACCGTCCCGGGCCGCCGCATCGCCGGCCAGTGCGCCAGCACCGGTGCGCTGCAGCGGACCAGCTCCGCCGCCCGGCTCTGCCGGACCACGACCTCCCGGCCCGCCTCCAGCGCCTCGACGATCGGGACGAGCTGCTCGCCGTGCCGCTCGAAGATCTCGGCCAGCACCTGGAGCCGGCGCAGGTCGTCCCGCTGCGCCCGCACATGCGCGATCACCTGTCGGGACTTGCGGTGAGTGCCCGGGAAGGCGCCGACGAGGCTCGCCTGCCAGTCCACGGCTTGAGCGAGCACCCCGCTTTTGCCGTCGGCCTCCATGCGGGCGGCGGCAAGGCTGGGCCAGTCGAATTCGCGCAGGTCGGCGATGGCAGGATCGATCATCGCGCCACCCTCCCGGCAGCAATGGCGGCCATCAGGCTGCGGATTTCGGCCTGCCCGCTGTCGGGCAGCGCGCGGTAGGCCCGCAGCAGCTCGCGCTCCTCGCGCGACGGCTCGATGGCCGCGGCATCCGCGAGCAGGTCGCCGACATCGACCTGCAGCGCGGCCGCGAGCCGCGGCAGCACCTCTTTCGGCACCCGGTGGCCCCGCTCGAACCGGGAGATCGCCCCCGGCCCGTAGCCGATGGCCCGCGCGAGCTCGGACTGCAGGATGCCCAGCCTGCGGCGGCGGCGCTGGATGCGCTCGCCGAGCGAGCGCGGAGCCGTGGCCGTGGTCATGATGATGGGCTGCATCAGGCGTCCTCGGGCTGAAGGTGGCGGTCGTCGGCGCGCGCATCGGCGTCATCGAGGAGGCGCTCGAGCTCCGCAGCGATGGGCTGAAGGCCGTCGCGCTGGCGGTCGGTCAGGCGCTCGCGCCAATCCTCGAAGGCCTCGCGGCCGGCCCGGGCCTTCTCGCGGGCGACGCCGAACAGCTTCGGTTCGCTCGCTTCAGGCTGGCTCGGCGGAGGCGCGAGGGCCGGTGAGGGCGTCCCGCCCCGCGCCCACGCCGCGAGCTTCTGCCCGCACGCCTCGTCGATGGGCTGACCCTGCGGGAAGAAGCCCCGGTGCTGCTCCTGCACCTTGTGCGGCAAGTCGAAGCGCGGCTTGCCGGGCGTGTCCGGCGAGAGCGTGAAGCTCGCCGTCATCTCGTACATGAACCGCTTCTCGCAGATCGGCATCCAGCCGAGCGGGCGGACCTGTGTGCGCCCGCCCTCGCGGACGATCTCGATCTTCTCGTCGGCGCGCAGGCAGAAGATCAGCGTGGCGCGGCACTGGAGCAGCGCGCCCATCATGCGCTTGTGCGCGAGCTTGGGCTCCTTCCAGTTGCCGGGCGACTTCACGCCCGTCTCGGCGAGGTCGTCGGCCCAATCCATGATCCCGCCCTCGCCGTCGTATTCGTGGCTGAAGCTGTCGAGGATCACGACCTCGGCGCCGGCGACCTCGGCCGCGCGGATGCCCTCGACGAAGCGCTCGGGCCGGAACGGCGGGCGCATGTCGGCATGCAGGAAGCGGTGCTGGTCGGCGTAGTGGAGGCCGCGCCGGGCCTCCGTATCGATGAAGGCGATCTTGCCGGACGGCGAGATCCCCTCGGCGAGGCGCAGCGCGCTCTTGGTCTTGCCGCTGCCACTGGCGCCAGCCAGGGCGATGAGGAGCGAGACCTGCTCGCGGACGGCGGGAGCGAAGGTGAAGCTCACGCGGCATCTCCCATGTCGACGGGGCGCCACGGGCTCTGCGTGATGTCGTAGGACACCCCGGCGAGGGTCGGGTCCGCCTCCTCCCGCTCGGTCCAGCGGTTCGCGGCCCACTCCGGGTATTCGACGCGAAGGATCTGCGCCGGGTAGCCCGGCCACGTCTTTGTCGCGCGGCAGCGGTTCCAGAGGTGGAGCGCAGCGCTGACCTTCCGGGCGCCGATGCCCATGCCGACGTTGTCGGCCTCCGCCACCGCGATGGCGTGCTGCGGCGCCTCGTTCTCGACGAACAGCCAGCGGAAGCTCACCCGGCCCGCGAACCGCGGGAACAGCGTCGCGAGCGCGCGGACGTAGAGGGCGGCCTGCACCTCCATGCCCATTGCCTCGACGCGCCGCCCGAGGCCCTGCGGCGCGGCCGGCTGGTCACCCGTCTTGACGTCCCAGATGATGACCCGGTTCGCGCGGAACTCGACGCGGTCCATCATGATCCGGACCCACGCCCCGGTCGGGTCGCGCACCACCGCGACGACCTCGGACGGCGCGTCGGCGAAGCCCTCACAGTCCGGGATCTCGGCGAGCTGCGCGGTCACGGCCTGCGCCATCGCCTCGGCCTGGGCGAGGTCGGGCGCGAGGATCGGGCAGAGCCCGTCCGCGTAGGCGTCGGCGCGTTCGGCCTTCGCCTTGGCCGTGCGGTAATCGTCGGCATCGATGACGACGAGGCCGGTGCCACGCCCGAGGATCAGCTTGTGGGCCGCAGTGCCGATTTCCTTCGCGCGGGTCGGATCTCGCTCAATTCCGTCCGAGCCGAACCGCGGATGGGCGAGCCATGCGTGGCGCGGGCTGCGGTGGATGAGGAGGTCTGCGATCGACGAGCTCAGGCTCGGCTCGGGCGCTGGATCGTCGTGGTAGATCTCGGCCGGCATGTGGAAAAGGCCGGGCCCGGGCACGCGGCCCGCGGAGTGGGGGCGGATGTCCATCACTCGGCCGCCTCCAGGAAGGGGCTGGAGGCGCGCGCGGCCGCGGCGACCTCATCGGCGGTGCGGGTGCGCATCAGCAGGCAGCGATCCACGACCGGCGCCGCAGCGAGGGCGGAGCTCCAGCGCACCCAGACGTCCTCGCCGTCGAGCGCCCGGACGATGCCGCGGAGGTCTTCCTCGCCCTCGGCATCCGCCAGGGTGACCTCATCGCCGACGGCAATCAGCGTTTCGGCGAGGTCGGCGGACTCACGGCGTGCCATGACGTCCTCGCCATACCCCTCGACCTTCGCGAAGATCAGGTTCGGGTCGTTGTGACCTGCGAACTCCACCACGGCCCGCACGAGGATCACGTCCCCGCGCACAAGCGTCTGGTCGGCAGGAATCGGCATGGATCAGTCCTCCTTGGTGGGGCTGGTGTCGGACCCGGCCCGCGCCTGCAGGCGAGCGATGCGGGCCTCGGTGGCGAGGGCGAGCTGGCGGGCGCTAGCGTCTTCAGCGCGGGCCGCGGCCGCGATGCGCTCCAGGCGGTCGGCGGAGCGACGTGCCCGCCGCTCGGCCGGGGTCTCGGGCTCGGCCCGGCGGGTCACGAGCGGCTACTGCGGCTGGACGAGGCTCTGGATCTGCGGCTTGGCCGCCGCGAAGGCGCGGAGCAGCCCGTCGTAGGCCCGCTCGTGCGCGGTCACCCAGGCCAGCCCGGTCACGAACAGCGCATCGACCGCGATCGTGCCGAGCGCCTTGGTGCCGTAGACCAGCCCGGCGGGCTGGATGCGCGGATAGGTCCCGGCCGGGATCTCGCCGTAGGTATAGACCGGCTGCCCGCGCGCATCCTTGGCGGTCGTGGTCATGTCGCGGTCGTCCGTGCCGGCGAGCACGATGCGGTCCCCCTGCGCCTGGGCATCACCCTTGATGAAGGAGGCGTTGAGCGCGCCGACCCAGAGCATGCACTGCACCTGGGAGCCGTCCGCGACCGCCGAGAGCGCGCGCACGCCCGACCGGGTGTCGATCTGGATGGGGGCGTAGCGCGTCTTGTCGGCCAGCACGAAGGCGTCCCAGGTCGTGCGACCGCCCGAGCCGTCCGGCCCGACCGCGACCGTGGTGGCCTTGGTGAGGTCGACCACCCGCTTGATCCCGGCCTGCCGGTTGCAGAGCAGGTGCGCCTGCTCCTGATAGAGCACGCCCGCCCGCTCGAGGGTCGATAGCGCCTGAGCGTTGCGGGCCGAGTAGACGAGGAGCGCGTCGGCCTGGACGAAGGCGCCGTCGCACTGGCCCGCCACGATCTTGTCGAGATTGTCGAGCGAGCCCTGGGTTGGGATCACCTCGAGCTGCACGCTCGAGGCCTTGCTCTTCAGGAGGTGGCCGGCGCGGAAATAATGGCCCGCCTCGCTGCCGGTGCAGAGGCGGAAGGCCGGCGGCTCGGCCGCCTGGGCGGCGCAGGATGCGAGCAGGGCCGCGGATACGAGAAGCAGCGATCTCATGGGGATCTCCGGGGGTGGGGTGCGAGCCGGCCGAGCCCGGGCCGGCAGCGGGTCAGGCCCGGGGCGGAGAGCGACGGGCGAAGAGGCGGGAGAGGCGGAGCGCGACGCGCACGCTCAGGACGATGACCGTCCCGAGCCCGATCAGGGCGAGGAGGTCGGTGGAGCGGGAGAGGACGGCCCAGATCACAGCCACCTCCCGATGGCCGCGAAGCTCGCGGCGATCACGACGAGAAGCCCGGCTCGGGCGGCGATCTGGGCGGCGGCCCGGCAGCGGCGGTCGAGCGCGGCGAGGCGGAGAGCAAGGCGCATCCGCCCCTCCTCACCCGCGGGTCGCGACGCCGACGCACGCGGGCGTCAAGCGGGTGAAGGGCAGCACGTCGGCGGGCGCCTTCTCGGCCGGACCCACGACGCCATGGCGCCGGGCCGCGTCCTCCAGGCTCGCGGGCAGCGCGTCCCGCTCATCGTCCCGGTCGATCAGGTCGACGACCTTGCCGAGCGCCATCGCAGTGACGTTGCGGGCGACCGGCGTCAGCGGGTCGGTGATGTCGAGCTCGTAGACCTCCCGGAGCATCGAGCCCTGGCGCTCGTCGGCTGCAAGGAACTCCGCAATCGCAGTGAGGCCGTTGTCGACGATGGTCTCCTCGATCCACTTCCGGCCCGAGGCATCGACAAAGTGAGCAAGGTAGGTGCGAGGCGGCTCGCGG
The DNA here is from genome assembly GCF_000022085.1 of Methylobacterium nodulans ORS 2060. Taxonomy (NCBI): domain Bacteria; kingdom Pseudomonadati; phylum Pseudomonadota; class Alphaproteobacteria; order Hyphomicrobiales; family Methylobacteriaceae; genus Methylobacterium; species Methylobacterium nodulans. The sequence continues at coordinate 4,286,470 of NC_011894.1, forward strand.
CGGCCGAGCAGGGCAACGAGGTCGGGTTGGGGGCGGGTGAGCACTGCGGGGCTCCATCGCGAGAGGCGATGGACGGAAACTAACTGCGGTTATTTTACCGCGTCAAGAGGCTTGCGGTATAAAACCCGCGAAAGCGGGTGCAACCCCGCACGGCGGAAAAAATGCCATTCCACCGCGGCCGGGACGCTTGACACGCAGCTCAAAAGAGAACGAACTAGGGGCATATGACGCAGAGGAACTTGGAATGTGCGGGCGCAATGATGCGTCAGGCGGCCTATCTGAATTGCGGTATAAGCTCAGGGTGCGTTGTTTGTCATGTATGGACGAGACATACCCGATTGTATCACTTGGAATGCAGCGCAGAGATGCTGCTACAATTGACAGGCGAGTGAGAAAAATGGCAGAGAATATCCCGTTTGAATGCCATAGATGCTCCGGCAAATCTTCTCAGCTAGTAGCTTATTTCGAAAGTCCGCCCACTCGGCTGGCCTGTTAAAGCTTGTTCAACACGCTCCGAGCCCAAGCCAGTATCCGAACTTCGCGTCCATCGTCAGCCTCCATGCTGTGGGGAACCACGATCGGCTTATAGCGCGACACTGTCGAGCGCGGGTGAAACTCGTACCGGTCCTCATAGACCTCCAGTTGCTTCACTGAGCGCTCTACCAAGTGCCCGCCTTCTCGGCTTTGCTGGACAATCACGACCATTCCGGTGTGGAGTGCAACACGACCATGCAACCCTTCAAAGTCTAGAGCCACAACGCGATCGCCGCGCAGAATTGGTCGCGGCGTGAGAGCATTCATTGAGTCCCCGCGTACGTCGAAGGCAACCTGCTGCACCCGTGGGTATTCGCTATCGGGTGGAAGAAAGATGTCTTCGGGCGGGACATCTATGAATTCTGAAATCTCGCGGTAAGATCCCGCCTCGACAAAGCCGCCATATAAAACGCGAACCGCCGGCTGTGTCGCTTGGACGATCTCTTCTCCACCTGCTGCAGAAGAGATAGAGGTTGATCCAGAGCTAGGCGCCTTGGCTGGCTCCTCAGGGCCTGCTCCGGCAAAGAGCCAGACAGATGTCGTACCCAGGACCGGCGCGAGCGCATTCAGTGTCGCCGTGCTGACCCCTTGGCGGCCATCCTTCTCTAGAGCACGGCGCAGATTGCGGATTGCGTCGGGCTTTCCGGCCTTCTCCGAAGCGGCACGCTCCGACAGGCCGGTGGCCTCCAGCCGGCGCTCTATCCGCTCCAAAATCTCTCGTAATTCCATGGCGGTAGAATGACCGCCAACACGGCCGTTTGCGAGCGGTAATAAGGCCGTTGACATCCGCGGTATTTGTACCGATGCTGAGTGCGTTGGATCGGACGCCTCGGTATGAATGGCAGAGAAGACATCCTTCGCTTGGCAGGCCTCTACGGCTCCGCGACAGGGCTGAAGCGGACAACCGTAAGCTGGCGCCTCTTCCAGGACACTAACAAGCTCGACGTTATCGCAAGCGGCCGCGATCTGTATCTCGGGCGCTACGAGCGCGCGATGCAATTCTTCTCCGATCATTGGCCGGATAATCTCCCGTGGCCCGATGACATCCGGCGCCCGCCGAAGTCAGCGGCACAGGTAGAGGCCGCGCTGGCCGCTTCCTCTGCTGCCTCGATGGCGGAGGCGGCGCCGTGACTAAGCACCGCTTCACCGTCGATCGGACAGCAATCCATCACATCGTCCGCATGTCAGGCGATGCGGGCTCGGGTTGGTCGTGGGGCCAATCACGCTTCACGGACCGGGAAGACCGCTTGATCGAAGATCAGCCGAAGCGTGGTCTCGGTCGCTTGCGTCACCTTCTCAAGCTCTTCTTCCGTCAGGTGCGGGTTCGTCATGGCGTTGACTAGACCATCAGCGGCGAGCGCGACGCTCGCCAGCCAGTCGGCCGGATGCGCCGGATTGGCCGCGCGTGCAGCGTGCATGGCCAGGGCGCGCACCGCGGCGCACAGCGCGAGCCACCGAGCCTCATCGGTTTCCGTCATCAGCCGCTCCATCGGGTTGGTTGGCACTTCCGATGGTAGCAGCGCCGGGCGGCGTTCCGACCTGTTCCGCCGCCCGGCGTCTGCAGTTGCTGTGGGAGGCGCCTGATGCGCGCCCTCCCGCAGGAGATTGGCCCGCTTCGCGTCGCCCCGATCGGCAATCGCGCTCGCGTGCAGATCCCCTCCGCCGGACCCTTCGCCGACGGGCAGCTCACGCGCACGGAAGCGGTGCAGCTGCGCGCTTGGCTCGACCGCTTCCTGGACGGCGACGCCGTAATGGCGAGCGGCGGCGGCCCGCACCAGAGCGGTCCGCGCCTCGTCCGCGGCCTCAGCGCCGACGGCGACCGACCCGTGTTCGAGAAGGCCGGCGATGCGCTCAGCGGCGGCACCAGCCCCGCACCAGCCCAGCGTCTTCACTCGTCCAGTCGCGGCGAGGCGTGAGCCGTCATGCGCTCCTCCTCCGCCCCCGAGACCCGCCGGTCCAGCAAGCCTGGCCCAGCCGGCAGCGCGCCCGGTCCGGCTACGACCGGCCCCTGTCCGTTCCGGATCGGGCGCAACCCTCTTCGCGGAGCTCAGCTCAGCAATTCTGTTCGCGCCGGCCGCCCGGCCCGCGCTCCGAGGCCCCGGCCGGCGTTGGCGTTCCCGGCTGGAGCACTGCCCATCGTGGGCGTTTCCTCCCTGACTGGCCCCCTCTCCCGGTGCGGAGAGGGGGGCTTTTTGGGGCCGCAATTCCGACGTGCCGCGTTCGGCGGCGCGTGCGCCCGCGCCATCAAGGTCTCTCGCATCGCTGACCGCGCGGGCGCTCCCCTGTTCCTGGTCTCGCGTGACCGCTCGCCGGCAAGCATCGTCGGTCGCGCGCGTGTTGTCCTGCGTATCCCTGTCCACCTCCTGCATCTCGAAGCTCCTTTCGGTTCGACGCTGTTGAACCACAGGAGCCTTCCGACGTGCCGGGAAAACATACCGAGGGCTCGGAAAAGTATTCCGAGGGCGGTCGCATGACGACGGTCGATCAAGCCTCTCAGCTTCTGCGAGAGCTCGCCGAACCGCGGCCGGTCGGCGACACCGTGAAAGCTGCCATCACGCGCGCCGCGCGCGCGGTCTCTGCCGTTCTTCAGGAGCCGATGAGCTATGGCCGTGCCGAGGATATCTGGCGGCGCGAGGCTCGCCGGATCGACGCCGCCGAGATGGACGCCATCCGGGCCGCGCATGCCCGCCGCGCCGGCGAGCTTCGGACCGAAGTTCAGAAAGCTGCGGCGTTGGCTCAACGCCTTGAGCGCCTGGTTGCCCAAGCATCTCCTGCTTCAAGCGGCGAAGATCTTGAGCAGATCCGGTCTACGGCAGATGAGGCGTGGAAGGCGGCGCGTACGCTTCGCCGTCTTGCTTCGGAAGCGCGCGGAGCGTGATCGACGATGACGGACTTCGTCGATTTCAGGCCCTCCGAATTCACGCCGCCCGAGACAGGCCGGCCGGCGCCGACCGATGGTCGCGCGGAAGGTCAGCGATGACCCGCGCCCGCCCCGAGCACCACATCCAGGCCGCCATCGTGGCGCGCCTGCGCGGCAGCTTCGATGCCATCGTGGCTGCGGTGCCGAACGGCGGCCGGCGCGGCAAGCGCGAGGCGGTAGAGCTGCGGGCGGAGGGCGTCGAGCCCGGGCATCCCGATCTGATCGCCTACGGCCGCGACGGCCGGGTCCTGCTGCTCGAGGTCAAGGCGGCCGGCGGGTCGCTCAGCGCGGCCCAGCGGCGCCTGATCCCGAACCTGCGCGAGCGCGGCTTCCCGGTCGCCGTGGTGCGGGACATCGAGGGCGCGGTGCAGGCGATGCGCGAGGCTGGGTTCGGGCCGCGCCGCGGGCCTGCGCCCGAGCCGGCGACGGAGTTCTGACCGTGGCGGCGCTCCAGTCCCATTCCGAGGCCCGTCATGCCCGCAGCCCTGCCCGCGTCGGGGGATCGGCGCAAATGCGGCTCGGATTGAAGGGCGAGAAGAAGCTGCGCGAGGACGAGCAGCTCTCCAAGCAGTACCGGGCCTGGAAGCGGCAGAAGCTTGAGGCGCTGCTCGCCGGTCCTCGCGGCGAGGAGATCCGCGACCTCGATCGGTTCATGCGCCGGATGGGCTTCGCCGACGGGCCGGCGTTGATCGCCCGCGTCGAGGCCGCGGCGTGGATCCAGGAGATGGACGGCGACGCCCGCCACGATCTCCTCAGCCTGATCGGGCGGCGCATCGCCCTGATGCGGGAGCGGAACGGCCTCGAGCCCTTCAACGACGGCGTGCCCGGCGACCCACCCCGCGCCTTCGAGCGGATCAAGGGGATTCTCGGATGTCGGTGATCGCCCCCGCGGGCGGCGCGGCCGTCATGGCGTCGCGGCGCGAGCCGCCGGACAGCCTCGATTTCTTCCCGACGGCGCCGTGGGGCACGCGCGCCTTCGTGCGCCACGTCCTGCCACGCCTGTCGCTGCGGCCGATCGCGAGCGTGTGGGACCCGTGCTGCGGCGCGGGACACATGGCCGAGGTGCTGCGCGAGTCAATTCCCAACGTGCACGCCTCAGACGTGTTCGACTACGGCTGCGGGTACGTGGTCGCGGACTTCCTTGATGCTGCGACACTGCCGCCGCGGGACGTCGAGGCGATCGTGTTCAACCCGCCGTTCAATGTGGCGGCCGACTTCGTGCTGCGCGCGCTCGACCTCGCGCCCATCGTCGCCTGCCTGTGCCGGACAGCCTGGAACGAGGGCGCGGACCGCTACAAGCGCCTGTTCAGGCGCCGGCCGCCCACGTTGTTCGCCCCCTACGTCGAGCGTCTTCCGATGCATCGCGGCCGGTGGGAGCCGAACGGCACGACGGCGACCGCCTACGCGTGGTTCTGCTGGAGCACCTTCGTCGAGCCGCAGCCGATCCTGCACATCCCGCCTGGCTGTCGGCGCGCGCTCACTCGTCCCGATGACGCCGCGCGCTTCGGCGCGCAGACCACGGCACCGCTGCTCGTGGCCGCGGAGTAGCGCCATGACGCCCTTCCGCGCCCTGCCCGTCTTCCGTCCTGGCCTCGTCGGCGTCCACACGCGCGGGGCGGACGCGGTGCGCCTCTCCGGAGCGCTCGTCGGCGTGCCGGACGCCTATCCGGCCGCTGTGGCGCTGGGCGATCCATCCATCCCGGCGCGGCGCGCCCGCGCGCTGCGGATCCTGGAAGGGCTGCCGGCGCGCCAGCGGGAGCGGATCCTGGCGGCCTACGAGCGAACGGGGCAACGCGCATGACGGCGTGGTCGCCCCAGCAGGATCAGGCCCTGCGCGCCGTCAAGGCGTGGCTCAAGAGCCCGGGCCGGGCGCCGTTCTACCTCGGCGGCTACGCCGGGACCGGCAAGACTACGCTCGCCCGGCACCTTGCCGAGGGCGTCAAAGGCGATGTGCTCTTCGCCGCCTTCACCGGCAAGGCTGCGCTCGTCCTGCGGGCAAAGGGCTGCACCGGCGCCAGCACGATCCACTCGCTGATCTACCGGCCGAAGCCGCGCCGCGACGGCAGCGTGATCTTCGTGCTGAACGAGGACAGCCCCGTCGCATCGGCCGCGCTCGTCATCGTCGACGAGTGCTCGATGGTCGGTCCTGAGCTTGGCCGAGACCTGATGAGCTTCGGCACCAAGGTGCTCGTGCTCGGCGACCCCGCGCAGCTGCCGCCCGTCGACGGCGCTGGCTATTTCACGGGCGGCGACCCCGATTTCATGCTCACCGAGGTGCATCGGCAGGCCGCGGACAACCCGATCATCGCGATGTCGATGCGCGTGCGCCAGGGCGGGCGGCTCGACGCCGGCGCCTACGGCGAGAGCCGCGTCATCCAGCGCGCGGCGCTCGGCCAGCGCGCCGTGCTCCGCGCGGACCAGATCCTGGTCGGTCGCAACCAGACCCGGCGCGGGCTGAACGCGAAGGTGCGACAGCTCTACGGCCGCGACCCGGCCGGCCCGGAGATCGGCGACCGGCTCGTTTGCCTGCGCAACAACAAGGACAAGGGCCTGCTCAACGGCGGGCTCTGGGAGGTCGCCGACGTCGCGCAGAACGACGGCGCCACCGTCGAACTTGAGGTCATGCCGGACCACGACCCGGACGCCGTGCCGGTCCCGGTGGAGGTACGCAGCGAGTTCTTCCACGGCCAGGAAGAGGCGCTGAGCCCGAAGCAGCGCAGAGGCTTCGACGAGTTCACGTACGGCTACGCGCTCACCGTGCACAAGGCGCAGGGCTCGCAGTGGAATCGCGTGGTGCTGTTCGACGAGAGCTGCGCCTTTCGCGAGACCGCGCAGCGCTGGCTCTACACCGGGCTCACGCGCGCGGCCGATGCCGTGACGGTGGTGCTGTCATGAGGGCGCGGCCCGCCCTCGACCCGGAACGGGAGCAGGCCCGTGGGCTGCCGCTGGGGCGCGCCGACTTCGCGGCGTTCCGGCGCCGCGGCGTCGAGGGCCGGCATCTCGCCTGCGCTCGGCATGGCGTCGACCTGGTGCTGCGCGACCTCGTGGTGTTCGGGAAGCGACAGCGCTTCGGCTTCGCGCGGCACGACGGCGGCGAAGGGCCGGGCGCGGTCGAGGCCTACACGATCCCGGCCCGGGACGCCGGCGGAGCGCTGGTCGACGTCGTGGCCTGGGATCCCGCCGCAGGCCGCCTCGCGACGTGGCTCGGCGTGGTCGGCATGCTCGGCGAGGACAGCCTGTGGCGCCCGCTCGCGGACAAGGAGCCGCTCGTGGTGCACCGCGACCCCGTCGGCTGGCTGGCGGCGGGCTGGCGCGGCGTGGTGGTGATCAACGACGCCCTTGCCCGGCCTGCGCTCCTGGGAGCCGGCACGCTGCTGACGCAGGACATCGCCCACGGCGAGGCCGTGGAGGCGATGCTCAGGAAGGTCAGGATGCCCCGCATCCTGGTCGAGGCACCATGATGACGGCGCCGATCGACCTCGATCAGGCCCGCCGGGCTAAACGGCTTCGTGATGCCGGCGCCCAGGGTGCCGGCGGCGCGTCGGGATCGTCGGACCTTCTGCCGGTGATCAAGGTGGTGGCCTCCGAGCTGCCGCGGGTCGTCGACGAGGCCGAGGACGCCCTGATCGAGAGCGGGGCGGCGGTGTTCACCCGCGCCGGCGCGCTGGTGCGGCCGGTCGTGGAGCCGACCCCGACCGCCAACGGCGGCCTCGCCCTCGTCGCCAAGCTGAAGCCCCTGACCGCAGATTCCCTGGCCGACATCCTGGCCCAGGTCGCCAAGTTCCAGCGCTTCGACGGGCGCGCCCAGCGCTGGGTGAACATCGATCCGCCCGACAAGGCCGTGGCGATCCTGCTGTCGCGCGAGGGCCGGTGGCGGCTTCCGCCGATCTCCGGCATCACCACGATTCCGACCCTGCGGCCCGACGGCTCGCTGCTCGACGAGCCCGGATACGACCCCGCGACCCGGCTCTTCCTGATGCCGGACGAGGCCGTGGTCATGCCGGCGATCCCGGAGCGGCCGAGTCGCGCCGAGGCGCAGGCCGCGCTCGCGCTTCTGCTGGAGCCCCTGCAGGAATTTCCGTTCGTCGGGCCCGTGGATCGCGCCGTGGCACTGTCCGGCATCCTGACCGCGATGCTGCGGCCCACGCTGCCCTCGGCGCCCTGTCACGGGATCCGGGCCTCCTCCGCGGGCACCGGCAAGTCGTATCTCGTCGATCTGATCGCCGCCATCGTCACGGGACGGCCCTGTGCCGTCATGGCGGTCGGGCGCACCGAGGAGGAGACCGAGAAGCGTCTCGGCGCGCTCCTTCTCAGCGGTACGCCCCTGATCTCGCTCGACAACGTCAACGGCGAACTCGGCGGTGACGCGCTCTGCCAAGTGACGGAACGGCCGGTGGTCAGGGTGCGCATCCTGGGCCGGTCCGAGGTGCCGGAGATCGAGTGCCGGGCGGCCGTGTTCGCGACGGGCAACAATCTGACGCTCGTCGGCGACATGACGCGGCGGGCCGTGCTGTGCCGGCTCGACGCCGGCGTGGAGCGGCCGGAGCAGCGGGAGTTCGCGTCGAACCCGATGCAGGCCGTGATGGCCGACCGCGGCGCCTACGTGGCCGCCGCCCTCACCATCGCCCGGGCCTACCGCGCCGCCGGCGCGCCGCGGGTCTGCGGCCCGATCGGGTCCTACGGGGCGTGGTCGGACACGGTCCGCTCGGCGCTGGTGTGGCTCGGCGAGGCCGACCCGGTCGCGAGCATGGACATCGCGCGCGGCGAGGATCCCGAGCGCGCCGCGCTGTCGGAGCTCATCACGGCCTGGGGCGAGCACCTCATCGAGGGCGCCTACTACGCCACCGGCGACATCGCCGCGGCCGCGCAGGAGACCGGCACCGACGGGCAGCCGCTGCGGCCGTCCTTGCGCGAGGTGCTGATGCGCCAGGCCGGCAAGGGATCCGCGATCTCGACCCGCAGCCTCGGCCGCTGGCTCACGGGCGTCCGCGGCCGGGTCGTGGCCGGCATGCGCATCGAGATGGTCGCCGACGAGAAGCGGGGCAATCGCTACGCACTCTGCAAGGCGCCGGAGGAAGGGAGGTGAGCACGCGCGAGTGGGGTTTCTCGTGGGGTTTGTGGGGTTTCGAAAAATGTAACCCCACCGGAAACCCCACGGAAAATCTGACGATGGGACAGGGGTTTATGGCTGATTTGGGGGTTTTCGGGGTTTTTTCGCCAATCTTCACGCGCGACCTTTCCTGCGCACGCGTAAGAATGAGAAAAAAACCCCAATAACCCCCAAAGCACCTCTAAGTCTCTGACACATCAGCAGATTTTGGTGTGGGGTTTCTCGACAAAAAACCCCACCCTAACCCCCCAAAACCCCACCGAAACCCCAGGACCGGACCGGTGCGCCACCGCCGTTCCAGATGAAGAACAGTAGGTAGTTCAGAGACATAGAGGAGATCCTGATGCCCGACATTGACACCCAGTCCCCCGGCCTCGCCGGCCTGGCTGCCCGCATCGTCGGCGCCTACGTCGCCCACAACGCCGTCCCTGCCGCGGAACTGCCCGGCCTGATTGCGAGCACCCACGCCGCGCTGCAAGACCTGGGTAAGGCGCCGGAGCCCGCGCCCGAACCGCTCGTCCCGCCTGTGCCGATCCGCAAGACCGTGACGCCGGACGCGATCATCTCGTTGGAGGTTGGCAAGCCCTACAAGACGCTCAAGCGGCACCTTGCTGGACGCGGACTGACGCCCGAGCAGTACCGAACCAAGTGGGGCCTGCCGCCGGATTACCCGATGGTGGCCGCGAACTACGCCGCGCACCGGTCGGAACTCGCCAAGAGCTCGGGTCTCGGCCGTGGCTCCGCGCAGGCGCATCTTGGCGGCCGTTCGGGGGCGACGGCTCACTGACCCCCAGCCGCCTATCGAGAGTTCAGCTAGCGGTGGGGCCTCTGCGCCACCGCAGCCCCACTCAGCAGGGAGAGACGTGATGATCGACGGCAGCACCCTGATCGGCTGGGGCTTCAAGCCGGGCAAATGGTTCAAGGCGGGGATCGCCAAGGCAGCCGAGATGGAGACCGCCGGCGCCCGCCAGGACGAGATCATCGCGGCGCTCAAGACGATGAGCGAGGTGGACGATCAGTCCCTGCCGGAAGTCGGACCGGCGTCTCTTGCGCCCATTCGGCGCGAGAATCTGGAGGTCCTCGACCCGCCGATCACCATCTTCGGTGAGCACGACGAGAAGACCGTGCGTCAGATCGAGCGCTGCATGGGGCTGGGCAGCGCTGTGAAAGGCGTACTCTGTGCCGACGGCCATCTCGGCTACGGCCACCCGATCGGTGGTGTCGTCGCCTACGAGGACCACATCTCGATTTCGGGCGTGGGCTTCGACATCGCCTGCGGGAACATGGCGGTCCGTCTCGATACCCGCTACGCCGACATCGCGGACCAGGCGCCCTCAATCCTTGCCGACATCGGCCGCACGATCAGCTTCGGCGTAGGGCAGAAAAACAACTTCAAGGTCGACCATCCCCTCTTCGAAAGCGACCTGTGGGACCACGCCATCGGTGCCAAGGAGATGAAGGGGAAAGCGCGGGCACAACTCGGCACGGTGGGCTCGGGCAACCACTATGTCGACCTGTTCGAGGACGAGGAGGGCTTCGTCTGGATCGGTGTGCATTTCGGTTCGCGCGGCCTCGGGCACACCATCACCACGAAGCACCTCGAACTCGTTGATGCCAAGGATGGGATGGAGGTGGCCCCAGCACTGGTACCGGTCGAGCACGAGATCGGGCAGAGCTACATCGCTGGGCTCGACCTCGCCGGCCAGTATGCCTATGCGGGCCGCGAGTGGGTGGTGGAGCGCGTGCGCCGGATCATTGGCGGCGCCATCACCGATACTGTCCACAACCACCACAATTGGGCTTGGCGCGAGCGCCACAGCGGCCGGGACCTGTGGGTGGTGCGCAAGGGGGCGACCCCAGCATTCCCGGGCCAGCGCGGCTTCGTCGGCGGCTCGATGGGCGACAACGCCGTGATCTTGGAGGGGACCGAGAGCGAGAAGTCGCGCGAGAGCCTCTATTCGACCATCCACGGGGCGGGCCGGATCATGTCGCGCACCGAGGCGCGTGGGCGCTTCGTGCGTGACGAGCGCGGCAAGAAGATCCGCCAGCCCGGCCGGGTGCGTCACGACGAGTGGCAGGCCTGGATCCGCGAGCGCGGGGTGCACCTGTGGGGCGGCGAGATCGACGAGGCGCCCCAGGCCTATCGGCGCCTGCCCGAGGTGCTGGCGCAGCACGAGGGCACGATCCGGATCCTGCACACCTTGCGCCCATTCGCCGTCGCCATGGCCGGCGAAGGCGAGTTCGACCCGTACAAGGACTGAGGAGCCCTAAGCGCGCGTGAGCCTGCAGGAGAGCCCCGGAGCGGCCGGCGGAGGCGGCGAGGAGGCGCCCGAGGTGGCAGAGCCTCCCGAGCGTGCTGATCCGCTGCCTGCGTGGACCGCCAAGGACATCGAGCGGTGGGTCATCATCCCGCTGCGGCTCCTGCGGGAATCCGCAATCGCCACCGGACCTGGCGCCGCGCTGCTTTCGGCTGACCTCGAGCGGCCCGGCGCCAGCTTCGATATTCTGGGGTTGGCCCGCACGGTGCTGACCGACAAGGACGAGCTCCTGGCGCTGAAGACTTACGCGCGGATCCGGGCGGCCGGCGGGGACGCGGAGGCCTCGATCGCGGAGTGGTGCCGTGAGAAGGGCTGGAACGAGCGCACCTTTCACCGACGGCGCGTGCGGGCTTGTGAGCGGCTCGCCGCGGCAAAGAACGCGGCGAGCCTGGCCGAACGCGAAAATCGGTTTGGGGTCAGGACTCAATCAGCTTGACGGTGAGAGGCGGCTGTCAGTGACTCTCTGCCTGTCCTGCCCGCTGCTGCATGCCTCATCCTGCCGCCCGACAGCGTGGTCCTGGCTCAGGATGAGAGAACCGCGGCAGAGAACAGCGGCCGCGACGAAGAGCTCGCCAGCGAGCCCCTGTTTGGCTTCACCGAAGGCTCCGACATGGGCGAGCCTGGCGAGAAGGAACCGGAGCTCCTGGCGCAATCGGCTGTCCGTGGTGATGCCCACGGGCAGGTGTCAGACGAGGACCGGTGGCCCCCTCCGGCTGACCGACCCCCGTCCCTTTGCGAGGAGTCTCGCTGGCGGCGCGGGGACGTGCGGGGGAGACACCCGCGCCGACCGATCGCGATGTTACTCCCGGCTCCTCGTCGCGCGCCAGTAGCTCGCCGGCCGACCAATCAGTTCCGATGGATCGCGCAGGAGGCCACCAGCGGCCGATCGTGCCTGTCGAGTCCCCGCCCCGGCACCGCCGGCCCCCTCAAACGCCGCCTGCGACTCTCCTGCGGCCCGGGGCGGGCGTCCAGGCGCATCGGATCGCGCGGGCGGACTTGCGCTCGGCGGTCACCTCGACGCGGAGCAACTCCTCCGACGACCGGCAGAGTTCAGCCGCCTGACGGTTCCACTCCGTGATCGTCTCTTCGACCTGCCGCAGCACCTCGGCGAGGTTGGGGTCCGTCATGACCGGTTGCCATCAATCGTTGGGGCAAGGCCCACGAGTCGATGTCCGGTTGCTCGTCTGGTTCCGCTGCGCCGGTTGACGGTCACCTCTGCCGCGTCCTCAACAAGCGATCGACAAGCTTGAGCACGGCGCGCCATAATGCTCCCGATAACGCGGATGAGCAGATAATAATCGCTTTTTTAAGGCGAGGTCAGGTTCTATAGAATAAATCTATAATCTAAGTGCTTATAAGACAGGCGATGGGATGATATTATTGCAGATTGCGAAGAAGAATGTGACTCCAGCGAGGAGAGCGGTTGGAACGGCCATCAGGGGCTGAAAACAAGAAAAGCCCGCCATAGTAAACCGGGCAGGCGAAGGCAGCTCGTAGACAAGTGGCACTAGAAGTACACGCCTCAGGCGGCGAGGCAATCCTGCCGTTTGGACTAGGCCGGCGCGGTTTGCATGTTGCACAGCACCAGCTCATTCACCCAGCTCAGGGCACGCTGGACGTAAGCGCCCGTCGTCGCCGGAAATGCGCCCGCCCGCGTGAGGCCGGCCCCATTCGCATCAGGGCGGCGTATGGAACCCAGCAAATGTGCCTTGAGAGCGCCTGGACGATGAGCGACGCCTCCAAGCGCCGGCCCTTGAAGTCGCTGCGGGCCTGGCGCCTCAGCTTGAGGGCGAGGGCATTCAGGATCATGGGCCGGCTCCGGGATGAGGCGGCAAGCTCTTTCGGTATGCCTAACGACTCGTGAACGTGGGCTCATCCGCGTTTGCGACAGGCCCAAGAATAGCGGATTAGGAGCCGCGCTACTCGCCCTCGCAGCCGAAAACGCCGGACCGAATTGAGAGATGCCGCGACGCTTCTATCACTCCCGCTCGATGGCGCACTTGCGCAGCGCATCGGTCGATGCCTTCGGGATCTGGCGCCGGCGCCTGCTCTTCCTCCTCAGCGGCATCTGCATCGGGCTCGCCGCCGTGCTGATGGCGAAGGCCGCGGATGCGGCACAGGCCGCCTTCAAGTCGATCCTGGCGGTCTCCCCCTTGATCGCGCTCGTCATGACCCCCGCCGGTTTCGGCCTCGGGGCACGGCTCGCCCGCACGGTCTTCCCGAACTCGCAAGGCTCCGGCATCCCGCAGGTGATCGCTGCGCGCCACACCAAGGACCCGCGGTTTCGCCACGCGCTGATCTCGCTGCGCGTCGCCTTCGGCAAGATCGTGGTGATGACGCTCGGCCTCCTCTGCGGGGCCGCTGCCGGGCGCGAGGGCCCGACCGTGCAGGTGGGGGCCGCCATCATGGCGGCGGCGGGTCACCTTTCGCCGAAGCGCTTGCCCGGCCTGATCCTGGCCGGCGGCGCGGCCGGGGTAGCGGCGGCCTTCAACACGCCGCTGGCCGGCATCGCCTTCGGCATCGAGGAACTGGGGCGGACCTACGAGGCGCGTACCACCAGCCTCATCGTGGCGGCGATCGTGGCGGCGGGCCTCACCTCCCTCTGGCTCGTCGGAAACTACACCTATTTCGGCACCACCGACGCGACGCTGGCGATCGGCACCGGCTGGGTCGTGGTGCCGCTGATCGGCGGGCTCGGCGGGCTCGGTGGGGGCCTGTTCAGCCGCATCGTGATCCTGTTCGGCCGCGGCTTGCCGGGCCGGGCGGGCGCGCTGATCGCGCGGCGGCCGGTCGCCTTCGCGATGCTGTGCGGGCTCGGCGTCGCCCTGTGCGGCCTCGCCTCCGGCAGCGCGGTCTATGGCACCGGCTACGAGGAGGCCCGCGCCATCCTACACGGGGACGCGCCCGCGCGCGCTGACTTTGCGCCGCTCAAGTTCGCCGCCACCGTGCTGACCTCGATCAGCGGCATCCCGGGCGGGCTGTTCGCGCCCTCGCTGGCGGTCGGGGCCGGGCTCGGGGCCGAGTTCCACGGGCTGTTCCCCGGCATCTCGATCGGGGCGCTCGTGCTGATCGGCATGGTCTCCTACCTCACCGGCGTGCTGCAGGCGCCGGTCACCTCCTTCGTCATCGTCACCGAGATGACCCAGGACCACGCCATGATGATCCCGCTGATGATCGCTGCGCTCATCGCCGACGCGGCCTCGAAGCTCGTCTGCCGGGGCGGGCTCTACCACGCGCTCGCCGACATCATTCTGGCGCGCGCCGATCCCGCGGCCCCGCCGGTGAAGCCGGCTGCCTGAGCAGAAGAAACTGCTTAGACACCCGGATCGCGTGCCGCAGGCTGCAGAAGGATGCGTTCCAATAGGGCTTGCGCACTGGAACCGCGGAGCTGGAACTGAGCCGTGTCGTTCGCATAAGCGCGGCGTATGGAACCACCTCACGCCGTAGCAACATCAACTCCTGCCTAGCACGGTGAGTATCCCGTCGAGTGGCTGCGGCTTTCCGAGCAGGTAGCCTTGGACGGACCCGACTCGCCCCATCCCTACATCTTCCGCCGAGGGCCGCCATGCGCATCGTGACCGCTCGCCTCAACCACGAGACGAATACCTTCTCGCCCCTCGCCACACCGCTCTCGGCCTTCCGGCCTCTCTGGGGCGAGGCGGCGCGCGAGGCGGGCACCGGGAGTGCCACGGCGCTCGGCGCCTTCCTGGCCTTCGCACAGGCACGGGGGATGGAGGTCGCCGTGCCGGTCATGGCCCATGCCAACCCGAGCGGACCGGTCGCCGACGCGGCCTTCGAGGCCTTGTCCGCCGCGATCCTCGCCGCGGTGGCGGAGGGATGTGAGGCGATCCTCCTCGACCTGCACGGCGCGATGGTGACCGAGAGCCACGACGACGGCGAGGGCGAGCTTCTCGCCCGCATTCGGGCGATCGCCCCGGACGTTCCGCTCGGCGTCGCCCTGGATCTCCACGCCAACGTCACGCCGCGCATGGTCGAGGCGGCGGACGTCATTGTCGGCTTCAAAACCTACCCGCACGTGGACATGGCCGAGACAGGCGAACACGTCGCCCGCCTCGTCGGCCGCATGCTCGATGAGGGCCTGCGGCCGCACCAGGCCTGGTGCCATCCGCCTCAGCTCGCCCATACGCTCAGGATGGACACCCGCGTGCCGGGGCCGATGGCCGACCTCGTCGCCGCGGCGCGGGCAATGGAGGCGCGGCCGGGTATCCTCGCCGCCACGCTCTTCGGCGGCTTCAGCCTCGCGGATCTCGCCGAGACCGGCGTGTCCTTCGTGGTCGCGGCCGAGAGCGCAGCGCAGGCGCGGGCAGCCGCGGCAGAGCTCGGTGCCGCGATCTGGGCGCGCCGGACGGAGTTCGTCTACCACGAGGTGCCGCTCGCCGCCTCAATCGCCGCAGCGCGCGCGGCCGAGGCGGGCCCCGGCACCGGACCCGTCCTGCTCCTCGACCACGGCGACAACTGCATGTCGGGCGGCACCTGCGACGTGATGGACGTGCTAGCCGCCTGCCTGGAGGCGGGCCTCGACGGCATCGTTGCCGGGCCGATCTGCGACCCGGAAACCGTGGCCGCCCTGTTCGCGGCCGGGACCGGCGCCGCAGCGGAGGTCCGGCTCGGCAACAAGGTGGCGCTCCCGGGCTTCCCGCCCCAGGCCCCGCTCGCGCTCTCGGGCCGGGTCGCGGCGCTCGGAGATGGCAGCTATGTCGTCACTGGCCCGACCTATACGGGGCAGCGCTTCTCCATGGGTCGCGCTGCCGTCCTCGACACTGGTCGGGCGCGCGTCCTGGTGACCGAGGAGCCACATGAGCCCTGGGACCTCGCGATCTTCATAGAGAGCGGCATCGATCCGCGGGCGGCGCGCTTCTTGATCCTGAAGTCGCGCATGTACTGCCGCCCGGTCTTCGAGCCGATTGCCCGGGCGACCGTCGAGTGCGCCAGCGCCGGCGTGACGAGCTCCGACTACCGCCTGTTCCCCTTCGCCAAGCTCGCCCGCCCGACCTACCCGATCGACCTGGAGGCCACGTGGACCGCCTGAAGAGCACGGAGGATGGGGGGCACTGGCTTTCGCCGCCAAGCCTCACCTTTTCACTGATGACGGCCAACGGCCTGCGCCTGTGCGCGGGCCGTCCTGCGTTCTGCCCATGTCCAGAAAACGACGGGATACTGCTGCGGAAATAGGGTTGGCCGCTCGGTCCCGGGCCCGACTCAGCCGTCCCATTTCCTCTCCATGATGGTGCGCGCCCGCGCGGATGGTGCGCGCCCGCGCGCGGCCCATCTGTTGGGGAATTCCGACCACGCCCGCCGCAGAGCCCGTGACGGGACGGGCCTCACGCCTGTGCAACGGCCGCGCCAGACGCCCGGCCGGAAAGCCATCCGAATTCGCCAACAGTATCGGGCGGCTTATGGAAGAAGCTATATTGGCAGTGCTCGCTTGCTTCCACCGCACATTACTCTCAAAATCGGGCCGCGGAGTATGGCGCAGGATCGAAGCTGGGTCGCTCATCAGCAATCAGCTGGGCTAGCAGCTGGCCACTTGCGGGCGCCCCCGTCATACCCGCGTGTCCATGGCCAAAACAGCCATAAAGACCTGGCCGATCCCCGATCGGCCCGATCACGGGCAGGCTATCCGGCGTCGAGGGACGATGTCCCATCCAGTAGATGGGTTCACCATGTTCCAGACTGGGAAAAAGGCGTTTCGCCTGAACCAGCAGATTTTCGGCGCGCTGCAGCGTCGGCGGCGCGTCGAGCCCAGCAATCTCCACCGTACCCGACACTCGAAGGCCCCCGGCCATCGAGCACATGCCGAAGTAGCCGGTCTTGCTGAGGATCGGCATCCCGAGCCGGATCGACGGCGTCGGCAGCATGACGTGGTAGCCGCGCTCCGTCTCCAGAGGTATTGCAATGCCGAGTGGCGCCAAGAGGCGGGTCGACCAAGCACCTGCGGCCACAACAACCAAGTCCGCGGTGTGATTGGTCAGGTTCGTCATCGCGCTCCAGCCGCCCCCGTCGCGTGGCCAGAGCTTCAGCACCCGCTCATGCGCCAACTCGCCTCCCTCGGCCACGAAGCGCTCGGCCAAGGCACGGGTGAGGCCGCCGGGATCGACCGTGTGACCATTGCCCCTGATGAGAAGCCCGTGAGTGGCCGTGCGGGCGATGCCGGGATAAAACTGCCGGATCTGATCGGGTCCAATGATCTCTGACTGAATCCCGAACATTGCCCTGATCTCGTCCTCGATCCCGGGCGGGGGGGCCGTCTTCAACCCCTCCCAGAGATAGATCTGGCCGTCCTGGCGCACGAGCCGCGCCATCTCGGCAGGGCCGATAAGATCGGCCCAGCCCGAGAAGGTGCGGCGGTTCAGCTCGCGAAGCGCAGCCGAGGCGTAGAAGACCTGACGTCGCGTCCCGGCCTTCAGGTAACGCCAGAGCCAGGGCATTGCCTTCGGCAGATAGGCCGCCCGGATCGTGAGTGGTCCCAAAGGATCGCTCAGCCAGCGCGGCACCTTTCGGATCATGCCGGGCAGAGAAGTCGGCATGGCGGTGTCCGCCACCAGCATGCCGGAATTGCCGTGCGATGCACCGCCTCCGGGCTGGGCTTCGTCGAGAACAGTGACCTGCAGGCCCCGGCGTCCGAGCTGAACCGCAGCCGAGAGGCCGACCGCGCCCGCACCGATGACGAGGGCCGAGCGACCGTGCCTGGACGCGCGTCCGTTTGCTGTCGAAACCATGGTCACCTCAGGCGCTCCGCGGCCGCGACAGCCGCTCGGCCACGACCACGAAGACCGTGATCAGGACCAGCAGCACGACCGAGACAGCGGCTAGCATCGGGCTCACCTTGAGCAGTGCGTCATCCCACATCTGCTTCGGCAGCGTGCCGAACAGGCCGCCCGTGACGAAGAGCGCGATCGTGAGCTCGTCGAACGAAGTCACGAAGGCGAACAGGTAGGCGGCGATGAGCCCGTTGCGGATCAGCGGGAGTGTCACGCGCCGCAGCGTCGTGATGCGGCCGGCACCGAGAGTCGAGGCAGCCTGTTCAAGTCGCCAGTCGTGGTGCTTCAGAACGGCCATGACCGTGGTCGTGACGTAGGGCACCGACAGCACGGCATGGCCGAGCACGAGGCCCAGCGTCGTGCCGATCAGGCCGATCTGGGCGAAGAGGTAGAACAGGCCGACGGCCGTCACGATGCGCGGCACGATCAGCGGCGCCAGGAGTAGAGCCAAGATCGTGGACTTGCCGGCGAGGTTGAAGCGCGTCAGAGCGAAAGCCGCGGGCGTGCCGATCGCCACGGCCAACAGCGCCGAGAGCGTCGCCACGGTGATCGAGCGGGCCGCCGCACCGAGCCACTGCGGCGAGTCGGCGAGTGCCGCGTACCACTGGCCGGAGAACAGAGCCGGCGGCCACTCGATAAAGGCGCTTTTCGAAACCGAAACCGGGATCAAGAACAGGGCCGGGCTGGCCAGGAAACCGAGGGTGAGCAGGACGGTCGCACGCCCGGCGAGCGAGGGAGCGCGGGCGAAACCAACCCGACCGAGGGCCCCGCCGAACGCGTCCGAAGCCCGGCCGGCAGCGCCGAGCATGGAAGTGCCGAGGCGCGCCGCGCGGCTCGGCGCCGCATCGCCCTCCGAGCTGCCGCCGGCCAGCGTCGACAGACCCACGAGCCGGTCGTAGGCGAAGAAGATCAGGATCGTCGCGGTGATCAGGAGCGCCGAGATCGCGCCCCCGAAGCCCCAGTTCATCATCTCCTGGATCTGCTCGATGATGAGTTGGCCGACCATCGTCTGCTTCGGCGAGCCGAGGAGGGCAGGAGTGATGAAGAAGCCGAGAGCCGAGATGAAGACGAGGAGGCCCGCCGCGGCGACGCCCGGAAGCGAGAGAGGGAAGGAGATGCGCCAGAACGTCGAGCCGCTGCGCGCGCCGAGGGTCGAGGCCGCCTTCTCAAGATCGCGGTTGATCTTCTCGAGCACCGGCACGAGCGTCAGGATCGCAAGTGGCATGAGCGCGTGCACCGTGCCGACCAGCACGCCCGCAAGATTGTAGATCAGCTCGAGTGGCCCCCCCACTATGCCGAGGCGCTGGAGCGTGTCGTTGAGCACGCCGGTGCGGCCGAGCAGCACGATCCAGGCGAAGGTACGGACCAGGAAGCTTGTCCAGAAGGGGAGCAGCACCCACAGCATCAGCCGCGCTCGGCTGCGCGGCTCGGCCCGCGCGATGGCATAGGCCACGGGGTAGCCGGCAAGCAGCGCGACGATGGCGGTCCAAAAGGCGATCTGCAGCGTCGTCCCCAGCACGGAGACGTAGACGGGCGAACCGAACAAGCGCCCGTAATGGACGAGACTCGGCTGGCCTGACCCGTCGAGAAGGCTCAGCGCCATGAGTCTCACGACGGGGTAGAGGAAGAAGCACCCGAGCAGAACCGCAGCCGGCGCAAGCAGCAACCAGCCGCGGAGGGCCGCGAGACGAAGCTTGAGGCGCGGAGCGGGGGCGTCGAGAGGGGTCGCTAAGGCCATATTGCTCATGTCCGCTCCCGCTCAGGCCGCTTCACAAGGAAGCACAATGCCGGCATCAGCGGGCCAGCCGAGTCGCACGACTTCGCCGACGCGCGGGCGGGCCCGTCCGGCTGTGAGCAGCAGGGCGGCGAGGTGGCCGCCGCCGGCCGGCTCGATCTCCACGCGGGTCAGAGCGCCGAGCATCACGCTGTCGCGCACCGTCCCGACGAGCCTGTTCTCGCTACTCGCTCCCTCGTCGAGGAGCAGAAGCCGCTCCGGCCGTACTGCGAGCAATGCGTCGCCAGAGACCGGGCTCGTCGGGACGGTGCGGCCGCGCAGCGTAACGCCGGTGGCTGTGCGAACCTCGCCGATGTCGCCGTCCCGACTGGCCACCGTCACAGGCAGGAGGTTGGACTCACCGATGAAGTTCGCTGCGAACGGCGTGCTCGGCCGGAAATAAAGTTCGTCCGGCGTGCCGATCTGCTCGATGCGGGCATTGTTCATCAGGCAGATGCGATTGGACAGGCCCATCGCCTCATCCTGATCGTGCGTGACGTAGAGAACAGTGATGCTGAGCTCATGATGCAGGCGGCGGATCTCGCTCTGCATATGCTCGCGCAGCTTCTTGTCGAGGGCACCTAGCGGCTCGTCCATCAGGATGATGGAGGGCCGGTAGATCATGGCGCGGGCGAGCGCCACCCGCTGCTGCTGCCCGCCCGAGAGCCGCGCTGGCAGCCGGTCGGCGAGGTGGCCGAGCCGAACGAGGTCGAGCGCTTCTCGCACGCGCGTCTCGACTTCGTGCTTGGGCAGGCGCCGCATCTCGAGCGGGAACGCGACGTTCTCGGCGACAGTCAGGTGCGGAAAGAGCGCATAGCTCTGGAAGACCATCCCGATATCGCGGTCACAACTCGCGAGGTTGGTCGCCGGCCGGCCGTCGATCAGGATCTCGCCGGAGCTCGGCGGCACGAGCCCGGCCACGATCATCAGCAGCGTCGTCTTACCCGACCCGGAGGGGCCGAGCAGCGTCAGGAATTCGCCCTCGGCGAGGTCGAAGGTCGCGTCCGCCAGCGCGACGGCTGCGCCGTAGCGCTTGCCGACGTCGCGCGCGGAGAGCTTGATGGAGCGAGAAACAGCCATATCCCGTCCTCACCCGAGCAGCCAGGTGTTGAAGCGTTCCAACACCCGGTCCTTTGCTTCACCCCAGTACTTCGTGTCGATCTGGATGGCAGTCTTCAGATTTTCTGGCGAGGTCGGAAGCGCCTTGGCGCGCTCCGCATCGATGTACTTGTAAGCATCCGGATGGACAGGCCCGTAGGAAAGATACTTGGTGTAGACTGCCTGACGCTCTGGATCGCGCGTGAAGGCGACGAATTCACGGACAAGATCGGCCTTGGGCCCACCCTTCAGGATGCAGAAGCCTTCTGTGCCGAGCAGGCCTTGATTCCAGACGATCTTGGCCGGCGCACCCTCGTCGATGGCGGCCTGCGCGCGGGCGTTCCAAGTTGGGCAGAGGTCGACCTCGCGGGTCTTGAGCAGCTGCGAGGTCTGCGCTCCGCCCGTCCACCAGATCTGGACGTCCTTCTTCAAGCGGTCGAGGCTTTTGAAAGCACGGTCGAGGTCGAGCGGATAGAGCTTGTCAGCTGGTACGCCGTCGGCGAGCAGCGCCTGCTCCAAGGTGTCCTGGGGATGCTTGCGCAGGGAGCGCCGACCGGGGAAGTCCTTGACGTTCCAGAAATCGGCCCACGAAGCCGGACCTGACTTGCCTGAGAAGGCGTCGCTGCGGAAGGCGAGGACGGTTTGGAGCGCCAGAACTGGCATAAACGTCGGCGTGACGTACTTCTCCGGAATGCCGCCTGGGCTGGAGCGGTGCTCTTCCAGAAACAGACCCGTCTTCGGATCCATGAGAACGTCGTGCGAGGCTTGGTTGAGGAGCGCGCCGTCCCAGACGTAGTTGCGCGCCTCGACCATGCTCTTGATGTAGCTAACAGGATCGTGCTGGCCCACGACGCCCACCACCTCGATCCCGGTCGCCTTCTTGAACGGCTCGTAGAAGGCGGCTGTGAAGCCTGGCGTGTAAGGGCCGCCCGGATCGCGCACCACGATGCGGCGGTTCGCCTGCGCCGCGGCGCTCCGGATCGCCGGTGCCGACACCATCGCGCTTGCCGCTGCGACGCTGCCGAGAAGGCCGCGGCGGGTCATTCCCGTGATCGGTCCCGTCTTGCTCATCCCACCCTCTCACATGTCACGATGGTTCCGCCAAACTCGATTGACATGTCAGATCTGACATGTCAACAGCGGTCTGCCA
The DNA here is from genome assembly GCF_000022085.1 of Methylobacterium nodulans ORS 2060. NCBI lineage: Bacteria > Pseudomonadati > Pseudomonadota > Alphaproteobacteria > Hyphomicrobiales > Methylobacteriaceae > Methylobacterium > Methylobacterium nodulans. The sequence continues at coordinate 4,308,156 of NC_011894.1, forward strand.
ACAAGGAGGACCTCACCATGTCGATACAGCGCAGCGGCACGAACAAGCGCCTCAGTAAGCTCGTTGTGCACCGCGGCTTAGCTTACTTGGCAGGCCAGGTCGCGGACGACTTGAATGGCTCGCTTGAGTCTCAAACGCGCGAGACGCTCGCCAAAATAGACGCGCTCCTGACCGAGGCTGGGACAGACAAAACTCGCATTCTGTCTGCGCAGATCTGGCTCGCCGACATGGCCGAGGCAGCCAAGATGAATGCCGTGTGGGAGAGTTGGATGCCGGAAGGCCATGCCCCAGCCCGCGCCACGGTCGGAGCGCCCCTCGCGAGTTCTCGCCACCTCGTCGAGATTAAGGTGGTGGCCGCAGTAGACTGAGAGACAGGTATTACGTCTCCGGTATCTTGCGTGATATCGCGAAATGAATTGAAAGTGAATATTGGAAAAACGATGATAGAAATTTTTAAATTTCAAACCGTTTCGAGACTATGAATTCAGCAAAGTAGTCACATGTTATCAGTCAGGTGCCCTAATCGGCACCTGACTGCTTGCTGTCTACTTCTGCTGTGAATCAAGTTCGTGACATGCCGGGTTGCAGGCCTGTTACCCGATCCGCTCGACGAGGCGCCTGGATGGCGCCCGCAGCGTACGACGTCCGGTAATCAGCTCCGGCGTCTCCTGAAACACCGTCATGACGGCGTCGCGGCTGCGCTTGATGCCGTCCAGGGTAGTCTGGCGCGCCGCTTCTCTGTCGCCGGTCGCGATCGCCTCAATCATCGGGCCGTGGCCCCGGGACCAATCGCCCGACAACTCCTTCTCGCTGGCGCTGAGGTAGAGAACGCGAAGGGACTCGTCATGAAGCTTGGCCACTGAGCGGGCCAGGCGCGGGCTTCCACAGGCTTCAGCGATCGCGACGTGGAAGTCGCGGTTGGCGAGAAGGAAGCGCCGCTTCGCCGCCACGTCCGAAATTCGATAGGGGTTGGCGCAGGCGCGGTTGAGCCGCTTCAGGCGCACCTCGGAAATCTTCCCGGCCGCCCTCGCCGCAGACTCCGGTTCGACGATCTCGCGCATGGCGAAGATATCGGCAACGTCGTCGAGCGTCATGGGCGCGACGAGATGGCCGCTGCGCGGAATGCTCGTGACCCAACCGTCCTGGCCCAGTCGCGACAGCGCGTGGCGAACCGGTGCCTTGCCGACCCCATAGCGGGCAGAAAGATACCCCTCGGACAACTCCGCGCCCGGCGGTAGCTCGCAGGTGATAATGGCCAGCTTCAAGGCCTCGTAGAGGTGGTCCTTGAGCTGCCGTTCGGCGACATCGTCCACGAATGTATCCTCTCGTGCCTCTATTGACATGTCAGATCTGACATGTCAATGGGCTGCGTGAAAGGGTAACCGAGATGGCAAAATTTCTGAAGGCCGGACGCAGTGCCGACGCGCAGGCCGCCGAAGATGCAGGCGTGCGGGCTACCGTTGAGACGCTGCTCGCAGACATCGCTGCGCGGGGCGACGTGGCCGTGCGCGAAGCCTCGGCTCGCTTCGATGGTTGGGACCGAAGTGACTTCCGCTTGACCGACCGCGAGATCAGGGATTGCGTGGCCGAGTTGTCCAGCCGGAGCCTCGACGATATCCGCTTCGCTCAGGACCAAGTCCGCCACTTTGCCGAAATCCAACGATCCGGCTTGAAGGACGTCGAGGCCGAGACCCTGCCTGGCGTTGTGCTTGGCCATAAGAATATCCCGGTCAGCGCCGTAGGCTGCTACGTGCCGGGTGGGAAATATCCGCTGCTCGCCTCGGCTCATATGTCGGTTATTACCGCCAAGGTCGCTGGGGTGCCGCGCGTTGCTACCTGCGCACCGCCCTACAAGGGGAGGCCCGCGCCCGCGATTGTAGCGGCCCAGAAGCTCGCGGGCGCCGACGAAATCTATTGCCTGGGTGGGGTCCAGGCCGTCGGCGCCATGGCGCTCGGTACCGAGACGATCCCGGCCGTTGATATGCTGGTGGGGCCGGGCAACGCCTATGTGGCGGAGGCGAAGCGCCAGCTCTTCGGGCGGGTGGGCATCGATCTCTTCGCCGGTCCCACCGAGACGCTCGTCATCGCCGACGAGACGTCCGACGGCGAGCTCTGCGCGACGGATCTCCTCGGCCAAGCCGAGCACGGACCAGACTCGCCCGCGATCCTGCTCACCACGTCCGAGCGCCTCGCTCGCGACACCCTGGCTGCGATTGAGCGCCTGCTTACAGTTCTGCCAACCGCCGCCATCGCTCGGGCTGCGTGGGAGACGCACGGGGAGGTCATCCTGTGTGAGGATGATGACGAGATGGTGCGCGAGGCAGACCGCATCGCTTCCGAGCACGTCCAGGTGATGACGCGGGATCCCGACTGGTTTCTCGATCGGATGACCAATTACGGCGCACTCTTCCTCGGGCCGCGCACGAACGTCGCCTTCGGAGACAAGGTGATTGGGACGAACCACACGCTGCCCACGCGGGGGGCTGCGCGCTACACGGGCGGGCTCTGGGTCGGGAAGTTTCTCAAGACCGTCACCTATCAGCGCGTGATGACGGATGAGGCAGCGGCCTCACTCGGCGCCTACTGCTCGCGGCTCTGTGCGCTCGAAGGCTTCACGGGCCATGCCGAGCAGGCCAACATCCGCGTCCGCCGGTACGGCCGCCGCAACGTGCCCTATGGCGCCGCCGTCGAAGCTTGATGACGAGGCAGGCGATGGTTCAGCGTCATTCTCCCTATGGCGGCCTGCTGCACGAGGTCGTTGCTCACGGTGGGGTTCTCTATTTTGCAGGCATCGTGGCCGAGAATACAGACCTCGACATCGCGGGGCAGGCGCGCGATGTGCTGACGCAGCTAGACGCCCTCCTCCTCGCCCATGGCTCTGATCGCCAGCACGTGCTGCAGGCAACGGCCTACCTCGTCGACCTCGGCGAGAAAGAAGGCTTGAACCGCGCCTGGAAGGAGTTCTTTGGCGCCGCTCACCTACCCGCGCGAGCTACGATTGGGGTCCAGGACCTTGGGCGCGACGTGCGGCTTGAACTGGTTGTCACGGCCGCGATTGCCAAGCCGGCTTGAGGACAGCCGCTCGGCGGTCTGCGCGATTACCGTCCCGACTCAAACCGCTCGGGTGCCGCTCTAGGCGGCTCCCGTGCTACCTGCCCCATCAGCGGCATGCTGGTCTCGGAACTCACGGCCGAAACTTGCCCGATCTGGATGTATAGAAAACGACGGAAAACCTTCCACGCGGATTGCGTCCTGCCCAGCGCTCCAGCCCCTCAGCCATCTGTGTCAGGAGACCCTGTCAGGAAATCCAGGGTTCACGCATGAGCCTGGTTTGCGATGATCTGGAGCATGTAGTCATCGTCCCAAGCAGCTTTCTTGCGCCTACCGCGTAGGCTGGCCTGCGTGCTCCGGTCCTGGGCGATCAGGTTCAGGGCGATCTTGCGCACGAGGGCGAAGTTGCGCGCGGCGGTCCGGTCACGAACGCGGCTGTCATCCTCGCGGAAGCTGACCTCGAGCACCCAGTGCAGCGCGTTCTCCACGCTCCAGTGCCGACGGATCACGCCGACCAGGACGGAGGGATCGTCCCTGCAGCTGGTCAGGAAGTAGCGAATGTCGGCCACCACCGTGCCGGTGCCAGGAATCCCGCGGAGCGTCTCCACCGCCAGCACCCTGCTCAGGTCGGGCCAGCCGCTCAACGGCGCGAGCGCCGTGGCCGCGGCGTCCACGAAGACGCGCCGGCGTACCAACCGGCCGTGACCTTCGAAGGCGTCGAACACCGGGCGACCAGCAGCTCCCGAGCCCAAGCAGGTGCGCTCGAAATGCATGCGCACGGCGCGATAAGCGCCGCCGTGATTGGCTTTGAGCACCAGGAGATCGTCGGCGCCCTTGGCGCGGATCCGCTCGGCGATGCTCGTCTGGCAGCCCATCGCATCGAGCGTCACGATGCAGCCGTCGAGCTGCAGGGTCTCGAGTAGCTCCGGGATCGCCCTGATCTCGTTCGACTTCCCGTCGAGCGCGCGTTGGCCGAGAGCCAGCCCTCGCCGGCTCGCCCAGGTGCTGACCAGGTGCAGCGGCCCATGCTCATGGCGGTGGCTGGCCGAGCGGCGGACCGACTTGCCATCCACCGCCACCACCTCGCGCGCGATCCCACCGGCCCGGAACTGCACGCATCGGGTGAAGCAGCGCTCGAATGCATCCGCGTCGAGCAGCATGAAGACCCGCCGGAAGGTGTCGTGGGAGGGGATCCCGTTCGGCAGGGTCAAGAAAGTCTGCAGCCATGCCTGCTTGCTGCGTCCGTAGAGCTCAATGTCCTCCCAGCTCTCGGCGCAGGCGACACGGCGCACACCGCGATCACCAGGATGTCGATGAGCAGGTGGTCGCACCGGCTGGTCTCGCGTGGATCCTCAAGCCCTGGGAAGCAGGCCGCCAAACCTTCGATCATGCCGCTCGTCCCCTGTTGCACGGAGCGGGAAATGGCCAGCACGAGCCTCAATCACAGCCCAACCCGAGATCATGCGTGAACCCTGTCAGGAAATCAAATGTCCGGAAAACGCTCGCAACCGGACATTCCTCACGCACCCCGCGAACGTCCGGAAGGGGTCATGAGTGATCCCTGGTCAGGTGATGCACCAGCCCTTGAGCGTGCACCGGCAGCGCCGAGACGCTGCGGACGCAGATCGTCAAACGCCGGAGCGCCCAGGCGTCACTGAGCTGGACCGATCGAATCGCCGCCGTCCCACTTGCACGTCGTGCGGCCGCTTCGGGGGCGATCGCCACGCCCACTCCGCTCGCGACCATCCGGCAGACCGCCTCCAGCCCGTTCAAGCGTACGCGGAGCTTGAGCGGGTGGCCGGCTCGCGCGGCGTGATCGGCGAGGTGGGCCTGCAACGCGCTGCCATGGCTCAGGCCGACGAAGGGCTCGCCCAGCACCTCTCGGAACCCGACCTCGCCTCGGCTGGCGAAGGCGTGATCCGCCGGCACAATGAGGACGAGCCGGTCGGTCCGGAAGGGCAGCGTCTCCAAGGCGCCGAGGTCGACCGTATCGGCGACGATGCCGATGTCAGCTAACCCACCCGCGATCGCGGAGACAATCTCGCGGCTTGGTCGCTCCTCAAGGTCGATGTCGATGGTGGGATTGGCGGTCAGGAAATCGGTCAGCGCGTCGGGAAGGAAGCCGGCCAGGGCGGCCGTGTTCGACAGCATCCGAACGTGGCCGCGCAGGCCCTGAGCATACTGCCCCAGTTCACCCCGCATCTGCTCAAGTTGGCCCAGCACGACTCGTGCATGATGAGCTACGGCCTGACCGGCCGGCGTCGGTCGCACGCCGCGGGGGTGGCGCTCGAGCAGGGGCACATTGCTCGTCCTCTCCATGCCGCGGATGCGCTCGCTCGCGGACGCCAGGGCCATGCCGGCCCGCTCCGCTCCGCGCGTGATGCTCTCGGCTTCGGCCACATGCAGGAACAGGCGGAGGTCGGTCAGGTCGAAGCGCATTCCTCAATCGTCCGAACCCGAGAGCACGGATGCAAGAGCCTTCGGCCGGGCCGAAGCCTGAGCCTGGTCACTTCCGCATTGTCCCGTGCCGGCGCTGCTCTCAGGGTAGGAGTATGGCGCGGAACGCACGAACAACGATCACCGCAGCAGATGTGCTGCTTCAGGCGGCCACGGTCGCCCTGGCGGGCCTGACCGCCCTCGCAGCGCTCGCCCGACTGGATGCCGACTCGCACGCCTGTCGCATGGCGTTGCCGGTGGCTGGTGAGCAGCGGACAGCCCCCGTCAGCCTCGAGGGTGCCGAGGATGCCGTGCTGCGGGACATGTTGCTGCACGACTGATCCTGCCAAGCCAGTTCACCCCCGTCCCAACGACACGGCCGGCCATGACCTCCGCTCTGGACCCACTCCCGATCGCGATCACGGCGCTGACCTTCCTCCTCGCCGGCTTCGTCAAAGGCGTGATCGGGCTGGGCCTGCCGACCGTCGCCATGGGACTGCTCAGCCTTGTCATGGCACCTGCCCAGGCCGCCGCGCTCCTGATCGTGCCCTCATTCGTCACCAACGTCTGGCAGCTCGCGGCCGGACCCCGCTTTGGCACCTTGGCGCACCGGCTCTGGCCGATGATGGTTGGTGTCGTGGTCGGGACGCTCGCCGGGGCCGGATTCCTGCAGGGCAGCCACGCCGGACAGGCCGCCATTGCGCTCGGCCTGGCGTTGATGGCCTACGCGGTGCTCGGTCTCACCGCCGTGCGCTTCGCCCTGCCGCCCGAAGCGCAGGGGGGGTGGATGGGGCCGCTCATCGGCGCGTTGACGGGGCTTGTGACGGCCGCCACGGGCGTGTTCGTGATCCCGGCCGTGCCCTATCTCGGGGCGCTTGGCTTGGCGAAGGATGAGTTGATCCAGGCCCTCGGGCTCTCGTTCACAGTGTCGACACTGGCGCTCGCGGCGGTGCTGGCTGGGAGCGGCGTGTTCGAGCCCGGAACGGCGGGCGCCTCGGCCTTCGCGCTCGGCCCGGCGCTGGTCGGTATGGCGATGGGCGGATGGGTGCGGGGCCGGGTCAGCGAGCCGGTGTTCCGGCGCTGCTTCTTCCTCGGCTTGCTCGCCCTCGGCACTCATTTGGCGTCCCGCGCCTTGCTCTGAACGTCCTGCGGAGCGGTTCGGCGCAGCGTGCCGCTCGGCGCCGTGACGCTGTTTGGATGAGGCCTCAACCCCAGTCCTCCCGCGGGGCGCCTCCACGATCGTGTTGAACACCATCAGGCTGAGCTGACAAGCTCCGCCACACGTCCCGCCTCTGGTCGAGAGCCCCGAGGCACAATGGCCGATGCCGCGAAGGGCCGAAATGCGCCGATATTGTTGAAAATGTCCCTGACGCCCTTCGGCTCCTCCATAGGTAGCGGCAACTGCAGCGCACCAGCCCAACCTGTTGTATGCTGACGCACGAAAGCGAACGCCAAACGGAGTTTTTCAACAATATCGGTCATCCTTAACTTTTCGATGTCAGCAGCGTAGCGAACGCGTTCATCAGTAGCAGCCGAAGGATGTGGCACGTCCGCTGGTAGAAATTATATACTGAAATTGATTACCAGGCCTCATATCATCCTTCCGACGGAATGAATGAGGCAATATCCGACGATAATATGAAGAATATACTGCTGATCGACCGATAGTCGTATCCGCTGGTATTCAGATGCAAAAACACCATCACTCAAAAACGACGGGAACTATAAACTTCAGATTATCTTCATCTGCAAAATACGGCGGCTCGCCCAGCTTCCTTCCTGGAGTTACAACCCCGTAGACCTCTCTGACGGTCGTTGGATCTCCTAAAAAGTCTATCACACGAGCCTCCAGAACGACACCTTCGGTATCGAGCCGGAAATAGGCAATTGCAGCGCCAACTTTGTAAGTTCTTTTCCGTGCAAGTCTGTTTATATTGCTTATAAGTTGCTTGACGTAATTTACGGAATCATCAATATAGAAAATGTCTTCAGGATTCTTGGCCAGATTGAATTCCCTGATGTAGCGACTATCTCTGGACGATATATAGCTCTTAAAATTGTCAAAGTCATCCATATTGCAGATGTCAAAGGCAGATGCAGCTTTGCTTGTTTTCTGCGATATATGCGCGTCACCGGAATGTTTTATACTTTCTTCTGTAACCTCCGAGATAATATTGTTGTATCTTCTTATTTCAAAAAAGAAAGCTATGAACTGCTTACTATATGTCGAGTCCTGATTCTCAGCAGCCGCTACCGTACCGTTCTCTGCTACGAAAATGACAATAAGCGCAAATATGATGGCACGCATAGCTGCCTCCATTGCATCTGCGCACTGCCTGTCCAGCAGAGTTGCAAACTCAGGCTACCCAGGCAGCGAAATCCCAACAGGCCCACCGTCAACACATGATAACGGCCGAGGTTCCTGGGCGACGCTGTGCGGATGTAAATTGTGATACGAGGAGGATGGATCGCCCTGGTTTACGGCAAAGGGCTAAGACCGAAATAGTCGAGCTTGGCACTCCGGCAATACAACCGTTCTATCGCGCATCCGTCTGCCTGGACGAGAGGGGCTCCGCCACACCTCACACCTTCAGTCGAGGCTCCCGAGGCGCGTGACATGGCACCGAAGGGTCGAGATGCGCCGTGAGCGGACCCGCGAGCCGCGCCGCGTCAATGTCCGCAACGGGTCAAGAGCACCGGTTGGCCCGGCCCGCCTTGAGGCTCGAAGGCGGGTCGGAAGCAGATGCACCTACGGTCACTCTGATTGGGTCCTGATCCAGGTCCCTTCGGACACGATTGACAGTGTCAGCGGCGGCACGGGAACCGTACGGATAGCGACGTAACCACACGGACCTAAGCCGTTGACCGCTCCCACCATGACTTCGGAGACCAGGCCAACTTTCCATCCTTTCGCTTGCCGGTGCCGCTCGTCAGGCGCTTGGCCGCAGCCAGAAGCTTCTCGTGCGCGATCGGGCGCGGGGCGCATCGCCCGAGCAGTACCGGGCGAAGTGGGGCCTGCCGATCGACTACCCGATGGTCGCGGCGAACTACGCGGCGCAGCGGTCGGAACTCGCCAAGGCTGCGGGGCTGGGTCGGAAGCCGCACCTCGCCGCCGTGGCGTGATGCTCTCGGCCGGCGCTGCGGTGCCGGCTTGACCCCGCGTGGAGTTCAGCATGGCGAGCAAGCAGGCCAAACTCCGTCTCAACCCGAAGCGTCGCCGCCGCGAGAAGCGGCGACGCTCCGCGGAGTTCCAGGCCCGCGGCGAGCGTGCGCGAACGGCCCAGGAGCGCGCCGCCCGGCGTGAGGCGGCGAAGAAGGCCGAGGACGAGCACATGAGCTCGATGCGCTGGCACCTCGTCGATGCTCGCCGCAAGCAGACCGCCCGCCTGATGGCTGCCCTCGCGCAGGGCGCTGTGCCGGCGGTTCGTCTCCAGGAGGTCGTTGTCGCTGAGCGATCCGGCCGGGCTCGGAAGGTCCGGGTGCCGCTGCTCGGCCGCCTCCTGTTCGTGGGCCTCGAGCCAGGGGAGGACGCCTCCTGGCTGCAGGAGGTCTACTTCGAGGTCGAGGGGGTTCGGCACGTGGCCGAGAAGCCGGTCCTGGTCCGCGGAAAGCAGCTCGACGCCTTCGCCGGGAATCTCGGTGGTCGTGGCGAGCCCATCCGCCGTGCCGATGCGCTCACCGTGGAAGACTTCGAGGTCGGGGAACCAGTGCGCGTGACGGATGGACCGTTCGCGTCGTTCAACGGCCTCGTCGAAGAGATCGACAACCTCGAGCATACGTTGAAGGTTGCCGTGTCGATCTTCGGCCGTTCGACTCCGGTGACTCTGGAGCCGTCACAGGTGGAAAGGTTGAGCAATGCTGCTTGACTCGACGGAATGGCGCCGTGTATCCAGAACCCGGATCGTGTGCGATCTGGGCTCGACCCACCCTGCGACCTCCCTTCGGGTAGAAGGTTGCGGCAGTGGACCCCGGCGGCGGTTTTCGAAGAAAACCACCGCTCCCTGCGATAGCTATGTCCAAATGCCACTTAGCGTCTGATGCCGAGTTCGCGCTCGCGATGCGTGATATAGTCGTTGCAGACCCAAAGCCTGTTGCTCGCTGAAGCGCTTGGGTACCAGCTGCAGCGGCGACGTTCCCGATCCTGGCGCATCTGATCGCTGGCGTTGCGACGCTGAACGGGGGTTCCGGCCATATTCAGATATGAAAGGCAGCGCTTATACTCCGTACTGCCTTTCTTGTACTTGTAGCACTGTTCAACACCAAGAGCTTGGACGGGGACGGTGTAGGCGAACACTGCGATCGGAGTCGCCATGAACAGAGCGGGCAAAGCCAGGCGGCGAACAGTCGCGAGCGGCATCGTTTTGATCCTTCGCTGTCACCGTGAACTGCAAACAGCGCCGTGGTGAGAGGCCGAGGCAACTTGCCTGGCGCGACTGCGCTTTAGCTGATCGGGCAGCGTCCGATGCCCTTGTAGACGTAGGGCTTGCCCGCAAAATTGTAGCAGATCATTCCGACCCGAGAGCCGGGCGAGGGAGGCCGACGGTAGCCGCAGTCGCCCATCGGGCACTGCCTGCCGCCGCGATGGCCGCCGTACCCACCCCACTGCGCTTCGGCAGGGACGCTGAGCGCGATGGACGCCATTCCGCACAGGACGGCGGCGATGTGTAACTTGGATTGAGCGAGCGCCATCTTGGGATCTCCTTGGTGTGCCTCGACAACACACTGTGCGGGGATTTCAGGTAACGATGTGCGGGGGTTCACATTCCGGCGCCCGCGCCGGAGACCTTCTGCGTGTGCTGGGCCTCCATCGGCCGCATCATCACCAAGCCCGACGCGGACGGCTCTGTCGCGAAGTGTCTGCGGGCCAGCCCGTCTCACCGCCCTGCGAGATCTACGGCCAGGGACTGTGTCGAGAGAGGCAGTAGCAGGTCGGCTTGTGAGAGCAGGTCGGGTGACCAGGAGGCTAGCCACTCGACCTGCCGCCCTCCGCAAAGTTGGCTGCAGTGATCAGAGAGCAGCATCCATGATGCACGTTGGGCTATCGACCGCCACCGCTCAGGGGGATTAGCCGATGTCCGGCTACACTGGAGTCATTGGCCTAGCCCGTGCGCTTCTCACCATGCTCGGCAGCATGTTCGCAGTGTTCTCGACTGCGATCAGCCTCGTGACGGCCGGCAAGATCCTGGCGGGCGTTCAGTTGCGCCATGGATAAGAGCGCAGCCGAGAAGGCCCGGAGCCGTAGGTCCGACGCGCACCGCACGGCCGATCAGCCTTGGCGTCACTGGTACTGGACCGCCCGCTGGCGCCGCCTCGCCAAGGCCCAGCTGAGGGAGCATCCCCTCTGCGCGATGTGCTCCACCGATGAGCGCCCGGTGGCGGCCTCCATCTGCGATCACATCCAGCCTCACCGAGGGGACGAGCATCTGTTCTGGCATGGCGAGCGGCAGTCCCTCTGCGCTCCCTGCCATGACCGCCTCAAGCAGAGGCAGGAGCGCCGGGGCTATGTGCCCGGCGTCACCCCGGACGGGCGCCCGCGCGACCCGCTGCATCCGTGGAACCGGAGCTGATCGATGGCCGAGCGGCGCTGGCACTCGCGAGCCGAGCTACAGGCCCGGCATCTCACCGGCCGCGTGCGCGGCAGACCGGGCTGGTTCGGCCGTGTCGTGATGCAGGTCGAGGTGAGATCCCCAGAGCCGCTCTATCCGAAGGTGCCGCCGCGGGGCCAGCGCGATGTGGGGGCGCAGGGCGCCGACACGTTCTGGCGGGATGCGACGGTGATGGATCTCGCCGAGATCAACCCGCGTGGTCGGGAGCGGGATGCAGACCGCCGCGCCCGGCCCTGAGGGGACTGATACCCCCCCGGGGGGGGTGGTCGAAAGTTCAGGGGCATTCGGACTGCACCGGTCGCCCCCGCTGCGTTCGCACCGGAAGCAAAAATTGAACGGGGGGATGTCGGCCATCTCCTACGGAGAAGACGGTTGACACTGGCAGCAATTCCCGGCGGTGACGGCGCGCCGGCCGAGCCCGACTGGTCTCAGGCCTACGCCGATGAACTCGACATTGCGTTCGCGCATGAGCAGTGGGGCCACATCGTCCGCGAGATGGGCGAGCGGGGCACCCTGTCGGTCAGCAACGGCCACGCCATCAAGCGGCTGGTCGAGATGCGCATCCAGTACGAGCGCGCGAGCCGGCACGTGGCCGAGCATGGCGCGATCCTGCGGGCGAAGCGCGCCAAGACCGGCCAGTGGAATCCGTATTGGTCGGTGATGGCGAAGGCGGACGAGGCGATTCGGGTGCTGGAGGCCGAGCTCGGCCTCGCGCCGGTGCGCCGCGGCAAGGCGGCGAAGGTCGAGCGGAGAGCGAGGACGGCCCGTGCGGCGGACGCCTACCTCAAGCCGGTCGCCCGCTGACCCGGTTACGGCTTGGGCGGACGAGGTCGTTGTGGGCCGGCAGATAGCCGGCGAGCTCGTGCGCCATGCCGCCGAGCGGCACCTGCGCGACCTGCGCGACGGACCGGCGCGGGGGCTGCACTGGCGGCCGGACCGGGCGGCGCACGCGCTCGGGTTCTTCCCGGCGGTGCTCACCATCACGGCCGGCACCAAGGCCGGCCAGCCCTTCCAGCCGCTGCCCTGGCACACCTTCGTGATCGGCTCCTTGTTCGGCTGGCGCACGGACAGCGGCCGGATGCGCTTCCGCACCGGCTGGCTGGAGACCGGCAAGGGCCAGGCCAAGTCGCCCCTGATGGCCGCGATCGGGCTCTACCTGATGGGCTATTACGGCGTGGCCCGGTCGGAGATCTACGCCATCGGCCAGGACCGGGCGACCGCCAACGTGCTGTTCAAGGACGCGGTCGCGATGTGCCGCGCGCCGATCCCGGGCGGCGACGACGAGACCGACAGCCTGGAGAGCCGCGAGCAGGTGGTCATCCGGGGCGAGCTCGACAACGCCTGGAAAATCGAGCACCCGGCGACCGGCTCGAAGTTCCAATCGCTGGCCAATGGTGAGTCGATTTCCGGCCCGCGGCCGACCGCGGTGCTGGCCGACGAGATCCATGAGTTCAAGCAGAACGGCCCCATCGAGACGTGGAAGCGGGCCATCGCCAAGATGCCGGGCGACGCGATCATGCTGCTGGGCACCAACACGCCCGCCTCCACCCAGATCGTCGGCACGGATTATTCGGAGTTCTACCAGAAGGTCGCCACGGGCGAGATTAGGGACGACGAGGCGTTCGCCCTCATCGCCCGGGTCGATGTAGCCGACCGCGAGAGCGTGTTCGACAACGAGGCCTGCTGGCCGAAGGCGCTGCCGGCGCTGGGCGTGACCTTCCCGCTGGAGAACATCCGGGGCGAGGTCAACACCGCCCGGCAGCTGCTCTCCACTGCCCTGTCGGTGAAGCGGCTCTACTTCGGCATCCCGATCGGCGCCACCGCGTTCTGGATCGCCGAGGAGGCCTGGGCCGCGGTGCAGGGCACGGTGGACGAGGAGGCCTTGAAGGGGCGGCCGTGCTGGCTGGGGCTGGACCTGTCCAAGAAGAACGACCTCACCGCCCTCACGGCGGTGTGGGCCGGCGCGGACGGGCACCTCTTCGCCAAGACCTGGTACTGGACCACGCGCGAGGGGCTGGCCGACCGGGCCCGGGCCGATCAGGCGCCCTATGACCAGTGGGCGGAGAGGCCTGAGGAGACGGGCTTGGTCGCCGTTCCGGGCGCGGTGATCGACAAGACCTTCGTGGCGGCCCAGGTCGCCCGGCTGGTCGCCGAGCACGAGGTGCAGTTCCTGGCCTTCGATCCGGCCGGCATGGCCGACTTCATCGCCGCCTGCGAGGCGATCGGCCTGGCGGTCTGGCGCTACCGCGGCCCGGAGGAGCCGCCCGGCGCGGGGCTGAAGCTCGTCGCGCACGGCCAGGGCAAGCGGGTCGCGTTCGAGGACCGCCAGCTGGTGATGCCCCGCTCCATCGAGCAGCTCGAGGACAAGATCCTCACCGGCACGATCACCATCGCCGCCTCGCCGGTGACCTATGCCTGCGCGGCCAACGCCCAGGTCGACTGCGACGGCCAGGGCAACCGCGCCTTCGACAAGGCCCGCTCGCGCGGGCGCATCGACGGGCTGGTCACGCTGGCAATGGCGACCGGCGCCGCCCTGTTCCACCCGACCGAACGCCCGCGCGAATACCAGATGTTCGTGCTGGGCTGAGAAGGACCCCGGACATGAACCGCATGTATTCGCTCCTCACCGTCAAAGCCGTTGAGGACGAGCAGCGCATCATCCGCGGCATTGCGACCACACCCAATCCGGACCGGGTCGGGGACATCGTGGAACCGCTGGGCGTCCGGTTCAAGAACCCGATGCCTCTGCTGCATCACCACGACCACGACAAGCCGGTCGGCAGCGTCAGCTTCGACAAACCGACCCCGGACGGGATCACCTTCGAGGCGCGCCTGCCGCAGATCGCGGAGCCGGGCCCGCTGCGCGACCGGGTCGAGACGGCCTGGGGCGAGGTCAAGGCCGGGCTCGTCCGCGCGGTCTCGATCGGGTTCCGTGCCCTCGAATACGCCTTCCTCGACAGCGGCGGGATCCGGTTCACGCAAACCGAGGTCCTGGAGCTCAGTCTTGTGACCGTCCCGGCCAATGCGGACGCCAAGATTTCCCTCATCAAGTCGATCGACGCCCCTGTGCTCGCCGCGACCGGCAAGGAGCCGAGAGCATCCGATCGACCTGTTCGTCCCGGCGCCTCGGGCACATCCACCAAACCTGTCAATCTGAAACCGGAGAACGTGACGGCGATGAAGACCGTTGCTGAGCAGATCGCGGCGCTGGAAGCCACCCGGCAGGCCAAGGCCGCGCGCATGGCCGAGGTCATGCAGACGTCGATCGACGAGGGCCGCTCGACCGACGCCGCCGAGCAGGAGGAGTTCGATACCCTGGAGCAGGAGGTCCAGGCGATCGACGGCGATCTCAAGCGGCTGCGCGCCCTGGAGAAGGCCCAGGCCGCCTCCGCGCGCCCGGTCGTGCAGAACCAGATCCGGACCGCCGAGGACGGCGCGGCGGCCCGCAGCGGGGTCGTGGTCACGGCCAGCCCGAAGCTGCCGCCGGGCATCGGCTTTGCGCGGCTGGCCCGGGTGAAGGCCCTCGCCAAGCTGGACGGCGAGAGCCCGCGCACGCTCGCCAAGGAGCTCTACGGCGAGAACTCGGTCATCTACGGCATCGTGTCCAAGGCCGCGGTGCCGGCCGGGACCACGAGCAACGCCACCTGGGCCGGTGCCCTCGTCGGCGAGGAGACCAGCGTCTTTGCGGATTTCGTCGAGTTCCTGCGCCCGCAGACCATCCTCGGCCGCTTCGGCGCCAACGGCGTCCCGGCCCTGCGGCAGGTGCCGTTCCGGGTCGCGCTGATCGGCCAGACCTCGGGCGGTCAGGGCTACTGGGTCGGTGAGGGCAAGGCCAAGCCGCTCACCAGGTTCGACTTCGAGCGCAAGACCCTGGAGCCGCTCAAGGTCGCCAACATCGCGGTCGTGAGCGAGGAGACGCTGCGCGACTCCAGCCCGTCCGCCGAGATGATCGTGCGCGACCAGCTCGCCGCGGCCCTCCGCGAGCGCCTCGATCGGGACTTCATCGACCCGGCCAAGGCCGCGGCGGCCAACGTGTCGCCGGCGTCGATCACCCACGGCCTCACGCCGATCGCGTCGTCCGGCAACGACGCCGATGCGGTGCGCGCCGACATCCGCGCGCTGTTCGGCGCCTTCATCGCGGCGAACAACACCCCGACCTCGGGCGTGTGGGTGATGCCGGCGACCACGGCGCTGGCCCTGTCGCTGATGCAGAACCCGCTCGGGCAGGCCGAGTTCGCCGGCATCAGCATGAACGGGGGCACCCTGTTCGGCCTGCCGGTGATCGCGTCCGAGTTCGTCCCGAGCCCGGGGACGGGCGCCTACGTGGCCCTGGTGAATGCGGCGGACGTCTACCTCGCCGACGAGGGCGGCGTGGCGATCGACATGAGCCGCGAGGCGTCGCTCGAGATGGCGGACACCCCGGCCGGCGACGCCGGCGTGCCGACGGGGGCGCAGCTCGTCTCGCTCTGGCAGACCGACTCGGTCGGCTTCCGGGCCGAGCGCACGGTGAACTGGGCCCGCCGCCGGGCGAGCGGCGTCGCCCTCCTGTCGGGCGTCAAGTGGGGCGCGCCTCCGGCCACTCCCTGATTGATCCTCTGACGGGCCGCCTCGTGCGGCTCGTCTCCGGTCCAGGGAGATCCCCGTGAAAAGCCAAAGCTACCTGACCCGGGCGATGCGGTCGTCCGATCCGCGCTATCGGCGCGTGCTCGAAAGGCTCGGCTATCGCCGCCCCGCTGCGCCGGCTGCCTCGCTGGACGCCCCGCCGGCCGAGGAGACGGACGCCCAGCAGGACGAGACGCCGTCCACCTCGAAGGCCGAAGCGCAGGACGGTCTTGCGGCCCTCCGCGCCGAATACGAGCGCGTCGTGGGCAAGCGCGCCTTTCATGGCTGGGACGTGGAGACGCTGCGCGCGAAGATCGCGGCGGCCACGACCGAGGGCTGACCTTGCATGGCGCGCAGCACGTTCCTGGCGGCCCTTGGGAACGCCCTTGCCCCGCGGACCAAGGCGCTCGCGCCCGTCCCGCAGGGCCGCGGCGGTTGGCTCCGCATCCTCGAGAGCGTCGCCGGGGCGTGGCAGCAGAGCGTGGCGGTGAAGTATAACGCCGTCCTGTCCCATCATGCCGACTTCGCCTGCCGCACGCTGATCGCCTCGGACATCGCGAAACTGCGCATCAAGCTGGTCCAAAGGGGCGATGACGGGATCTGGGCCGAGGTCACGAATCCGGCCTATTCGCCGGTCCTGCGCAAGCCGAACCACTTCCAGAACCGCATCCAGTTCATGGAAAGCTGGGTGCTCTCGAAGCTGCAGTCCGGCAACAGCATCGTCCTGAAGCAGCGCGACAACCGCGGCGTCGTGGTGCGGCTCTATGTGCTTGACTGGAACCTGGTCACTCCGCTGGTCGCGGACGACGGCTCGGTCTTCTACCAGCTCAACACCGACCGGATCAGCGGCCTGACCGGGAGCGTCGTCGTCCCGGCGCGCGAGATCATCCACGACCGCTTCAACTGCTTCTTTCACCCGCTGATCGGGCTGTCGCCGATCTTCGCCGGGGGGCTGGCCGCAACCCAGGGTCTGGCCATCCAGAACGACAGCACGCAGTTCTTCCAGAACGGGGCGCAGCCGAGCGGCATCCTGACGGCGCCCGGGGCGATCCACGACGACACGGCCAAGCGGCTGAAGGAGCACTGGGAGAGCAACTATTCGGGGAAGAACGCCGGCAAGGTGGCCGTGCTCGGCGACGGCCTCAAATACGAGCCGATGAAGGCCAAGGCCGTCGACTTTCAGCTGATCGAGCAGCTGAGGTGGACCGCCGAGGTGGTCTGCTCCACCTACCATGTCCCGCCCTACAAGATCGGCGTCGGGCCGCTGCCGTCCTACAACAACGTTCAGGCGCTCAACATCGAGTATTATTCGCAGTGCCTTCAGGCCCTGATCGAGGCGATCGAGCTCTGTCTCGACGAAGGTCTCGGCCTGGCGGAGGGCATCGGCACGGAGTTCGACGTCGACAATCTCTTGCGGATGGACACCACGGCGTTGATCAACGCCGAGAAGGAGGCGGTGGGGGCCGGGATCAAATCGCCGAACGAGGCGCGCCGACGGCTCGACCTCAAGCCGGTCCCGGGGGGCGAGTCCCCCTATTTGCAGCAACAGAACTTCAGTCTCGCGGCGCTGGCCAAGCGCGATGCGCAGGCCGATCCGTTCCACCCGGCCGCGGTGGACGCGCCCCCGGATCCGCAGGCGGCGAGTGAGAACATCGCGCGTCTGGCGACGGCCCTCCGGCTCAAGTTCGCTGAGGCGCCCGCCCATGGATGAGGCTGACCGGCTCGCGGAGGCGGTGTTTCGCGCGGTGGAGGGCTATCTCGCCCGGACGGTGGGGCCGCTGCTCGCCCGGCTCGAGGCGCTGGAGAGGCGGGAGCCTCTGCGCGGCGAGCGGGGTCACAATGGCCAGCCGGGCCGCGGCCTCGCGAAGGCCATCGTCACCGCGGATGGCCTGCTCGTCCTGACGATGACGACGGGCGAGGAGCTCAGCGTCGGCCGCGTGACAGGCAAGGACGGCAAGGACGGGGCCGATGGCGCGCCCGGCCGGGACGGCCGCGATGGGGTCGACGGCGCGCCGGGCGAGCCGGGCCGCGATGGCACGGATGGGGCGGATGGTCGGGACGGCCGCGACTTCGATCCGGAGCTTCTCCGCACCGCGGTGGTCGAGGAGGTATCCAAGGCGGTCGACGCTATCCCGAGGCCGCGGGACGGTGCGCCTGGGCGCGACGGCACGGACGGGAAGGACGGACGGGATGGCAAGGACTTCGATCCCGAGGTGCTCGCGGCCGCTGTCGAGCAGGCCGTCACGAAGGCCCTCAGCCAGATCCCTGTTCCGAAGGACGGGACGCCGGGCCGGGACGGCAGGGATGGCGTCGGCGTTGCGGGCGCCCTGATCGACCGGAGCGGCAAGCTCATCCTCACTCTGTCGAATGGCGAAACGCGGGATCTCGGCTTGGTGGTTGGCCGAGATGGCAAGGACGGTGCCGACGGCCGCGACGGCCGCGACGGCGCTCCCGGTGAGCGTGGCGAACAAGGAGAACCAGGTCGCGATGGCAAGGATGGCACCGACGGTCGGGATGGCCAGGACGTCGAACCGGAGGCCCTGCGGGTCGCTGTCGAGGAGGCGGTCACGCAGGCCGTCAGCCAGATCCCGCTCCCGAAGGACGGGACGCCGGGCCGGGACGGTCGAGACGGCGTGGACGGCAAGGACGGCGTCGGCCTCGCCGATGCTCTGATCGATCGAGCTGGCAATCTCGTGGTCACGCTGTCGAACGGCGACACCAAGCAGCTTGGCCTCGTGGTCGGCCGGGACGGCAAGGATGGCCGGGCCGGCAGCGCCGGCAAGGATGGTGCGCCGGGCGAGCGGGGGGAGCCGGGCCCGCGCGGCGAGCAGGGCGAGAAGGGCGACCCCGGAGAGCGGGGCGAGCGAGGTCCCGCCGGCGAGCGGGGACCGGCCGGCGAGCCGGGTCCGCCGGGCGAGCCGGGTCCGCCGGGCGAGCCGGGTCCGCTGGGCGAGCGCGGGCCACAAGGTGAGCGCGGCCTGCCGGGCGAGCCCGGCGCTGCGGGTGAGCAGGGTCCGCCCGGTGAGCGCGGTGAACAGGGACCGCCCGGCGATCGAGGAGAGCGTGGCGAGCCCGGCGAGCAGGGGCCTCCAGGCGAGCGGGGCGAACGGGGGCCGCAGGGCGAGCCGGGTCCTCCTGGTGAGACGGGCGAGCGCGGTGAGCCGGGTGCTCCTGGTGAGCGCGGCGAGCGCGGGATACCTGGCGGGCGCGGTGAGAAGGGCGACCCGGGCCGCGACGGAAAGGACGGCGCTCCTGGGGCCGCCGGAGAGCGCGGCGAACGGGGCGAGAAGGGCGAAACCGGTGAGCGCGGCGCCGACGGCTTTGGCTTCGAGGACCTGGAGGAGGAGCTCGCCGAGGACGGCCGCACGCTTGTGCGGCGCTACCGCCGCGGCGAGGAGGTGAAGGAGTTCCGCCACCGCGTCCCGACGCTGATCGATCGCGGCGTCTACAAGGCGGGCACGATCTACCAGCCCGGCGACGGCGTCACCTGGGCCGGCTCGTTCTGGATCGCCCAGACGGAGACCGACGCGAAGCCGGATGGCGGCGAGGGCTGGCGCCTCGCGGTCAAGCGCGGCCGCGATGGCAAGGACGGCAAGCCGGGCGAGCGCGGGCCCGAGGGCAAGGCCGGCCCTGACGGCCGGAGGTGGTGAGGGCCATGGTTCTGGTCACGCTGCAAGCGGCCAAGCTGCACCTGCGCATCGACGGCACCGATGAGGATGCGCTGGTGCAGGACAAGATCGAGGCCGCGACCGACCTCGTGCTCGACTACCTCAAGACGCCCGAGCACGGCTGGACCGCGGAGACGGTGCCGGCGCGGGTCAAGGCGGCGATCCTGCTGGCGCTCGGCGTCCTGTACGAGAACCGGGAGGGGCAGGTCGACCCACTGACCGATGCGGTGCGGTCGCTCTTGCATCGGCTGCGCGACCCGGCGATCGCATGAGGGCGGGACCGGGGCTGGCGTTCGGGGCCGGCGCACTCCGCGAGCGCATCCGCTTCGAGAAGCGGGGCGGCACGGAGGACGGCTACGGCAACACCGTGCCGGGCCCGTTCGAGGCGCAGTTCACGCGCGCCGCGGCCTTCCTGATGAAGCCCGGCAGCGAGGCGGTGCTGGCGGCGCGCCTCACCGGCCGCCAGCCGGTCACGATGATCGTCCGCTTCGACAGGCAAACCCGGACCATCACCCCGTCCTGGCGGGCCGTCGATGAGCGCACCGGCACGGTCTACGCGATCCAGGCCGCCGCTGACATGGACCGCAGGCGCCAGTGGATCACGCTGGTGTGCATGGCCGGGGAGACCGCCTGATGGCCGCGCGCGTGCGCTTCCTGCGCGACTTCGACTTCTGGCCCCGGCCGAGCGTCGTGATCGCCCACCGCAAGGGCGAGGAGATGCGCCTGCCCCAGGTGCAGGTCGAGGCGGCCGTGGCTGCGGGCGCAGCGGAGATCATCGATGGCGATCAGGAACCGCGAGAGGCTGCTGCAGAAGATGCGGGCGCTGCCGGACAAGGTGCGCGCCGCGGTCGGGCCGGCCATCGCGCAGGGGGCCGATGAAATCGTCGCCTTGCAGAAGCGCCTCGCGCCCGTGAAGTCGGGCGCCCTGCGCAAGTCGATTCGCGCCGTGAAGGGCACCTACACGCCCGAGAACGCGAACGTGCGCGGTGTCGGCGGGCCGGGCGGGCTCGTCGGCGACCCCGACCTCTCGGTGCACGTGGTCGCGGGCGATGCGACGGCCTGGTACGCCCGCCTGGTGGAGTTCGGCACCGCGCCGCACATCAACCAGGGCCGGTTTGCCGGCACCCAAAACCCGGGCGCCCGAGCCGAGCCGTATTTCTACCCGGCCTATCGGGCTCTCAAGAAGCGCACCACAGCCCGGATCGTGCGGGCCGGCCGCAAGGCCGCCAAGGACATTGCGGCTGGCCGGACGGGCGGCAGCGGGGCGGCTGAATGAGCGCGGAGCTTGCGCTGCAGGGCGCGCTCGTCGCGGCGCTGAAGACGTCCCCGGCCGGCGCGGCGGTCAGCGGACGCGTCTATGACCGCATCCCCGCCAAGACGGACCTGCCCTACCTCCACCTGCGCAGCTTCCAGGCCGTGGACGATCGAGCCGACTGTGTGGAGGGGCTGGAGGTCTATGCCGACCTCGACGTCTGGTCCGACGCGGTCGGGAAACCCGAGGCCTCCCGCATCGCCGGCCTGGTGCGCGACGCGCTCCATCTCGCGCCCCTGACGCTCGCTGCGCCCTGGGTGCTCCTCGAGATCGAGCACCGGGACACCACGATCGACGGCAGCGAGCCGCTCCTGGTGCGCGCTCGCCTTTCCTTCCGCGCTCTCGTCGAGCGCGTCTGACCCCAGCCCCAGGAGATTGAGATGGCGCAGGCCACGACCCGCAGCTTTGCGGGCTATCAGGTGCTGCTCGAGAGCACCACCACCCCGAACACCTTCGTGGCCCCGTGCGGGCTGACCGAGCGGTCGGTCACCTTCAGCAAGGACGTCAGCGAGACCCAGGTGCCCGATTGCGACAATGAAGACGCGGCGGCCTGGACCGAGCGCGACGTGGTCTCGAAGTCGGTGCGTATCTCGGGCCGCGGTGTGATGGCCAAGGAGAGCGAGCCGCGCTGGCGGGCCGCTTATGATGACGACGCTCCGGTGCGCGTGCGCATCCAGAAGTCCGGCACCGCGGCGGAGGACGGCGGCTACTGGCTCGGCCTGTTCCATCTCACCTCGATGGAAGACGGCGCCAGCAAGGGCCAGCGCGTCACCAAGGCGATCGAGTTGCAATCGACCGGCCCGGTCACCTGGGTGGCAGCATCCTGATGGCGCGCAAGACCAGCATCGAACTCGATTGGGCCGATGGGACGTACCTGTTCCATCTGGACATCCCGCGGCTGAAGGAGCTGCAGGAGAGGTGCGACGCCGGCCCGCCCGAGGTGCTCAAGCGCCTGGTGGAGGGCCGCGCCCGGGTCGAGGACGCGCAGGAGACGGTGCGGCTCGGGCTGATCGGCGGCGGGCTGCCGGCGCCGCAGGCGGCCAAGCTCGTGCGGCTCTACGCCGGCGACGAGACGCCTCTGGCGGAGGTCATCGCGGTCGCCATCCTGGTCCTCGGGGCCGCCGTCCTCGGCAATGCCGGCGAGGAGGTCACCCGCCAGGGAAACCGGGAAGCGGCGATCTCGTCGCCGTCGATGACGGCCGCATCGACTTCGCCGCCCTCCGCGCCAACGCCCTGATCATCGGCCTGCACAGCCTCGATGGGCTGTCGCTCGAGGAGTTCAACGAGATCGTCGCGGCTTGGAATAGAGCCCAGGATCCCCAGGGCGACCCAGAGCTGACCGAAGGCGAGGAAAATGCTCTCGCTGCGTGGATCGGGCTTCGCTGATGGCCACTGACCTCGAACGGCTTGTCATCGCGCTGGACGCGGACGTCACCCGTCTGTCGCGCCAGTTGGCCAAGGCGACCGGCGACGTCGATGCGTTCGCCCGCAAGGCGGATCAGTCGTCCAAGCGTGCGGCCAAGGCGATCACCGACAACCTGGAGCAGGGGCTTCGCTCGGACCAGCTCAAGAACCTGGCCTTCCAGGCCAACGACATCGTCTCGTCGCTCGGCTCGGGCGCACCCGTTCTGCAGGTGCTCGCCCAGCAGGGCGGGCAGGTCTATCAGGCGCTGGCCGACACGCCGGGAGGTGCAGCGGCCGGCGCGAAGGACCTCGCTCGGCGATTCGCTGCCGCTCTCACCCCGGCTCGCCTCCTGACGGGCGGCATTGTCAGCGCCGGGGCGGCTGCGGCCTTCCTCGGCATCCGCTACCGCGAGATGCAACAGAAGATCGAGCTGGGCCTGACGGGCGTGGGCCGGGCGAGCGGCGCCACCGTGCGGGACGTGACCCGGGTCTCGGACGCTCTGTCCCGGGCTCAGAATCTCCCTTTGGGGGATGCCCAGCAGACCGTCACCTCCGTGGCGTCGACGGGCAAGGTCGGAGTCGGCAATCTGGAGGGCGTAGCCTCTCTGGCGAAAGGGTATGCCAAGCTCACTGGCACGGATCTTCCTGAGGCCGGCAAGGAACTCGCCAAGTTGTTCTCCGACCCGGCCCGGGGCGCCGAGGAGCTGAACGCCAGGATCGGCGCGCTTGACGACGCGACGATGCAGTACGTCAAGACACTGACTGCTCAAGGCAACCGCCAGGAGGCGATCAATGTCCTGACCCGGGCCGTGCAGCCGGAGCTTGAGCGGGCCGCGAAGCTGACCAGCCTGTGGGGCCAGATCTGGAACGATCTCGGCTCCGCGGCCTCGCGCACAGCGGGTATCATCGGTCGCGCGGTCGGCGGCTTCACCGCGCTCTCGCCAGAAGAGCAGCTTGCCATGCTGCAGGCCCAGCGGCGTGCGGCGGCCGAGGGCGTGGAGAGCGAGTACGCGAAAGAGTTACGCGCCAGCGGCCTGTCGGAGGATCAGGTCCGGATGCTCGTGCCGAGCATCGCCGACCCGCAGCAGCTTAAGGTCCTCGACGACGCCATCGCGCGCATCACGAAGCAGCTGGAGGACGCGAAGAAGGCAGCGAGTGACATCGGCGCGCGCGAACTGTCGGTCCAGGCCGGCGAGATCATTCGTGCTCTCGACCCGGAGGCGGCCAAGTTGCGCGAGGTTGAGGCCGAAGTCGTCAAGGTCGAAAAGGCGCTTGCCAACCTCATCAGCCATCCCGACGTGGAAATCGCGGGCGGTGTTCAGAACGCGATCGAGAAGTACGGTGCGCTTCAGGCGCGGCTCGACCTGCTCAGGAAAGCCTATGCGGCCGGCGGAGCGGCGGCGAAGCAGGCCCTCGAGGCCGCCGACTTCGACCAGCGCACGGCCGGCCTCTCGTCCTACGAGCGCGGCCTGCAGCAGATCGTCCGCCGGTTCCACGACATGGCCGAGGCGGCGCGCACCGCCGGCAATGAGAATGCGGCCAAGGGCTTCGAGGCGGCGGGCACCCGGGCTGTTGAAGCCTACCGGGCCCAGGCTGCCGAGCAGGCCAAGGGCGACGTCATCCTCCCGGAAGGCTACGTGCGGGCGGTGTTCGGAGCGGAGGGCAACAACCCGGCCAAGAACACGAGGTCATCGGCATCAGGCTACGGGCAGTTCTTGGACAAGACCTTCGTTGAGCTCTACCGGAAGGAGTTCTCCAATCTGGCCGCGGGCATGACGGATGCGGCCATCCTCGGCCTCAAGCAGGATCGCGCCGTCAACGAGCGGCTGACCGAAGCCTATGGGCGCGAGAACGGCAAGAAGCTCTTGGATGCGGGGTTCGCCGCATCGCTGGAGAACCTGTACTTGCTCCACAACTACGGGCCGAGCGGTGGCCTCAACCTGCTGCGCGCCGCAAGGGACGGGCGCGGCGGCGTGTCGGGGCGCAGCATCCTGGGCGATGACGCCGCGAACCGAAACCCGGCCGTGGCGCGCAACACGGTCCAGGGCGTCCTTGACGAGTCGGCCGGGCGCGCGCGGCGGTTCTCGCCTCAGAACCTCGCCCAGGCCGAGCGGGTGCGCCAGATCGAGGCCGAGACGGCCGCGGCCGGCAAGGATGCCGTCGCCAAGGAGCGCCTTGCCGCCGCCGAAGATTACCTGCGGGCGGCTCGCGAGCGTGGCGACGAGATCGCGAACCGGTTCAAGACCGCGGAAGAGGCTCTGGCCGCCAACACCAGCACCCTCACGGGTGAGCTGAAGACCCAGACCGAGGAGTTGCAGCGCAATGCCGCGGCGCGCGCGGCGGTGACGGCGGCAGGGCAGCGGAAGGCGCTCGCCCTCGACCTCAGCGACGCCTACGCCGCGCTCGGCCGCACGCCGGGCGAGCAGCAAGACTATCTGATTGCCAGAAGCCGCTTCGGGGAAGGCACGCCAGAGTTCCAGCAAGCCTACGACAGCCTGCAGCAACTGCGCTCCGTTGCAGAGGCCAAGTTGACCGGAAGCGGCTTCGTCAAAGACCTTGTGAGCGATCTGCGCAACGGCAAGAGCTTCGCTGACGCGCTCGGCGGTTCTCTGGTGAGCTTGGTCGGCCGGCTGGGTGACAAGGCGATCGACCGTCTGTTCAACTCGCTGTTCAGCACGGCGAGCCCGGGCGGCAGCGACCTCTTCGGCTCCCTCGGCAAGCTGATCGGCTTCGCGGGCGGCGGCTATACCGGAAACGGTGGTGTCGGCCAGATCGCGGGCGTGGTTCACGGCAAGGAATTCGTGTTCGACGCGGCCTCGACCGCCCGCATCGGCCCCGCCAATCTGGAGGCCATCCGCCGAGGTGTGCGCGGCTATCAGGGTGGCGGCTTCGTCGGCGCTCAGCCCAGGTCCGGCTTCCGGGTTGCAGCCCATTCGGGGGCTCCCCCTCAAGCTGCGCGTCCTCCGATCCAGGTCAGCATGGTGGTGCAGACGCCCGATGCATCGAGCTTCGCGCGCTCCGAGGCGCAGATCACCGCCGCCCTCTACCGGGCGGTGCAGCGGGGCATGCGGTCGGGCTGATGGCCGCGCCCTTCCACGAGGTGCGCTTTCCCCTGAGCCTCTCCTACGGCTCGCGCGGCGGGCCCGAGCGGCGCACCGAGATCGTCACGCTGGGCTCGGGCGACGAGGAGCGCAACAGCCTCTGGCGCCACTCCCGCCGCTCCTACAATGCCGGCCCGGCCCTGCGCCGGGCCGAGGACATCGCCCTGCTGCTGGCCTTCTTCGAGGAGCGCCGCGGGCCGCTCTACGGCTTCCGCTGGCGCGACACCTTCGACCATGCCTCCTGTGCGCTTGGCCAGCAGCCGGCCGCCACCGACCAGCCGCTCGGCACCGGCGACGGCACCACCACCGTGTTCCCGCTCGCCAAGACCTATGGCGGCGCCTTCGCTCCCTATGTCCGCCCCATCCTCAAGCCGGTCGCCGGCTCCGTGCGCATCGCGGTCGCCGGCACCGAGCTGCCGGCCTCCGCCTTCCAGGTCGATCCCACCACCGGGCGCGTCACCCTGGCCGCGGCGCCGGCGCCGGGTGCTGCCGTCACCGCCGGCTTCCTGTTCGACGTGCCGGTGCGCTTTGCCACCGACCGCCTCGAGATCGACCACCAGGCCGTGCTGGCCGGCGTGGTCGCCGACATTCCGGTGATCGAGCTGCGCCGATGAAGACGCTCCCGCCCGGCCTCGCCGCCAGCCTCGCCAGCGGCGTCACCACCCTGTGCCGCTGCTGGATCCTCACCCGCAGCGACGGCCGGCGCCTCGGCTTCACCGATCACGACGAGGACGTGACCTGCGACGGCGTGCTCTGCTCGGCCGAGAGCGGCGCCACCGGCAGCGCCCTCGAGCAGAGCGCCGGGCTGGCCGTCGACAGCCTGGAGATCATGGGCGCGCTGAGCAGCGGGCGGCTGGCCGAGGCCGAGCTCGCCCGCGGCCTCTACGACGGCGCGGCGGTCGCGGTGTGGTGGCTGGACTGGGCCGCCCCGGCCGAGGCGGTGCTCATCCTGTCCGGCACCATCGGCGAGGTCTCGCGCGGCCGCAGCGGCTTCACCGCCGAGGTGCGCGGTCTGGCCGATCGCCTGGCTCAGCCCCGCGGCCGGCTCTACCAGCGCTCCTGCGATACCCTGTTCGGCGATCCCCGCTGCGGGATCGACGCCACATCGGCCACCTACCGGGGCAGCGGCCGCGTCACCGCCGTGCGCTCCGCCCGCGCGCTCGTCGCCGCGGGCCTCGAGGCCTACCGCACCGACTGGTTCACCGCCGGCCGCCTGGTCTGGGCCTCCGGCGCCAACGCCGGGGCGGCCGTCGAGGTGCGCGCCCACCTGCGCTCCGGAGCGAGCGCCTTGCTCGAGCTGTGGGAGCCGATGCCCGCCCCGATGGCGGCCGGCGACAGCTTCACGGTGACGGCCGGTTGCGACAAATCCTTCAGCAGCTGCCGCACCAAGTTCGGCAACGCGATCAACTTCCGCGGCTTCCCGGATCTGCCGGGCAACGACTACGCGGTGTCGGCCCCCCAGGCGGGAGCGCAGAATGACGGCGGACGCCTCTGATCGCATCCGCGCGCGGGTCGTCGCGCTCGCCCGGACGTGGCTGGCCACCCCCTACCATCATCAGGCCGCGCTCAAGGGGGTGGGCTGCGACTGCCTCGGCCTGCTGCGCGGCGTCTATGCCGAGCTGTACGGCTGCGCGCCCGAAGAGCCGCCGCCCTACAGCCCGAGCTGGGCGGAAGACCACGGCGGCGAGACGCTGCGCGAGGCCGCCCGCCGCCACCTCGACGAGATCCCGATCCCGCAGGCGGAAGCCGGCGACGTGCTGCTGTTCCGCTGGCGGGACGGGCTGCCGGCCAAGCACTGCGCCATCCTCACCGGCCAGAGCCGCATGATCCACGCCTATGACGGCCATGCCGTCCTGGAGAGCTGGATC
The DNA here is from genome assembly GCF_000022085.1 of Methylobacterium nodulans ORS 2060. Classification (NCBI taxonomy): domain Bacteria; kingdom Pseudomonadati; phylum Pseudomonadota; class Alphaproteobacteria; order Hyphomicrobiales; family Methylobacteriaceae; genus Methylobacterium; species Methylobacterium nodulans. The sequence continues at coordinate 4,335,204 of NC_011894.1, forward strand.
CCGCCGGCCTGGAGCCGGCGCATCGCGCATGCCTTCCGCTTCCCGGAGATCGCCCGATGAGCACGCTGGTGCTGTCCTATGCCGGCAAGGCGGTCGGCACCGCGCTCGGCGGGCCGCTCGGCGGCGTCCTCGGCGGGATCGCCGGCGCCGCCCTCGGCGGGGTGGCCGACCGCGCCCTGTTCAGCCACCGGCCCAAGCCGCAGATCGCCACCGGGCCGCGCCTGTCCGAGCTCTACGTCACCGCGTCCAGCGAGGGCGCGGCGATCGCCCGCGTCTACGGCCGCACCCGCGTCGCCGGCCAGATCATCTGGGCCACCAGGCTCAAGGAGACCCAGGCCGTCGAGACGGTGAAGACCCGCGGCGGCAAGGGGATGCCGCAGCCGAAGACCTACAACGTGACGTACAGCTACAGCGTCAGCATGGCGGTGGCCTTCTGCGAGGGGCCGATCCAGGCCCTCGGCGAGGTCTACGCGGACGGCAAGCGCATCCGGCTCGCCGACTACCAGGCCCGGCTCTATCTCGGCACGGAGGATCAGCTGCCGGATCCCAAGATCGAGGCGATCGAGGGCGCGGCCCCGGCCTACCGGGGCGTGGCTTATCTCGTGTTCGAGGATCTGCCGTTGGCCGCCTTCGGCAACCGCGTCCCGGTGATCACCGCCGAGATCATCCGCCGCCCGCCCGCCGCCAGTGCACGGCCCGCGCTGGAGGAGCTGATCACCGCCGTGACCCTGATCCCGGGCATGGGCGAGTTCGTCTATGCCACCGCCCCGGTGAAGGCGAGCGAGTTCGGCGCCATTGCCGGGCAGAACACCGTCTCGGGCGGGGTCGATCTGCTGAAGGCGCTCGATCAGCTCCAGGCCGAGGCGCCGCGCTGCCGGCACGTCGCGCTGGTGGTGGCGTGGCACGGCACCGACCTGCGGCTGTCCGCCTGCCGGATCCTGCCGAAGGTCGAGACGGCCGCCAAGAGCACGGATGTGCCCTGGCGGGCCGGCGGCCTCATCCGGGCGCAAGCGTCGGTGGTGAGCCGGGACGCGGACGGCGCCCCGCTGCTCGGCGGGGCGCCCTCGGATCTTTCGGTGGTGCAGGCGATCGGCGAGCTGAAGCGGCGGGGCTTGTCGGTCACGCTCTACCCGTTCCTGATGATGGACATCCCGGCCGGGAACGGCCTGCCCGACCCGTATGGCGGGCCCGAGCAGGCGGCGTTTCCCTGGCGCGGGCGCCTCAGCTGCGATCCGGCGATCGGCCGCCCGGGCAGCCCGGACAAGACCGCGGCGGCCGCCGCGCAGGTGGCGGCCTTCTTCGGCACGGTGAGCCCGGCCGATCTGGCCTGGACCGGCGCGACCGTCAGCTGCGCCAAGGCCGAGTGGAGCTTCCGCCGCTTCATCCTGCACTGCGCGCGGCTCGCCGAGGCGGCGGGCGGGGTGGACAGCTTCCTGATCGGCTCGGAGATGGTCGGGCTGACCTCCGTGCGCTCGGATGCCGCCACCTTCCCGGCCGTGGCGCAGCTGCGGGCGCTGGCGGCCGACGCCCGCGCCATCCTCGGCCCGAGGGTAGAGATCAGCTATGGCGCCGACTGGAGCGAGTACGCCAATTATCGCCCGGCCGACGGCACCGGCGACGTCTACTTCCACCTCGATCCGCTCTGGGCCGATGCGAACATCGACTTCATCGGCATCGACAACTACATGCCGCTCTCAGACTGGCGCGACGGCTTCGATCATCTGGACGCGCAGGATCACAATGCGATCTACGATCCGGAATATCTGACGCAGAACATCGCCGGCGGCGAGCTGTTCGACTGGTACTATCCGACGCTCGCCGACCGCGACGCGCAGAACCGGGTGCCGATCACCGACACCGCTCATGCCGAGCCGTGGGTGTTCCGGATCAAGGATCTGCGCGCCTGGTGGCTCAACCCGCACCACGACCGGCCCGGCGGCGTCCGGCAGGCCACCGCCACCGCCTGGCGGCCGCAGTCCAAGCCGATCCGCTTCACCGAGGTGGGCTGCCCGGCCGTCGACAAGGGCGCCAACCAGCCCAACGTCTTCGTCGATCCGAAATCCTCCGAGAGCTTCCTGCCCCATTACTCCTCCGGCCGGCAGGACCTGATGATGCAGCGCGCCTACCTGGAGGCGACGCTGCGCTACTGGCAGAGCCCGGACGGCAATCCGGTCTCGACGGTCTACGGCGGCCGCATGGTCGATCCGCAGCGGCTGTTCGTGTGGACCTGGGATGCGCGGCCCTTCCCCGAGTTCCCGCGCCAGGCGGCGGTCTGGAGCGACAGCCCGAACTACAGCCTCGGGCACTGGCTCACCGGCCGGCTCAACCTCGGCCTGCTGCCCGACGTCGTCGCCGATCTCTGCGCCGGCAGCGGCGCGCCGGTCGATGTCTCAGCCTTGCATGGGATCGTGCACGGCTACACCGTGGCCGAGGTGCAGGCCCCGCGCGACAGCCTCGCGCCTTTGCGCACCGCCTACTTCTTCGACGGGGTCGAGAGCGGCGGGGCCATCCACTTCCGGCCGCTCGCGCAGCCTCCGGTGGCCCACTTCACCGAGGCGGATCTGGTCGCTTCCGGCGCCGGGCCGGACTACCGGCGCACCCGCACGGACGAGACCGCGCTGCCGGCCGCGGTGGCGCTGAGCTACCTCGATCCGGCCCGCGCCTACCAGAGCGCGGCCGTCGAGGCGCGCCGCGCCGCCGGCCGCTCGACCGCGGTCTCCCGCACCGCGCTGCCGCTGTGCCTGGAGGAGGGCGCCGCCCGCGGCCTGGCCCAGGCGCTGCTGTATCAGGCGGTGGTGGAGCGCGAGGCGGTCGGCGCGGTGCTGCCGCCCTCGGCCCTGGCCCTGGAGGCGGGCGACGTCGTCAGCCTGACGCTGGCCGGCAGCCGCACCGACTACCGCCTGACCCGGCTGGGCCTGGAGGCGGGCCGGCCGGTGAGCGCGGTGCGGGCGGACAGCGGCATCTATGCCTACCGGGACGGCAGTGCCAGCGGGCGCGCGCCGGCCCCGCCGGCGACGATCGGGGTGGGGCTGTTCCAGGTCCTGGACCTGCCGCTGCTGCGCGCGGACGCGGTGGCGCATGCGCCGTACTTCGCCGGCTACACCGCGCCGTGGTCGCCGATCGCGGTGCTGCGGGCGCTCGGCGGCGGGCCGTTCGCGGCGGATGCGGTGGTGGCCGCCCGCTCGATCATCGGCCAGCTCACGGCCCCGCTCTCCAGCGGCCCCACCCAGCGCTGGGATCGGGTCTCGGCGCTCGACGTGCAGGTGCCGGCCGGGGCCGAGCTCACCTCCGCGGCGGAGATGGAGGTGCTCAACGGCGCCAACGCGGCGGCGCTGCTCACCCCCTCGGGCGAGTGGGAGATCCTGCAATGGGCCACCGCCACCCTGCTGGGGCCGGGCCGCTGTCGGCTGACCACCTTGCTGCGCGGGCAGCGCGGGACCGAGTTCGCCCTGGGCGACCCGACCCCGGCCGGGGCGCCGTTCGTGGTGCTCTCGGAGGCCCTGGTGCAGTCGGGCATGCCCCTGGCCACGCGGGCCCTGCCGCAGGCCTTTCGCTGGGGGCCGGCGGCACTGCCGCCGGAGGATGCGAGCTATGCGGGCGCCACGCTGACCATCGCGGGGGCGGGCCTGCGCCCCTACGCCCCGGTGCAGGCCCGGCTGCGGCGCCAGGCCAACGGCGATCTCGTGCTGACCTGGATCCGCCGCACCCGGCTCAACGGCGATGCCTGGGAGCAGACCGAGGTGCCGCTCGCCGAGGAGAGCGAAGCCTATGCGGTCGAGATCCGCGACCCGGCGGGTGCCGTGCTCCGCACGCTCCAGGTCTCACGCCCAAGCCTGACCTACACGGCGGCCGAGCAGGCGGCGGATTTCGGCGGGCCGGTGCTGCGCCTGTCCGTCGCCATCCACCAGCTCTCCGCAACCTACGGCCGCGGCGCGGCCCTGAGGACGACGCTCCATGTCTGACGCAACGCCGCTGCTCGCGCTGCCGCTCCTGCAGGCGGCGCAGGCGCAGAAACACGTGACGCACAACGAGGCGCTGACCGCCCTCGACACGCTGGTCCAGCTCGCCGTGCTCGACAAGGACCGGCTCGAACCCCCGGCCGCCGCCGCCGAGGGCGACCGCTACCTGATCGCCGGGGCGAGCCCGAGCGGCGCCTGGAGCGGCTGGGCCGGGCGGATCGTGCGCTACCAGGACGGGCAGTGGCTCTCCTTCGTGCCCAAGCCCGGCTGGGTCGTGTTCGTGCTCGACGAGGGCGACCTCTACACCTACGCGGGAGGCGCCTGGACGAGCTTCCGCGCCACGCTCACGGCCCTGCAGAACCTCGCCCGCCTCGGGATCGGCACCACGGCGGATGCCGCCAATCCCTTCGCGGCCAAGCTCAACGCGGCGCTGTGGACCGCGCGGGGCACCGGCGAGGGCGGCACGGGCGACCTGCGCTACACCCTCAACAAGGACGCGCCCGCCCACACGCTCTCGCTGCTGTTCCAATCCGGCTGGTCCGGCCGGGCCGAGATCGGGCTGACCGGCGACGACGACCTGCACCTGAAGGTCTCGGCCGACGGCAGCGCCTGGATCGAGGCGCTGCGGATCGACCGCAGCACCGGCGGGCTCGTCGCCGGCCCGCTCGCCGCGGGCGCGTTGACGTATGGCAAGGCGACCCGGCTCCCCGCCGCGACGAACCTCGACACGCTCACGACCGCGGGCTTCTACGACGGGGCCGGTCTCACGAACGCGCCCACGGCCGAGTGGTGGTACATCGAGGTCCAGACCCACTCGAACAGCAGCCTCTACGCCCTGCAGCGGGCGACGCGGCTGAACGACGCCAATGCGCGGGAGACCTGGCAGCGCGTCCGGGTCGCCGGCCGCTGGAGCAGCTGGGATCGCCTCTGGACCTCGGCCAGCTTCGATCCGACCACCAAGATGGACAAGGCGGGCGGCAGCTTCACGGCGGGCATCACCGTCCCCGGCGCCGTGGCCGTCAGCGGCCTTGCCGGCGAGGTGGCGTGGGCGGACCGCTGGAGCGGCGCCGCGCGCTGGGTGGTGTACGCGGCCGGCGGCCCGCTGCGGGTGTACCGGGACGACACCGGCGACCTGTTCTGGTTCACCGAGGCCGGGTTCCATCCGTCTGCCGACAACGCCAAAGCCAGCGGGCTCGCCCCGAACCGGTGGAGCACCGTCTACGCCGCGACCGGCTCGATCAACACCTCGGATGCCCGCGAGAAGACCGGGGTCGCGCCGCTGACCGAGGCGGAACTCGCGTGGGCGAGCGATCTCGCCAAGGAGATCGGCACCTTCCGGTTCCTCTCCGCAATTGCCGAGAAGGGCGCGGAGGGGGCGCGGCACCACATCGGCCTGACGGTGCAGCGGGCGATCGCGCTGGGGCAGGCGCGCGGCCTCGACCCGTTCCGCTACGCCTTCATCTGCTACGACAAGTGGGACGCCGAGCCCGAGGTCTCCGAGCCGATCCTCGGCGAGGACGGAGAGCCGAGCGGCGAGACCCGCGTGCTGTCGCCCGCCCGGCCGGCCGGCGACCGCTACGGCTTCCGGCCGGATCAGCTCGCGCTGTTCATCGCCCGCGGCCAGGAGGCCCGCCTGGCCGCGCTCGAAGCCGGCCTGGGCTGACCGCACCCGTTCCCCACATCGGAGATCCCCCATGGCCGCGTCGACTTTCGACCGGGCGCTGTCGCTCGTCCTGGCGCATGAGGGCGGCTACGTCGACCATCCCGACGATCCCGGCGGGCCCACCAACCTCGGGGTGACCCTCGGCACGCTCTCGGCGGTGCTCGGGCGCCCGGCGACCCGCGCCGAGGTGAAGGCGCTCACGCCCGCCAAAGTCGCCCCGATCTACCGCACCCGCTACTGGGACGCGGTGCGCGGCGACGAGCTGCCGGCCGGCGTCGACTACGCCGTGTTCGATTTCGCGGTGAACAGCGGGCCGGCCCGGGCGGCGATCGCGCTGCAGCACCTGGTCGGCGTGGCGGATGACGGCGTGATCGGAGCGGTGACCCTGGCGGCGGTCGCGCGGACGGATCAGCGCTGGCTCGTCACCGCGCTGTGCGACAGCCGGTTGGTCTTCCTGCGCTCGTTGAAGAGCTGGCCCACCTTCGGGAAGGGCTGGACCAAGCGGGTGGCCGGCGTCCGGACGGAAGCGCTCGCCCTGGTCAAGGCGCCGGTCGTCGTGACCTCGACCGCCGGGGCGCGGCCTGAAGGCGGGGCGCCGCCGAAGGCGGGTATGGTGCAGACCGGCGGCCTGCTCGCGGCGCTCAAGAACCTGTGGCGCGGCAAGGTCGCCTGACCGAACCCTCCGGAAATTCCGGACCGTTCCCCCCGAGCCGGCCGGGCCCGCCGCGCGCACGCCCCCTCTCTGGAACAGGAGAGGGGTGGAGACCTCCTCCCATGGATTGGCTTCAACTCGCCGGGCAGCTCGCGCAGGTCGGGCTGCCCTCTCTCGGCACGCTCCTCGGCACCACGCTGGGCGGTCCGATCGGCGGCGGCATCGGCGCTGCCGTCGGCAAGGGCGCGGCCGCGGCGATCGGTGCGGCTCTCGGCGTGCCGGCCACCCCGCAGGCGATCAGCCAGGCGGTGCAGGCCGATCCCTCCGGCGCGCAGATCAAGCTCGCCGAGATCGAGGCCGCCGCAAAGCTGCAGATGGCCGAGCTGGGCGACCTCGCCAACGCCCGCCAGATGCAGGTCGGGCTGGCGCAGGCCACCCACTGGACCGCTTCCATGCCGGCGATCGTCACGCTGGCGATCCTCACCGCCTGGGCGCTGCTGACCAGCGCGCTCTACTTCATCCCGGGCGAGATCCCCGAGCGGGTCTACCAGCTCTTGAGCCAAGCCTATGGCGCGGCCAATCTGGCGCTGGGCACCGCCATCGCCTTCTGGCTCGGCTCCTCGCGCTCCAGCCAGCAGAAGGACGCGCAGATCAGCGCCATCCTTCCCACGGTCGTGGCGAAGCGCTGAGCCGTGACGGCCCTCGAACTCGCCGGTCTGCTCAAGGACTACGGTCCGTGGGGGCTGCTCGCGCTCGCGCTCCTGGCGATCTCCTACCTGCAGCGACGCTACGATGCCGTGACCGAGAAGTACCAGCGCAACCTGGAGGCGCTGGTCGAGAAGCTCGCCGTCACGGTCGAGCGGAACAATGTCACGAATGCCGCCGTTACGGCAGCGCTGGAAAGCCGGACCGGCATCTTCGAGCGCCTGCACGAGGCGGTGGAGCAGGCCAAGGCGGAAACGCGCACCCTGATCACCGACCTGAAGACGCACGGGGTGACCAACGACCAGTGGACGCGGGAGAAGCTCGACATGGCGGTGGCGCGCATCGAGACCATCCTGGAGCGCATCGACGACCTCCGGCGGGAGGTGGGCAAGTGAACCCGTTCCGCTGGCTGTGGCAGCAGCAGGATGAGCCCCGGATCGAGCCATCCCGGGGCATCCGCCTGCGGCTGGCTCGGGCCGAGCACCAGCATCGGCGCTTGGCTTGCGATCTCATCCGGGTGGCTCTGGACGAGGTCGATCGCACGGCCGCCGAGATGGGCACTCCGGTGGTGCTGAATTCAGAATGGCTGCAGCGGGCGGTCGCCGAGCTGACGCGCCGCTATCTGGAGGCGCACGGCCGGCAGTCCAGGGCTGCCCGACCGTGATCCGGCCATAGGCCTCCGGCGCTCGCCTGATCTGCCTGTTCCCGATGTTCTGAGCCCGCCCGGCCCCGCCGCGGCGGGCTATTCTATTGCGTGGAACCTGCCATGCGGTCCGATCTCGACCCTCTGCGGACGCTGAGCCGACGACTGCATTGCGCCAGTTCCGGACCTTCGATCAGGGCCGCCGGAATGGCCGCTCGTCACCCGACACCGGACCTCTCGACAGCGCGCGGATCGCACCTCGGCCTTCGTCCCATCCGCATAAGGGCAGCGCATGCGCGTGGTGATGGCGAAGGAGGCGCTGGCTGCGCGAGCCAAGTTGGCGGGAAGCGTCCGGCATGACTACACCTGCGCCATGCCGCCATCCACGCACAACTCGGCGCCCGTCACGAAGCTGCTCTCTTCGCCGGCAAGGAACAGGGCCGCCGCGGCGACCTCCTCCGGGCGTCCCAGGCGGCCCAGCGGGATCAGCTTCGTCAACCCATCGCGCACGTCCGCGGAGACTGAGGCGAACATGGCCGTGTCCACGGGCCCGGGGCTGACGACGTTGACCCGGATGCCCTTCGGCGCAAGTTCGTTGGCCCACGTCCGCGTGAAGGAGCGGACAGCCGCCTTGCTGGCCCCGTAGACGCCGTAACCGGCCGTGCCGATCATGCCGGCGATCGAGCCGATCAGGACGATGGCTCCGCCGGCGCCCATCATGCCGGCCCCGGCCCGCGACGCAAACAGGAGCGACCGAACGTTCAGGCCGAAGGTGCGATCGAAGTGCTCCTGCGTGACCTGGTCGAGCGTCGCATGCTCCGACAGGCCTGCGTTGACCACGAGAATATCAAGGCGGCTTCGCTCGGATCGAACGGTCGCGAAAACGCGCTCCAGATCGTGAAGGTCGGCTGCGTCGGCGCGGATAGCGCGGACCCTGCCGTCCTCCTGCTGCACCTCTTGTAGATCCGCTTCGCGGCGCCCCGTGATGAAGACGTCGGCGCCTTCCTGGCTGAACCGCTTGGCGATGGCGAGGCCGATGCCGCTCGCTCCGCCAATGACCAGCGCGACCTTGTTCTTCAGTCGGCCCATGAAGCGCCACTCCGGTGTGGACCACGACGATACCTTTCGTATGTTTACGCTCAATCACGCACTATGTTTAGCGTAGATATCGAGGAGTAGATCGCCTCAGCCGACGTAACCCACGCAGCCCTGATCGACGCATGCAGGATGCGCCCGATTCTGGAGCACCGCGCGAACAAGTGGACGGTCCCGATCCTCACCGTCTTTTGCGCAAAGCCGGCGCGGTTCAGGCCCGCCGCGGACCCCGGGATGGGACCAGCCTCACGCCCGTGCAACGGCTGCGCCAAACGTCCGGCCGAAGGGCCATCGGAATTCGCCAACAGTATCCGACGGGAAACCTTACACGCCGATTGGTTCCGCCCGGCGCTCCAGCTCCCAAGCCGCCCGTGTCAGGAAACCCTGTCAGGAAATCAAATGTCGGGAAAACCCTCGCTTCCGGACATTCCCGACATCCGCCACGAGGGGCCGCTTTGGGTCAGCCCCGGCCATGGCAGGAAGGCGTGGAGAGCTGCTGTCCACCCATCGCAGCCCTTCCATAGCCAAGGTGATTGGGTCTCGACCCTGATGCGTCCCACGTCCAGAGTCAGCAAGGCCGCTCGGCCCCGCCGCGGCGGGCTGTTTCGTTTGAGGCCTTCTCATCCGGCCGCGGCACGTCCCGGCAGACCACCCTGTAGTGCGCCGGCAGCGAGCCGCTCGGTCCCATGCCCCAGCCGCTTTCAGTCTTGGCTCGGGCGTAGATCCCCAACGTGTCGCGCATCGCGACCATCTGCCGTGAGCAGCAGGCTTTTGCTGACGTGTGGACCGTGCGTGAGTGGAACCAACTGCTGACTGCCTGCTTCGGAGTTCCTACAGCCAACAAAACGTGAAATCGAGCTCGACTTGGCCCATTCCGCAGCCCACGTCCGAGTTTATAGCGTGCTCTCGTCGTGATGCTGTGGCGGCCGCGCAGTGGACCGGCTAACCTGCGCCACTCTCGGAGGCGGCGCATCCATTCGGACACCTGCAGCGCCCACAGGCCGGCGTAAGTCGACGAACGGGGCCGCGCTGCACTTCGGGCGAGTTCGTCGCTACGCCTCTGGAGGGCGCGTTGCCGGAACCTATCGATACTCTCGATGACATTGAGAATTTCCGACTGCACGTCTGCCAACGCCTCATCGACGCACTGAACCGTCGTGAGAGCGGTAACGTCGACAAGGCCTACCCGCCCATCGGGGTCACAGTGAGCAAGAGCGCGTTCGCCGAGACCTGTGCCCGCTTCCTTGCCTTCCTGACTTCCAACTGGGAGGGAATGGCTCGGACCTTCGGACGGCTGGAGGATGCCGCCTCGCGGCAGCTCCTCGTAGATCTGCTGCTGTTCAGGGCTCTCGGGCACCGGCGCGTCCGCCTTGCATCCAACGTGCCGGCCTATTGGGAGGCGCGGTGGCGCTCAGAGGCGATGCCGGCCGAGCCGTCGGAGTTCGCGACCAAGCCGGGCGGGATCCATCTCCTGCGCTTCGCTGTGCCGGGCGAAGACCGAACCCTCACATTGGACTGCCTTCGCGCTAACATCTTCTTCACGTTCCTGCTGCGGCAGTATCACTTCACGCGCGACGGCGTGACGGTGCGGCCGGAGGTAGGCGATTACGTGGTGGATGCGGGCGCCTGTTTCGGCGACACGGCGGTCGACTTCGCCCAGACAGTCGGCGAGGCAGGCCGCGTCCACTGCTTCGATCCAGTCGAGATGCACCTGCGCATTCTCAACCGCAATATCGCCCGCAACGGCCTGTCCAATGTCTTGGTCTTTCCAACTGGGCTCAGCGACCATGACCAGGATGGCTCGCTCGCGCCAGACTGCATCGACCCCGGCTTCGCGGGCACGGGGGCTGTGCCCTTCCGCTCTCTGGACGGATTAATGGCCGAGGGGACGCTCCCCCGAGTCGACTTCATCAAGATGGACATTGAGGGCCACGAGCTCTCGGCCCTGCGCGGTGCCGAACGCATGATCCGCACCTTTCGACCGAAGCTCGCCATCTCGCTGTATCATCGCTGGAGCGACTATTTCGAGATTCCGGATTTCATCGCTGGCCTCGATCTCGGATACAGGTTCTTCTTACATAATTACACGATCAGCGATGGAGAAACGGTACTCTACTGTGCGGTCCATTGAACCCGCGACGCACGGTGGTCCAGTTGGTGCGGTCGGCGACCGGCAAGGCGAGCAGCGTGACCGCAACGCGCAAGGCCGCCTCGCCCTCCACTGCGGCGAAGCCGGCCGCGACCCGGGTCTCCAGCGCCTGCACCCCGCCCGTCCGGAAGCCAGTGCGCCATTGGCGCATCGTGTCCTTCCGAACCCCGAACGCCTCGGCGATCCGCCCGCTGGTCCAACCCGGCAGCGTCAGCAGGGTCGCGCTGGCCCGATCCGCCTGCGCCCGACCCAAGCCACCGGGCACCGTCGACATCAAAGCCTTCTGACCCTCCGAGGCCACTAACCGAGATCGGCCTGCCATGACCCGCCCTAACACCGACACAGGTTAAGCGAACCACAGCGGCTATTCGTAGGGAAGGCTATGTCACCCAGCTTAGCGCCTGGATCCGGTCCAGCCCCGGGACAGCCGCGACCTTGATCGGACGGGACCGACCCCGTATTTCGAGCCCTCGAAAGCGGTCGAGACCGGGGAGGAGAGGGGCATGGCACCGCGGAGCGATCTGCAACGGAGCGTCAGCATTGACGGATTCTGAGGCTGCCCGCCTCGCTCGCGTCTGCGTGCGTCTGGTCGCGTCCTCCCAGACGCATATCCGACGAAGTGCGCCAGCCTCTCCTGGGAATCCGGCGGTGGAGGCGCTAGAGACGCGGCTCTACGTCCTCCAGAGCGACCTCAACCGGGCGGTGGCGCGCTCCGACGCCAAGGCCTACGCGCTTGAGGTGATGCGGGGAAACCTGGATGCGCTCGAGGCGAAAGTTGCCGGCCTGCGACGCGACTTGGCCGAGTCTGAGGAGGACCTGATCCGCTGGCGCGCCCGGGCCGAGACGGCTGAGAGGCGCCTCTCCGAGCTGCAGGACTCCCAGTCTGAGGCGGCCTCGTCGGCTCCATGCCCGCCACCGGCCGTGTAACCGCGGACCTGCCGCGCAACTCTGCGCGGGAGGAGTTTCGCGAAGCGCTGACGGCCTACCGCCTGTTCGACGCGGAATGGTACCTGCGCGTCAACGGCGACGTGAAGGCGGCCGGTCTCGACCCTCTGGAGCACTATCTCGGGTCTGGCGCGGCGGAGGGGCGCTGGCCGAACCCGCTGTTTGATCCGGCCCACTATGCCGACAAGGCCGGCCTCGCCGCGGGAGAGAACCCGCTGCTGCACTATCATCGGGCCGCGCTGCCCTGCCTCCTCGACCCGCATCCGCTCTTCGACGCCGCGTTCTACACCCGGACCTATCTCTCGCGGGACGGTCTCCCACCGATTAAGCCGCTGGAGCACTACCTGTCGGTCGGCTGGCGCCTTGGCTTCCGGCCCAACCCCGCCTTCGATCCTCGCTGGTACCTCGCCACCTATGCGGACGTCCGGGAGAGCGGCACCGAGCCCCTCTCCCATTACGCGTCCTCGGGTCAGCGGGAGGGCCGCTGGCCGGCCGGCGACAGCGACGTGTCGCGGGCGCCGGCTCGTGGAGGCTGCGGCGCGACGGCGGATGCGGCCTTCGCCGCCTCCCTCGACCCGGGCATGCCTACGCTCGTCATGGTGGTCCACCAGTACAGTGGCGGTATCGCACGGCACGTCGCCGATGTTGCGGCGCTCTGCGCGGAGCACGTCAACGTGGTGTCCTTGCGGACCTGGGCCGACAACCGCCTGAGCATCGGCCGGCCAGCCGGCGGCCAGGAGCTGACCTTTCACGCGCGGGACGAGCTGCCGCGCCTCACGGCATTGCTGCGGGCCTGCGGCGCCGCACGGATCCACGTCCACCACAACCTCGGCTTCGACGACCTGCGAGCCCTACTGCGGGCACTGGGACTTCCTTTCGACTACACCGTGCACGATTACTACTGCCTCTCACCGCAGCCGCACCTCGTCGACGGCGCCGGGCGCTTCGTCGGAGAGGATCTGGAGGCGGTGGGCGACGTCCTGTGCGCGGGGGCGATCTGCCCCGAGACGCCGGTGAGCCTGCGCACGTGGCAGCGCGGGCAGCGCTGGCTCCTCACGGAGTCCGAGCGTGTGATCGCGCCGTCCGTCGACGTGGCACGCCGGATCGGCCGGCGCTACCCAGACCTTCGCCCGATCGTCGCCGCCCACCCCGACCGGGAGCCGGCCCCGACCACTCCACCCCGGCGCCTCGGCCGCGATGACCCGCTGCGGATCGCACTTCTCGGATACGTTTCCGAGATTAAAGGCGGACCTGTCCTGGCGGACGCGGCACGGCTCTGCGCGCGGGAGGGACTACCTCTGCGTTTCAGCGTCGTCGGAAGCACGACCAACGACGCCGCGGTGCAGGGGGCGGGCGCGGAGGTGCTCGGCGCCTACGAGGAGAGCGGTCTGCCCGGCCTCATCGCGCGGGCGGCCCCGGACCTGATCTGGTTTCCGGTGAGTTGCCCTGAGACCTACAGCTACACAGTGTCCGCGGCGCTGGCGGCGGGGCTCCCGGTCGCCGCAGCGGATCTCGGCGCACTGCCCGAGCGGCTCGCGGGGCGGGCCTGGACCTGGCTGGCGCCCTGGACTTCAGACGCCCGGGCCTGGGTCGACCTCCTCTTAGAGATTCGACACCGGCACTTCATCCCCAACTCGCCCCCGCCCTGCCCGCCGCCGCGATCCGCCGCGCCGTCCGGTTTCTACGCGAGAGACTACTTGGCTTGGCTTCCGCCTAAGGCGGTCGGGCCCACTGCGCTCGGGGAAGCGACATGACCAGCCCCGGACCCACGCCCCGCGTCTCCATCGCCATGCCGGTCCGCAACGGTGGCGAGTACTTCCGCCTTGCTCTCGCCAGTGCCCTCGCGCAGACCTATCCGGGCATCGAGATCCTTGTGGTGGACGACGGCTCAGCAGACCCCCAGGAGGTGGCCGGCACCGTCGCGGCCTTCGGGTCGCCGAAGGTGCGGCTCTTCCAGCAGCCGAATGGCGGTGTCGCGAGCGCTCTCAATACCGCCCTGCGGCACATGGAGGGCGACTTCTTCTGCTGGCTCAGCCATGACGACCTCTACGAGCCGCACAAGATCGAGGCGCAGCTCGCCTTTCACACCGCCCTAGCGCGTCCCGATGCGGCGCTCTGCTCGGGCTACAGCCTGATCGGTCCCAGCGGAAATCTAATCCGGGAGGTGGAGCTCGACCCGGCGCCGCTGCGTCGGGCGCCTCTGCTGGCGCTCATGACCGGCTACATCAACGGCTGCACAGTGATGATCCCGGCCGAGGTAATGCGGGCCTGCGGTCCGTTCGACACCCGCCTGCGCTACACGCAGGATTACGAGATGTGGAATCGCGTCGTGCGGGTCACTGACTTCTTCCTGCAGCCCGAGCGCCTCGTCCGCTATCGGATCCATCCGGGCCAGGAGAGCCACCTGCCGGCAGCGACGCAGGAGAGCAACCGCCTCTGGATGGATCTTGTCGATGCGCGGAGCGCAGTCGAGCGCACGCAGCTGTTCGGTAGTACCCGGCAGTTTTTCACCGCGATGGCGCGTCACCTCGGGCACACGCCGTACCGGCAAGCGGCGCTCTATGCCGCCGAGCGGGCTGCGGCGGCGGTCGAGGACACGCTGGTCTCGGTCGTCGTCACCGGGATCGACTCCGCCGACCTGGAGTCGCGCGGAATCGAGGGTCTCCTGCGGCAGACGCATCGCCGCCTGGATGTGATCATCGCTGCAGAGGAAACCGGCAGCGCCTCGCGGGAATTCCACGACTTCCTCCTCGACCCGCGGGTGCGGTGCATTGCCGGCGGCCGCAATCGGGTGCTCGACGCGGCGAAGGGCGAATACATCGTCTTCGCGGATGCACGGCAGGTTTGGGCAAGCGATCGCATCACTCAGCAGGTGGACGCGATGCAGGAAGCAGGCGTCGTCGCGAGCCACGCTTCGCCGGTCGCAGACCCATCCCGGCCGCGCCTCTACCCCGCCATCCTCGACCGGCCTCTCGTGACCACGACGGGCGCGATGATCCATCGCTCCCTCGTCGCGGCGGGTCACCGCTTCCCTCCGGGGCCAGCCTCCGACTGGCTGTTCTGGATTGGGATCGCCGCCAGCTGTGACATCTTAGCAGTCGATTTGCCGCCGGCGGCTCCCGCCGGCCCGCCCTCGGAAGAGGAGGCCGCGCAGGTCGCTGCCTTCGTCGTTGCCGATCCGCTCCACAGCCGCCGGGCGGGATCGACCGCAGCTCGACCGGAGCTCAATGAGGCGACGCGCATCGGTGAACCTGCCCGAGAGCCGCTTCAGCACTGCAACAGCCGAACAATCATGTTGGAACAGCCAGATCTGGAAGGCCGCCGGTTTGCCGCGCCCGACGGCTCGGGAATCTGGCTCGTGCTTCTCAGCGAACGCCGTCACATCGTCGACCAGGACGTCTATGACGGCCTCTTCGCCGACACGAACGGGATTGCCGTCGACGAGGCCGCGATGAACCTCCCCGTCGGACCGCCACTCGGTCCGGGCACGGGCCTGATCCGTGCGGACGGCGACCATGCTATCTACCTGCTGGCTGTGGACCCGGGCGGAATGGCGATTCGCCACTGGTTCACATCCGAGGAGGCCTTCCGCCGCCTCAAGTTCGATTGGCGGAAAGTCTATGGCGTCGCGGACGATGTAGTCGCGCAGATCGAGCGAGGGGCGCCGCTGACCTGAGCGCGAGCGGGGTGACCTACTGTGGCTTTGACCAGACTACGCGATTGACCATGTCGATGTAGCCCGAGATCACCCGAGCGATAGTTTGAGAGACGCGGCCGGCCTCGTAGTCCAGAACCCTCCGCGCACCCGTATTCCGGTCGCCATGGGTCGCGAGCGTCACCCGAATCGCGTCGAGAATCACGTCGACCGAGAGCCGGGATACCACCGTGACGGCGCCGGCATCCTGCCCCTCCGGGCGCTCGTGGGCGTCCCGCAGGGTTACGGCCGGGAAGCCGAGCAGGGCTGCCTCCTCACTGATCGTGCCGCTATCCGAAATCACGCAGAGGGCATCCTGCTGAAGCCGCACGTAGTCGAAGAAGCCGAACGGCGGCAGCAGCCGCACATCCTCTGCAGAGTTGCTCAGGCCCGCCGCCTTGATGCGGACCCGGGTGCGGGGATGTGTCGATACGATGACGGGCACTCTGTACTCCGCCGCGATCCGGCCTAGGGCCTCCACAAGGGCCGCGAGCTTGGCAGGCTGATCGACGTTCTCCTCGCGATGCGCGCTGACCAGGACGTATCGTCCCTCCTCCAGTCCCAGCCGCTCCCTTACGGTGGAGGCCGCGATGCCGGCCCTGGCGTGATCAAGCACCTCCGGCATATGAGAACCGGACTTGATTACCCGGTCGGCTGGCAGCCCCTCTGCCAGCAGATAGCGCCTTGCGTGCTCCGTAAGCACGAAGTTCACGTCGCTGGTGTGATCAATGATCTTCCTGTTGATTTCCTCGGGGACCCGGGCGTCGAAGCAGCGGTTCCCGGCCTCGAAGTGGAAGATCGGGATCTTGAGGCGCTTGGCCGGCAAGCAGGCAAGCCCCGAGTTAGTGTCGCCGTAGATCAGCACCGCCTCAGGCCGCTCCTGCTCCAAGAGCGCGTGAGCGCGCACGAGCACGTTGGCGATTGTCACCATCGCGTTCTCGCCCGCCGCGTCCAGAAAGAAGTCTGGCTTGCGGATCTTGAGATCGTCGAAGAAAATCTGGTTTAACTCGTAATCGTAGTTCTGACCCGTATGCACCAGGATGTGATCGAAAGTGGCATCGAGCACCGCGAGAACCCGGCTCATCTTGATCAGCTCGGGACGAGTTCCAAGGATGGTCATGATCCGGCGCAAGATCAAAACCCCTCTGAACGGACGGTTTTGCTGCCGAGCTCGCCCCGGATGTAGTCAAGCTTGAGCAGCAGTTCCACTGTCTCATCAAGTGTTAGACGGCGGGTGTTGTGGGACGTGAAATCCTGCGTGTTGCTAATGTCGGCTTCGCCCTGCGAGGTGAACAGCAAATAGTTCAGGTCGCGGGCGTCGGCCGGGATGCGATAGAAGTCGCCCGTGTCGACGGAGCGCACCATCTCCTCGCGCGAGACCAAGCTCTCGTAGAGCTTTTCGCCGTGGCGCGTCCCGATGATCTGGATGGGCCGTCTGACCTCGAAGATCCGCTGCAGGGCCATCGCGATGTCACCGACGGTGCTGGCCGGGGCCTTCTGCACGAAGATGTCGCCCTGCTGGCCGTGCTCGTAGGCATGGAGCACAAGGTCGACCGAGTCGGGCAACGACATCATGAACCGCGTCATCGTTGGGTCCGTCACGGTGAGGTCGCGCCCCTCCTTGATCTGACGGACGAAGAGCGGGATGACTGAGCCGCGGGAGGCCATCACGTTGCCGTAGCGGGTGATGCACAGCACCGTCTCGCCCGGCAGCAGGGTCCGGGCCTTGGCGATCGCGATCCGCTCCATCATGCCCTTGCTCAGGCCCATGGCGTTGATCGGGTAGACCGCCTTGTCGGTGCTCAGCAGGACGACCCGCTGCACGCCACTCCGGACAGCCGCGTTGAGCACGTTGTCGGTGCCCAGAACGTTCGTGCGCACGGCCTCCATCGGGTAGAACTCGCATGACGGCACCTGCTTGAGCGCCGCGGCGTGAAATACCAGGTCGACGCCTCGCATCGCGTCATCGAGGCTGCCCGGCTGACGGACGTCGCCTATGTAAGACTTCATCCGCGGGTCGTTGTAGAGGTGCCGCAGGTCTTCCTGCTTTTTCTCGTCACGGCTGAAGATCCGGATCTCGCGGACGTCAGTCTTCATGAAGCGGGCCAGCACGGCATTCCCGAAGGAGCCCGTGCCGCCCGTGATCAGTAGCGTCTTTCCCGAGAGCATCCCGTTCGTCCACCCTTCATCCTTGCAGCGCCCGCATGTGCACGAGCATGTCTTTCCACGCCGCTGGCGCGAAGCCAGTCTCGCTCCGGAATCGGTCGGAGTTGAGCGAGCGGTCGATCTGCGGCTCTGCTACCGGTTCGATCGTCTTCCGGATCTCGTAGACTCCGGCGATCAGCTTCAGAAGGTCAAACTTGCTGATCGCGTCCGACGACACATGATAGAGTCCGTGCAAATCAGGTCGCGGCAGGACGTAGTCACGGATGATCTCTGCAAGAACAACGGTTGGGAAGCCTGAGAATACCGCGTGACGATAGCCGCTCACTACAGGTCCGGACCTGAGGAACCACTCGAGGAGGCCGTTCGCCGAACTGTGCTCGCGGCCAATGATGGAGGTGCGCAGCGTCAGGACGTGCTGACGGCCGGTGATCTCGCCGAGATGCTTCGACAGGCCGTAGAGATCCGTCGCCGTGACGCGGTCTGCCTCGGTGTACTGGCCCTTCTTGCCATCGAAGACGCAGTCCGTGCTGACCGTGACCAGGCGCGCCCCCGCGAGTTCGCAAAGATCGGCAAGTCGGTGCGGTAGCAGGGTGTTGATCGGCACGGCCTCGAGCGGGTCGTGAGCCGCGCTCAACTGCTTGATGACGCCGACGGCGTTGATCACTACCTGCGGCCTGACCCGCCGGATCGCGCCAGCGAGGTGATCGGTGTTGAGGACGTCGATGCCCGCGATGATTCCTGCACCGGGCGGCACATCGTGCGGGGCGGCTCCGCGTACGGACCCGTGGACCTCAAAGCCAGGAGACGGAGCGAGGATACTTAGGCAGGCCCGGCCGAGCATGCCCCTAGCACCGAGAACCAGAATGCGCATTGGTCACTCGTTTGGATTCGTGCTGCCCTATAGCCATCCTACGCCGCCATGTCGAGCGCCGATCCCACCTGAATACATCCACATCTATTTTGCTATTCTGGAGGATTTTAGCTCAAGATGAGAGAAGATACAACGACATAACAGGGTTTTCATTAAAATTTCTTCTATTTATCTCAGTAATAATTTGATATGTTAGCTATAAAAATGGATCATGGCGCCATGGATGCTGCTTATGACCAAAATTGCATTTTTATGTCTGGTATAAATTTGGTTTATGTTGCATCGCCGCTGCAATTCCGGAATGGTTGACACACTCCTCTGGCGTGAGGTAAGCAAAATTTGCCTATGTGCTCTGTCACAGGGGCTCGCGTGTTCGGCCGCACTCGCACACAGCAGCGCCTTCAGCTTGGCAAGGGCGACCTTGATTAAGTGTTGTGACGCGCTTCGATCGCCGGTTCGTGTTGAGACCTGGCGCGGCCGATGAGCCAGATGCGCTGGTGCCTACCTTGGCCTGACGGCCGGTGATCCGGCCCCGGCGGGGCCAGCCGTAGACGGTCTGGAGATGGGCACCGAATTGCTCAGCCAGTTGCTGGATGGTCGCCTCATCGTTGCTGGCCCACGGGATTCTGTCTCGACCTGATCGGCCGGCGCGGTCCGAGGCTGTGATGCTGCAGCAGACACCGGACCCTCAGAGCCCGTCCTATAAAGGGCGCGAGAGGGGTTGATACCGCCGCGCTTATGAACTGATCTGTTCCAGGTATGGGTAGGCGTATAGGGACTTGATGCGACCGGTTTCTTTGGTGATGGCGGTCCAGGCCCGGCAACAAGCGTCGACCACGGGTTCGTAGTCGGTCAGGAGCCGATGGGAGAGCCAGACGCGCTCGACCGGGTCCAGCTCGGGTCTGTAGGGCGGCAGCGGCACGAGGGTGAGGTTGGGCGGGACTGTTCCCGAACGCGGGTCGTGCCAGCCGGCACCGTCCAGCACCATGCCAGCGTGGGTGTCGGCCGGGATGCTCGCAGCAAAGTCGGCAAGGAAGCGGTCCATGGCCTGAGTGCAGACGCGCGGCAGCACGAGCGCGAAGTCCTCACCTGTGGCGGGCCGCACGGCCGCGAAGATGTAGGCTCAGGCGAAGCGCTTGTCGCACAGCCCTGGCAAGCGCTGGCCGCGCACCCACCCGCGATGGCCGGTCCGGCCTCGTCTCACCGACGCGGGCCTCGTCCATGACTCAGAGCGTGATCGTCTTGTCCGGATGGGCTTGGGCCGCCGCCGCTATGGCGGTGCGTAGCCCCCTTTGGCGAAGGCCTGCGCGGCCTGGGCATCGCACTTCGGGTGAACGGGCCTGGCCTTCTGCTTTGACAGGCCGAGCCGGTGCACCACCCGCGACATGGATTGCGGGCCCATGGTCTTGCCGAACCGTGTCTCGATGAAGCGGCAGAGACCCGGCCGTGTCCAGCGCGACGGCTCGCCCCGCTCCGGGTCCGGCCCGACCCGGATCCGATGCACCAGCCCCGCTGGCTCGCCCGCACTCAGGATCTCCCGCCTGTGGCCGCGCGGACGATCACCCAGCCTCGCAAGCCCCTCGGCGTTGAACCGGATCACCGCGTCGCGCAGGGCTTGGCGCACCATCCCATCCGCCCTGGCCCGGCTCAGGCCTTCCAGCGCATGGGCGACCGCGAGCCTCCGCTGCGCTGTCGACTGGCGCGGCTCCCTCCTCGCCAGCCGTCTCAGCACAGCCGGCGTCGCGACGTCCTCCCGAATCAGCAAACCGCGTCCAATTCCGACCTCCCGCCCAAGCAGGAGCCAACTGAATCAGCCGTGCCGTGCCGAGGGAACACCTCACCGAGTCACCCCAATCGCGCGCCGGTATGAGTGGTCGGGATGGCGGTGATTCCAGGAGGGTGCTGATGCTTAGAGCCGTGGCCGTTTCGGTTGAGCCAGCCACGGCTCTCAAGTCTTTGATTTTTCGTGCTCCCTTGCGCCAAATCGGTGTCCACTTCGGCGGGGAGCGCGCTCTAGCCCGGAAGCGGCATATGGACCCGGCGCGGCCCGCGTGGCGGTTGGGCTGGCACTCTCACGCCGCGCCATCGTGCAACTGTACATTTCACCTTGGCAGCAGTGCGACCTTTTGCTAGACGATGTGCCACGATTTTGACCTGCCGATCGCTAGGTCTTTTGGCAAGTCTTTTCATTAATAAGAATTGAGTGTTGTATCGTGGAGCGCAAAAAGTTGGTCCTTCTTGATGGTGTAGAGGACGGCGAAGGCCGTGCATTGTTCTTGATTTCCGCTCTATATCACTGCTCTGTTGACCTCCTGAATTGCACTATCCGAGTCCTCGATGCGTCTCAGCCCGCTGTGATAGCGGCAATCGCCCTGCTGCGGTGGGATACAGGTCTGGACGTCGCCCCAGTATCAGAACGCGACGTTGTGCAGAACACATCGATCTTTCGGGGAGCTCGCCTGTATGCGGCGGTTCGCTTTCGCGCCACGACGGGGCTTCATCTGGCAGAAGCTCGTTTCTTCGATGTGCCGCTTTTGGTTGCACTGCAGTTCCCCGACGAGGCTGCGATTGACCCGGATCGCCTTCGTCTGCTCCAGGCCGCGCACGACCCAGCAATCCTCGCGCGTCACATTGTGAGGGCAGTCAGATGACGAGCCCGAGACCCACCTCCGCCCGCGCCGGGCGGCAGCTGCCGGTGATCATGATCGTCGGCATGCAGAACAGCGTCCACGTTTCGCGCTGGGTCTCCGCGGTCCGTGGCGGCTGGGCGAGGATTGTTGTGGTCCCGGTCGATCTTGAATCGCTCGAAGCGGGCCTTGCACCCTGGTCGCACGTGTCGAAGCGGGAGGATCTCGACGCTCTGGCCCCGGGGGTGGTCGGCGTTGTAGCTCCGGCGATGCTGGACGGGTCGGCTCGTCATCGGACCTGGGACGCCGACACACCGGCAGTCGAGCGGATGCCTAGCCCGCTGCACATGCCGTGGCATCCCGGGATGACAATGCCCGGTGAACTGGTCGCGGCGATCCGGACCTTCCACCCAGACATCTTGCATACGCTAGAGGTCCAGCGGGCAGGCTATCTCGCCCTCGCAGCGAAGCGCCGCCTTGGCGCCAATATGCCGCCGTGGCTGCTCTCCAACTGGGGCAGCGATCTCTACCTCTACGAGCGGCTGCCCGAGCACCGGCCGGTGCTGGTTGAGGTCATGCGTAATCTCGACGGCTACTTGGCCGAGTGCCGACGGGATGTCTCCCTGGCGATAAGCCTGGGGCTCGTCGGACGCGCGTTCGAACCCCTTCCGGCCTCGGGGGGAGTCGACTTCGGCCGGATGACGTCCCTGAGCGATGTCGCGCCGCCGTCGCGCCGCACCACGCTCCTGGTCAAAGGCTATCATGGCTGGGCGGGGCGCGGCCTCCACATCCTCTCGGCGCTGCACCTCGTCGCCCCTGCGGTCCGGCATCTCCGGATCCGAATCCTCTTCGCCACACCGCCCGTCAGGCAGATGGCGGAGGCGCTCGCGGCCCAGGACGGGCTCGACATCGAAATTCTGCCTTACGCGGCAGATCACGCAGAAGCCCTGCGCCGCATCGGCGAGGCACGGGTGGTCGTCGGCATGGGCATCTCGGACGGAATCAGCACGACGCTGCTCGAGGCCATGACCCTAGGCGCTTTCCCGATTCAGGGAACTACCTCCTGCGCCTGCGAGTGGGTACGGAACGGAATCGACGGCATACTCGTCAGCCCCCACGACGTGCGGGGGCTGGCCGATGCGATCGCCCGCGCCGCGACCGACGACAGCCTCGTCGACGCCGCGGCGTCGCGCAACCGGCGGGTGGTGGAGGAGCGTTGGTGCGCTGCCCGCAATGGCGCCCGGGCCGTCGCGTACTACCGCGAGATGCTGGCCAGTGCCACCCCGGCGTGGGAGGGCGCGTGATGCCGAATCCCAATCTCGTGACGATCATCATACCGGTTTACAACGGCGGATACTTCCTGTCGCAGGCGATTGAGAGCGCGCTCGCTCAAACCTGGCCGCATGTCGAGGTCCTCGTCGTCGACGATGGCTCCACCGACGATGGCGAGACCGCCCGGACCTGCCGCTCCTTTGGCGACCGGATCCGCTATATCTGGAAGGAGAACGGCGGTGTCGCTTCGGCTCTGAACAGGGGCATTGCGGGGGCGCGAGGGCGCTATATCAGCTGGCTCAGCCACGACGACCTCTACGATCCTCGGAAGGTCGAGATCCAGATGGGCGCGCTCCTGGCCGAGCCGGACACGGTCATCGTGTTCGGCGATTACGCGGTGATCCGCGGGGACGGTTCACTTCTTACCGAGGTCAGGGTCGGGGAGGGGTATTCCGACCGCGCCTCGCTCTGGTCGACGCTGGAGGGACGTATCAATGGTTGTGCGGTCATCGTTCCGCGGGAGTGCTTCGCACGCCACGGCACGTTCGACGAGGGGTTGCCGACCACGCAGGACTACGAGCTGTGGTTCCGATTTGCGCAGCATCACCGCTTCGTGCACGTGCCGGGATACCTCGTCCGGCATCGCGTCCACGAGGGCCAGGGGTCGCGGACGTCCCGCCACCTTGAGGAGGCAAGCCTTCTCTGGATGAGCATGCTGGAAAGCTTGGCGCCGGAGACCATGCGGGACCAGGGCGGCTCGACCCTCGCCTTCCTGGATCGGGCCGCCAATTTCGTGCAGACGACCGGCTACGAGGGCGCCAAAGCCGGAGTGCCGCGCCTCGTTGCGCGCTTCGCCGCCGACGTGACCGTCGGCGTAGCGGTCCTCGCGTCCAATTCACGCGACGCGCTCGTGACGTTGGCCGAGGTCCGGGCGTCGGGGCTTGATATCCGCGCCGTGGTCGTCGGTGTGTTGGAGCCGCAGTTCGACCGCTTTGCTGCGTTTGCGCCGGACTTCGGCCGCAAAGCGGGCTTCCCGGTCATCGAGCTCGCCGGCGATCTCCGGTCGATGGTCGAGGAGATTCTCTCTTCGATTGACGCCGACCCAATCGCCTTCGTGTCGTCGGGGGCGAGGGAAGGGGACCTGCTGCGGGCTGCCGCGCGGCTGGCCAGGCGACCCAACCTCGACGTGACCGCGATTCATTCCCCGGGTGGAGCTCCGACAGCCTTCCGCGCACTGGACGGCCTGATGATCCGCAGGGGCGCGCTCTCACGCGCCGTCGCGCGTTGCGAGAGCGGCCGCGGCGCTTTCGCGCATGCGCTCGGGATGGTGAGCGCGTTCGACCCCGACCCCGGCGCTGCGGCGTGGGTCGGGAGCAGCCGATAGGGTTCGCGATGAACGTCACTCCTCCAGACTTTGACGGCCGCAGAGTCAGGGCCGCGGGCCGCCCCGAGATCTGGCTCGTATACGGTAGCAGCCGCCACCACATCACAGCCCCCGAGGTCTACGAGACGCTATTCGATGAGAGCGAAGGCATCGCCGACGTCGATCTGGCGGCCATCCCTGTCGGCCCCGACCTCGGACCCGGCAGTGGCCTAATCCGGGCGGATGACGGCGCAATCTACCTCCTGGCCCGATCGACGGACGGGACGGCGCTGCGCCACCATCTCGTCGACTTCGACCATCTCCGCGCCTTCCGGTTCCGGCATGACCGGATCCGTACGCTTCCAAGGGACGAGATCGACGCAATTCCTCTCGGGGGCAGGCTCGGCGCGTCCCGCACGGAGCGACAGCGGTTTGAAGTGCACGAGCTGGGCGAGCTGGCGCGGTCACTCAATCCGAGCCGCCCGACGCTTCTCCTATTGCTCGACCAACCGACGCCCTTCGCGGCGGCCTATGCCGGCCAGCTGCAGCGCATGGCGGCCAGGCGGGTTAACGCGCTGATCGGTTGGACATCCGGTGACCGCCTGCTCATGACGCGCAGCCCGGATCTCACTGACGCGGTCGCCGTCACGCTTCCAGCCGTAGACCCAATCCTTGAGGCACTCCGGCAGCTTGCGATCGCGCGGATCGACGTCCTGGCAACCACGCTCGAGTGGGAGGTCGCGCCAGCGGCGCTCACCGCCTTTGGCTGCCCGCACGACGTGACCTGCCTGGTCGAGAGTGTTCCGGCGACCGGACTGTCCACCACTGTCCAGGCCGCCGACCGGCTCGTCGCCTGCAGCCGAGCCGTCGCGGAACGGTTGCAGGCGATGCGGCCGGGGCGCGAGGTCCATCTCGGCCTGACCCCGGAAGCAACGCGCCCGGAGGCGTTCCGGGTGCATCCGGCTCGGATCTTCGATGGAGACCCACTGCGCGTCCTCGTCTGGGGCTTCCTGGATTCCGTTGCTCGAGCGACGGTAGTCCGGACAGCTCGGCTCGCGCGTTCCGGGGGGCATCCAATCCAGTTTTACCGGCTCGGCGACGAGAGCCCGGCAGACAGTGCCGATCTGATCTGGCTCGGCCCTCCTGAGGGCATCAACCTCAACCGGATGATCTGCGCGCTGAGGCCACATCTCGGCTGGTTCCCCGAGCCCGCGCGAGAGCCCTACGACTTTCTTATCTCACAGGCGATGCTCCAGGGCCTGCCGCTTCTGGCAACGACAGCGGGCGCCTATCCCGAGCGCCTCTCTGGTCGGGCCTTCACTTGGCTCCTGCCAGAGAGCAGCTCGGGCGAGGATTGGCTCGCCATCATGCTGCGTCTGCATGAGACACGATTGGCGTTGCCGTCCACGAGCAGTGCGCCGGAGCCACCCGCCTTCTACCCCGTTGAGTATCTCTCCTGGGCACGCTCGAAGAACGAGCCGGAACGGGTCGCCTCGTGACCCAGGCACCTCTCGACCTCCAGCCCGCGCCCTGAACAAACGACCAGGCCCATTGATACCGAGCGCCGACATGCGGGTCCTCATCGCCGATTTCGACTTCTTCTCCGCCCTCGGAGGCGGGCAGACCTTCTATCGTCGGATGGTTGAGCGACATCCCTCTTGGACGTGCCTCTACCCGTCCCGGGGGCCAGATCTGAAGGCCGAGTTCCGCTGCCACCTGCCGACCAATGCGCATCCGTTTGGTTTTGACCGATTCTGGTACCCGGTCGACCTCCTCGATGCGCTGCAGCTCGAATCCGGCGAGGAACGGCACTTCGCCATGCTCCTGGCGCAGATTGCCGTGCCGCTCCAGGGCCAGCTCCTGGACCTCGTCGAGGTTCCGTCGTTCTTCCCAGTCTGCCATCTCGTGCGGCCAATCTTTTCGGCCTTCGGGATTGTGGTCCGCAGGATTTCGCTCGGGATGGTCGGCTGGGTGAGTGTGAGCAACCGGAACGCATACGCGTCGGAGACCGGCGCTGAAGTGGTCGCGCGCCTGGAGGCAATCGAGCGGCGCTGTATTGCGGCAGCCGACGCCAGCTACACGATCTCGAACCTTCATGCCGCAGAGAACATGGGCACAGTGCCCTCCGGCATCGTCGAGATGCACGACGCCCTTGACGCTCTGCCGCCTCCAGACCCGGCGCCTCCCGGAGCGGGGCCGCCCGACCTCTGGTGTGTGGGGCGGCTCGACCGCAACAAGGGGCCCGACCTATTCATCGAGATGGTGGCCCGGATTCCCCGGCACCTCTATGGGAAATGCTACCTATGCGGCCCAGACAACACCTGGGCTACGAGTGGGCCGCGCTGGTCGGAGACCCTCCTCGCGCTCGCCCGCGAGCGCAGCGTTGATGTCCAGTATCTTGGCGAGATACCCATTGGCGATCTCTGGTCGCGCGCTTATCGCGGACGCTCGGTTGTAGTAATCCCGTCCCGCTCGGACGCCTTCAACTACGTGGCCGTGGAGGCGCTGACAGCCGGGTGCCCGATCGTGCTCACCGATCGTGCCGGGGCAGCCGAGTTCTTGCGCGAGCACCACCCTGAAATCGCCCCGCCGATCATGAGCCCGGATGACTTGGACGATGCGGTGGAAAAGCTCCGCACAATCCTGGAGGACTACGAGGGCGCGACGGGGCGCCTGCGGGCTGCCCTCCTGGAGAAGCCCTGGCCACGGCCACGCGACAACTTCCTTGCCGATCTCCTCGCCGCTGCGCCCGCCTCGTCGCCCACGGTTGACGCGGGCCAAGTGGAGCGGATGCGTGCCCTATCCCCGCTCGACCAGGCGCCGGCCCGGATCTGGCGCACACTGCCACCGCGGGCGCCGACCTCGAGTGTCGATGTGGTCGTCCGGGCGACGCGGGGCGGGCGGTCGCTTGCCCTGACGCTCCTGTCACTTCGCGGTGGCTCTGCTCCCCTAGGGGTAATTGTGGTCAACGACGACATTGTGGCCCGCTCGGAGATTGCCGCCGCCGTGAAGTCCTACTACCCCGCAGCACGGCTCATTACGCAAGGCGGGGACGCCGCCGTGGCCTTCGCCCGGGGACTTGCTGCCGCGTCCGGCGATTATGTGTGCTTCCTCAACGAGGGAGAGTGTCTCGACACCGAGGCGATCCTACGGCTCCGGGCGCGGCTTGACGCCGAACCTATGGCAGTGGCGGCTCTCGGCGAGTGGTGGCAGGTGGACGAGACGGGACGTCCCATCCTGGAGAACCCGGGCCGGGCGGCCGACCACCGGACCCTGGCGGCCGATCCCGCCGGGAGCTTGGGCCCTGGTCATCTCCTGCGGCGAGCGGCGATGCCGCCGCTCGACACGTCCCTCGGAACCCTCGTCCTTGCCGACCTCTGGGGCAGACTCGCCCGCACCGGCTCCGTGCTCGTCGACGCCACCCGCACGGCCTGGTGCTGGCGGGACGGCGGATCCATCCGGACGGCCGTCGATGACGAAACCTACGCGGCATTCCTGCGCAAGATGGTGCTCACCATTCCTGTTTCAGGCGGAGTCTGTCCGTGAAGACCGCAAACGCCGTAACCCCAAGACGTGGAATAACCGAGATTAACAACGTGCTCAATGCTCAGAAGCACGAGGCAACGCTCCGGAGGAGAACGGGATTGCCTTTGGTCGAAGCGACATTCGTCGGCGGGCCGACATCACTTGCAACGAGGCTCCCGAGACGCGAGGCGGCTGCCTCGCCATTGCGAGTGGCAGGTGGTGGCCCTTGTCACCTGCCAGGAGCGACGCCATGAAAGCGGCATGCCAAGGCCTGACCGGCCGGCGCGTATTGGTGACGGGTGCGACCGGCTTTTTGGGTCGGCGTGTTCTACCGGCGCTCGACCGGGCGGGGGCGGAGATCGTTGTTCTGCTGCGGGATCCCGACGTGGCGTGCGGAGCCGACCTGCGGGCCCGCTACCCCTCCGTCGCGGTGCGCACAGGCGACCTGCGCGACCCCGGCTCCGTTGAGGCTGCGCTTGCGGGGGCTGACACCGTGCTCCACCTCGCCGCCAAGGCCCAAGCTGGCGGCCGGTTCAACGAGGCGCCAGACTACTTTGCTTGCAACGTCGCTGGAACGCTCAACCTGCTCACCGCCTGCGCCCGCGGGCGGGTGCGGCGCGTCGTGCACCTGAGCACGGCCCAGGTCTACGGCCGGTCCGACAGTCTGCTGGTTGACGAGACCCACCCGGTAGATGGGCGCACGGTCTATGCCGCCTCAAAGATCGCGGCCGAGGGTCTGGTGCGGGCCTACGCTGAGGATGGGTTCTCCGCCGTCAGCTTGCGGCCCTCTAACATCTACGGCCCCGGCCAGCAGGCCGCTACTGTCGTCACGGCGATCCTGGCGCAGCTCGCGGCCGGCGACGCGATTACGCTTCAGACCCTGGACCCGGTCCGAGACTTCGTCTTCGTAGACGATGTCGTACAGGCTATCCTGGCCGCCGCCGCGGCCGAGGCGCCGCCTTCGGGCTGCGCTATCAACATCAGCTCTGGCGAGGGCGTCTCGATCCGGCAGCTTGCCGAGGCCGCTATCCGGGCGGTGCGGAACGGCACGCCGGTGACGCTTAGCGCTCGCTCCGGCCTCCCGGCACAGGCGGACCGTTTGGTCTGCGCCAATGACTTAGCCGCCGCTGCCCTCAGCTGGCGGCCCGCCGTCACACTCTCAGACGGCCTCGCACAGACGTTCCGCGCTGACTGGGCCAGAGCCACCCCCGACACCGCTCAGGAAACTGAAGCCGCATGAAGAACAAGCGCATACTCATCACCGGAGCCGGCGGCTTCATCGGCAGCCACCTCGCGGAGGAGGCGGTCCGGCGCGGGGCCGAGGTGACGGCACTCCTGCACTACAATGCCGCCCGCGACCTCGCCAACTTGGCCGATGCCGACCCAGATCTCACCGCTGGAATGCGGATTGTGTTCGGCGACGTGAACGACCCCGAGTTTGTGCTTAGCCTCGTCGAGGGCCAGGAAATTGTGCTGCACCTCGCGGCGCTGATCGCAATCCCCTATTCCTACACGGCGCCGCGCAGCTACGTGAGGACGAACATTGAGGGCACCCTGAACGTGCTGGAGGCAGCACGGCGCGTCGGCGTCGAGCGTGTGGTTCACACCAGCACCTCCGAGGTCTACGGGACGGCGCAGTATGTACCTATCGACGAGGTCCACCCGCTCCAGGGTCAGTCGCCGTACTCCGCCTCCAAGATCGGCGCTGACAAGGTCGCCGAGAGCTACTACCGCTCCTTTGACGTGCCGGTTGTGACGGTGCGTCCTTTCAACACCTACGGCCCCCGGCAGTCGGCCCGGGCCTTCATCCCGACGGTGATCGGGCAGGCGCTTCGCGGCGGCGAGATCAAGCTCGGGGCAACGAGCCCGGTGCGCGACCTGACCTTCGTCGCTGACACAGCAGCGGGCTTTCTGGCGGCCGCTACCACCCCCGGGCTGGAGGGCGGGACCTACAACCTCGGCGTCGGATCCGGCCAGTCAGTGGGGGAGGTCGCCGAGATGATCTTGCGGCTCATGGGATCCAGCGCCCGGATCGTTACCGACATACAGCGTCTGCGGCCGGAGAAGAGCGAAGTCGGCCGCCTAGTCTCGGATAATCGGCGGTTCTTCGCCGCCTCTGGTTGGGCGCCGGCTATCAAGCTGGAGGAGGGGCTCGCGCGGACGATCGACTTCTTCCGACGAAACCCGAATCGACGTGACGCAGACACCTACGTCGTGTGAGGGCGGGACGCACCAATGAAAGCCATTGTACTGGCAGGCGGCAAGGGCACGCGGCTCATGCCCTACTCGGCTCTGATCCCGAAGCCCCTCATGCCGATCGGCGAGATGCCGATTCTGGAGCTACTGCTCCGGCAGATGAAACATCACGGTATTAGCGAAGTCATCCTGGCGGTAAACCACTTGCATCACCTCATTCGCTCGTTCTTTGGGGATGGGTCAAGCCTGGGCCTCAAGATTACCTACAGTGTAGAGGACAAGGCACTCGGTACCAGTGGTCCAATTACTGCCAACCTCGACGCCCTGTCTGACGACTTCCTGGTCTCAAATGGCGACCTCCTGACCAACCTCGATTTCGGGGCGATGATGCGCCAGCACATCGCGCGCCAAGTAGCGGCGACGATTGCGACCCAGAGCCGGGCGATGCAGGCGGACTACGGCGCCCTGACAGTGGACAAGGACAATCTGATCCGTGAGTATCGCGAGAAGCCTATCTTTAGCTTTGAGGCCTCGATGGGACTTTATGTCCTCTCCAAAAAGGCGGTCCGGCCCCACCTGCCGGTCAACACGTTTTTTGACATGCCAGATCTGATCAAGAGCCTGATCGAGGCCGACCAGCCTGTCTTGAGCTACAACGAAACCTGCAACTGGATCGATATCGGTAAGCCAAACGATTATGGCCGGGCACAGGAGCGCTTTGCAGCGGAGCCGAACCTCTTCCTACCGCCGGATTGAGACAGGACGGAGATAATAGTTCTGTAACGGATACGGCCCTGCAAGGCCAGTTCCAGTTATGTTCGCAATCGTCGACAAGCAGAGCGAAGTCCTACGGGCGAACCGCGCAGAGTGCTGCCGGCTTCCTCTTGGACCTACTACACGCACGCCGTTCGGACAGCATGAGCCAGGAGAAGTGTGCAGGGCGTCTTCACACCCTGCGTATCAGGAATTCAGTATTCCCAGCCACGTCCTTGAAGGCCGAGAACCGCTGGAAACCAGCCTCGTGGGCCATCTCCTCGAAGGCCTCTTCTTCGCCCTGAGCATCTCCTTCCCACAGGAGGATACCAGTCTGGGCGTCACTGATCTGATATCGCATCACATTATACTCCTAGCGTCTGTCCCAATGTGCTCGCTAGCCAACCACACGGATACTAAGACCTATCGACCACAAAGCATCAACCCGAGCCTGGCAAAGGCAACAAGTGTCAGGCCGCGCAATGCAACCAACAGCTGCCGATCCGACTTAGCTGGACCATCCGTTCGCCCTCGAGACTCACTCCTGCCTAGCTCGCAGTTTCAGAATAACGGTCCATCCGCCGAGTCGGTTCCGCCCTACAGGGAATGCAGCGGATACCTCATCAACTAAGCTTGGCTCACGTTAGGCGTATCCACAAGGGGAGGAGCGACCGATATTTTGGATAGGTCAGAGCCGGGTTGTTGCGGGAGCGCTGAATTCGCTGGGGAGATCGTCGATGCCGCTTGCGGGGCCTAAACAAAGATGCTGACGCTAATCAACACCATCACGAGTATCGGACTGTGGAGCTGCGCCCACACCGGTCAAGTTTGCATCCGCTGGCGTGGTGGAGATTCGTTGAGCGAGTCGGCGCGTGGAGCCCTGGCATAACGCAGCGCGCCGGCGCACGGCTGCGAAGGTGGTCGCCGGGGTTCTTACGGTCAAGCTTGAGCTTGCGAAGGACCAAACCTGACCCGGGAGAGCGCCTGATGACCGACGACACCATGCACACCTTCCGGTGGGCTTCTTCGTTTAGGACTCCAGGCGACGGGTGGCGCCGTCCGATCCGAGCTCGCGGGTCCCAACGACCTCATCTGCTCGATCCTAGCGCGGAAGGCCTGACCCGATGCTCCCCGCCTTCTCCTGGGCCCACCTGTGCGCGCGCCGCTGTTTCGCCTCGGTGAGCGACTACAAGACCTACGCGATCGTCACTGCGGTCCGCCGCTGCGCCTCGGGCGCATTCTCCTGTGCGGGCGCCTCACGGGCGTAGGGGTTAGCGAGCATGAACAGCAGCACGGTCGAGGGCGGCGTCCTCCGCGGTCAGCCGCATGCCGGGCGTCGGGTCGTTCACCTTAGCAACCCGCCTCAGTACCCGAGCGTGGCTACCGATGGGCGCGTGATGAAGCGGCCGAACCAGCCTGCGAGACGTGGGCGTTCCGCCTGCCAGGTGATCTCGGGAGAGCGGCCAGTGAGATAGCGGAGCGCGGTGCCCACCGCAACGGCACCCAGATCGAGAGCACTCTCTGTCCAGGCGGCCTCTGCGTCGAGGTGGTCCAGCACCGCGGTGATCGCAGCCTCCTGCCGCGCTATTACCTTGTCCCTGCGCGCGTTATCGGGGTCAAGCCCCTCTACGAAGCGCCGGATCACCGCCTCCGCCAGCCCGTCTCCCAGCGCCTCCCGCCTCAGGGCGTCCCACCGAGTTGGCCCCTCCGTGGGGACCAGCTTCCCATCGAACCGAGCATCGAGGTACTGGACGATCACTGACGATCCGTAGAGGTTACCCCCGCCCGCGGCGGCGTCGAGGCGTAGCGTCGGGACCTTGCAGAGCGGGTTCAGCGCGCGGAGTGTCTCATCTGTCCACGGATCGGCGGGCACTTCTTCGACTTCGTCCTTCGCGCCGGCCATTTCAGCCAG
Organism: Methylobacterium nodulans ORS 2060; assembly: GCF_000022085.1. Taxonomy (NCBI): domain Bacteria; kingdom Pseudomonadati; phylum Pseudomonadota; class Alphaproteobacteria; order Hyphomicrobiales; family Methylobacteriaceae; genus Methylobacterium; species Methylobacterium nodulans. Next base: position 4,367,394 of record NC_011894.1, read on the forward strand.
GCAGACACGCACCTTCGCGGCGAAGGGCGAGCGTGGCGCATAGAAAAGCGTCATAGGCATCAATTGTGCTCCTAGGGTGGACCCTGAACAGCTTGATAGTGTCCCAGCCGAGCCAGCCGACTACCGAGAGCAATCAGGCTTTTCGACCTGCTGCCCATCCTGTCAGGATCTTGATTGCCGCGCGCCCAAGTAGGACAACTATAACCGCACCGGTGCTGCTGGCGGGGAAGTCAGTGAGCTGAGAGGTGCGCCCGGGAGCCCAGGTTTGAGCGATCTCAAGCATGCCCGCGAGCGCAACGTACCCGGCGATAAGCTTCCAGTGCCGAGGCTTCTGGTAGGCGAAGGCCGTGATAGCGGCCGCCCCACAGCACAGTACGCGATAACGTGTTCAAACCGGCCTCCGAGGCTCGTGCGGACCTCCCAATCACGTCTGATTCACGCCATACAGCCGCGTAGGGCGACACAGAGCCTACTCGCGACGCGGAGTGGATTGAGGCAGGCGGGGATGGTTCGTAGTGACATCCGCAGTCAGTAGCAAACCGGTGGCCAAACGCAAACGATGTCCATCGTTCAGTCGGTTCTTGATCAGCCTCTTGCGCAGATATGCATGCGATCGGTCGCGAGCCGAAGAGCGTTGGCGAGGGTCTCGATCTAGACCTCGGGCCCGAAGTCGGGGCACGGCGGCGGGCCCGGCGAGAGGCTCACGGGCTCGCGGTTCCATCGAGAACGTTCGGAGAGGGAGAGACCGAATCAGAAGTGCTCATATACCCAGGTAGGGCCGGAGCGGCAGCATCCTGCAACACTTCTGCTCTGCGGCATCATCGAATTGTGCCCTCGCGCACGGGTTTCGCGAGACCGCCTGGCACACCGCCGCGGGGACCTCTATCTCGGGAGTTCTGTGTCAAGCCGTATGGGTCAGATCCTAAGTATATCACGTAATTATTGAGAGCAACCAGCTGATCAGGCACAGATGAACGCCGGAACCATCAAGAGTTGTCCCGAATTCTTCGCTGCCGACTTCCGGCGAGATGAAGCCAAGCGATCAACGCAGCGGAAAATCCTGAAGCCGCCCCGACGACGAGCGCCCAGCGTGGGCCGAACTGATCCGCGACCCAGCCGACGAGCGGCGCGCCAACCGGCATGCCACCAAGCCCAATGGCAAGGCGAATCGCCATTATCCTTCCCCGCATGCCCGGATCGGTCGAGAGCTGTATCAGGCTGTTGCATACGGTGGTGAAGGTGAGAGCCGAGATGCCGATCAGGCATAAGGCACCGCCGAATAACCATGTGTTGGGCATCGCCGCGGCTAGGGCGCAACCGATGCCGAAAACGGCAGCGCCGCTGAGCAGGTGCACGAAGCGAGGCTGAGGGCGCCGCGCCCCGAGCAACGCACCCGCGAGCGTCCCGACCGCCATGGCCGAGGTCAGCAGCCCGTACTGGCCGGCTCCAGCATGGAACACACCAACCGCCATGGTCGAAATGAAAATGGGGAAGTTCAGCCCGAACGTTCCCATTAGGAACAGCATGAACAGAATCGCCTTAAGGTCCGGGCGCGTCCACACATAGCGGAAGCCATCAGTCAGCTTGCCGTGCGCACAGGCTACCCTGCTGCATCGGCGAAGGTCCGCTATTCGGAGCAGGCACAGCGAGAGCAGCACGGCGATGAACGAGGCGCCGTTGATCAGGAACGCCCAGCCTGATCCCAGAGCCGCGATGGTAACACCGGCCACGGCCGGCCCGATCATTTGCGCAGCATTGAATGAGGTGGAGTTTAGTGCCACCGCGTTTGACAAGTCGGCGTCGTCGACCAGATCCGATACGAAGGTCTGACGTGCCGGTGCGTCGAAGGCCGTCGTGCAGCCTAAAAGGACCGCGAACACGTAGACGTGCCAAAGCTGGACAAGCCCCGAGACGGTCAGGATGCCCAGGCCCAGGGCGAGACCTCCCATCACCGCTTGCGTGATCATGAGAAGCCTTCGCCGATCGACGTGGTCGGCCGCATATCCGGTCCAGGGCAGTAGGAGGAGCTGAGGTCCGTACTGCAGGCCCATGATCACACCGACGGCCAAAGCGTCCTGGTGCGTCAGCTCAGCGAGCACGAGCCAATCTTGGGCCGTGCGCTGCATCCAGGTTCCAATGTTGGACACGAACGTACCAGCCGACCAGATTCGGAAGTTGTATGTCCGCAGCGAGCGGAACATGCCAGTGGGTGAGCTGCTCATAGTGGCCCGCAGCCGCCGTGAAACTGCCCGAAGAGCTGCGCCAACATAACGCCGGTCAGGACATCGCCGAGCGCAGTCTGCTGCACGGCCTTAATAAAGTAGCGATTATTTTGAATGATTTCTCGTTCCTGGCATGATTTTTGAGCCCGGTTAGCCGCGCAAGTTCCCCAACATTTCTATCCAATTTATAGTGGCAATGCCAAATAAAGGACGGATATGGCTTGACCGGAGGAGCTAATGTATCGTTTGGCATCTTAGGGTCCTTAGAGAGTGCGAGTGCTTAAAGGGTAAAATGCCCAGAAGGGCAAGCGGCGACATGCCGACGCCGGGATTTCTCGCTTTAGGCTTCCTCGTCCGGCCGCGGCACGTTCCGGCCGACTAGGTGCAGATCCGGGGCCCACAGATCGTGCGGCTGGGCGCGCGCAGCCCGCGAGCAGCGTGAATGGCCTGAGCTTTCGCGGCTTAGCAGGTCACTCTCAAACCTGTGTTGCGATAGTCACACCCCGCTGAGGACCTTCGCCCACTAGTGGATTTATCATTGCTAATTCAAATCGCTCGTGTATCCATGATGGACTAGGTCGTCAGGAATGCGTCCTCGCTGAAAGGATTGCTGGCTCTCTGTCTTCACTCGATGTGTCTCGGGGAGCTAAGGTGCAGTTGTCGGATTTTCAAAAGCCGTATGACTTAATCGTTAGCGTCAGATGTGCACGGCGGTGACAAAACCATCCACGGGAGCGTCGGCGGCGTGCTGATGCGGGCGGAGTAAAATCCGGCCAGTGGGAAGGCTTCTCTGTCGAGAGGAGCCGAGGATGTTTGCCGGGGAAGTCTATGCGGCCGTTCGGCAATTCGTGTTCAACGAGGGCAACTCTCGGCGCGAGGCAGCGCGGGTGTTTGGGCTGAGCCGCGAGACGGTGGCCAAGATGTGCCGGTTCTCTCTACCGCCGGGCTACACGCGCACGAAGCCGGTCGAGAAGCCGAAGCTCGGGCCGTTGCTGCCTGTCATCGAAGCAATCCTGGAGGCGGACCGGGCTGCGCCGGTCAAGTAGCGTCGGCAGCTCGGGCCTTCGCTCCATCGCCGATCAGCAGGTCGACCTCGGTCGGCCGAAAGAAGCGCGGATCGATGCGCACCAGGACCGCACCCGTTAGTGCATCGCGCCCGATTTCATCGACGCCTTGGCCGCTCCACACGATGGTGCAACCGACCTTTGCGAAGGCTGCCTCGACGAAGGTCCGCACCGATCGGGTCTCGCCGGTAGCCAAGCACTGGGACGCGAGGCGCCCCGCGTGCCTCAGGGCGTGGGAGCCGCGGACCGCGCGCGAATTCTGCCAAAGGCCGATTGAAAGCGCTCCTGGAGAGCGCAGGTCCGCAGGGTCTCTCGCATGCTCAGATCACGCGGCCGCTGTCCGACGTCGCGCCGGGAACGCTGAACACGTATCTGAGCATGATGGTCACGGGCGGCGAGGTGGTGCGCCGAGGCGATTTTTACACGAGTGAGAGGCCGGATGAGAGGCCGGAGCATCGAGAGTTGGCCGAGGAGAGCGACGGTCACGGTCGCATGGACGAGTCCGACGATCGGGAACAGGGAGCCGGCCTCCGCGACGATGCGGGATCTGGCTGATGGCGCGCATTCCCGGGCGAAGCCATATGGGCCTGCCAGGCTCTTCTCCGGGCGCCCGGTCTGCTTCCGCCCAGGCGGTTGATCTTGAATTGGCGTCCAGAGCCGGATCCGTTCCGATCGAAGGCTTTTCTCGTGCTGGACGGTGGCCGGCACGCCGCCGTCGCGCCGTTCGGGATGATGCGCACCGCGGCGGAACAGGCTTGCTCGCTCTCAGTTCGGAACCATCAAGCATCGGTGGCCGGCACCGCAGCTGTTCGCCGGTCCGACGTATACCGGCTTTGCACCCTTGCCATCGAGATCGACCAGGAGCGATCGTGTGGTGACGGCTGGGGTCGAAACCCCTTCGATTGGATGGAGGCGAACATACCGGTTCGGGTCGGCGCTGCTCACCATCAGGCTTTTCGGCGCCCCGTAGTAATTTGGCTTGACACTCAAGGATCCGTCAGCCTCCGATTGAATTAAGGTGTGATAATCGGATTTGCCATCGCTCGATATGAGATGGATGATCTGCGATGGAGATGCACCGATTTTCACAAGTTTACCAATCTCGGCGAATTCGATTGCTGATCCGTGCTCAGTTTTGATCGCGTTCTTCCATCCTGATTGACCTTGCGCGCCAATATGGACTGCGTTCATTTGTCCATCAGCTTTGGCCGACCACTCGCCCGTGATCCAGATTCCGTCGACGTTTGATCCTCCCCAGCCAGCTGCTGGTGGAACAAGATTGACATCGACTTCCAGGCCGTAAACTTGGCCGTTGTACCCATGCTTGGGCGGAGCGCCCGAGGTGTCATAATTTTTTGAGGTAAAATTTGCTCCCCACGCTTGGCCATTTGGTGCGCCGATATGTGCGCCACCGTAGACACCCACAGCGGGAGCAATTCTCGACGCTGAGCTTGCAACGCCGAGAACTCCCGAGGTGATAATCAGACCGGGAGTGACGCGATTAATGACGTTGGCATTAGCGCTCGAAGGAATTTCGATGGCACCGGTGATCGCAGATACAACACCGTAATCATTGCCCCCTGGCATAATTTTGGCAGGCGGGTTGCCGATCTCAACTGAAATGCCGGAGTAGGCGCCGCGCCAAGTCGACCAGTTCGGAGGTGCAACGGTGATTTTCGTCTGCCCCTGCGCCGGCGAGCCATGTCGTCTGCCGATGCCAGATTGGTTGTCGATCGCCGGCCCTCGTTCAGGATCGAGCAGAGGCACCGGTTGTCCGAGAGCGGTGGATACGAGGAGGGCATAGAGAAGAGGCACGCTCAAGCGCATTGTAGGCTCCCGCGGCTGTTCTGAGACCGGTCGCTCGGGGCTCGCCCGAGCCAAAGCGCCCATACTCTATCCGGCTTCGCGCCGGATTGCCGGACATGGCGCTGCGCTCCCATCTCGGGAGTGAGCAGCCTTTTGAACGCCCGGTATCATACCCCCGCGCTTGTTCCCGCAGAGGCGAAGCCCGCGGCCGGGATGCGCCTCCTGCGCACAGTACCTGCTTCGCTCGAAGCCGGACCGTCGCGGTGCGGGAGCCGCGACCGAGTTTCTTCCAGAAGGAATCGTCGTGCGGTGGGGCGTTTCTCGGTTCGGGGCTTGCTCTGGTTTCCGGTCGGGCTAAACGATATGAGGCGTTCAGCATCTGCTGTCGTCGATCAAAGGGAGCGGGCGGAGCATGCAAAAGGCAGATTGCAAATATCTTAGATCAGAAGCATGATGTGTTCGTGCTATGGGCGGATCATATGAAATTGTTTGATCATAGCGGAACGCGGAATTCCAAATATTTATCTGAAAAGATTTGCAAATCCATTGTATTTGAGCGGCAATATGCGCGTCATGGCTGTGCGATCAGTCTTTCTAACAGCAATTCAGCCGAAAGACACTACTCCGCCTTGTGCCAATTAACTGCGCAAACAACTGATGTTGGTTTTTATTTTGTGCGAGATGCCATTCTAAGGGGGTCTGGATTTGCCATCCAAAATGGTACCATTATAGATGCTTGCGATCTGATCCCGAGCTATGTGCGCGATCAGATAAGCCAACAAAATCGCTGGGATCTTGTTGGTGACCGCAATCCTCCGATTGCGCTAGAGACTCCGGTCCTCGTGCTATCGGGGGATAGCCACAAGGTCTATGGGCATTGGCTTGTGGATATATTCCCTCGAGCATGGCTTTATAAACAGTGCTTTGGCGAACCGCTGCCGGGAACCAAGGTCGCTCTCCCGGTAGATACACCTGACTATGCCATTGATCGTCTTGTAAATTACTTTGATTTTTCGCGAGAGGACATTGTACATTACCGGGTCGATACCTTGGATATAAAAGCCGAAAATCTGATTATGCCATCTCTACTTCACGTTGATCATTGCTTCCATCCCGCAATGAATCTGTTCGTTTCGTATCTTATTGCTCGTGCCGCACGCATTCGAAGTCCTGTTCAACGGCGGACGCCCCGTAGGATATTTGTTTCACGGCAAATGTTCAGAAGCCAATCCAGCAGTTATAATCGCCAGATAGCAAACGAGGAGGAAGTTATCGATCTGGTTCGTACGTACGGCTACGATATTATCTACCCAGAGCAGTTCGAGTGGCCGGAGCAGATACATATATTTGCAAATGCTGAATCTATTATTGGGGAGGCGGGTTCAGGTCTTCACAACGCAATTTTTTCTGATTTCGGCACGCGTGTCATTTGCATCAATCCTGTCAACCAATTGCAGGGCACCATTGCGGGCCTTCGAAGGCAGAAAATTATCTATATCAAGCCGGATGACCAGAGAAATGAAAGGGAGCATGTTGATATGAGCAAGCTTCGCGAGGCTATCACGTTGATTAATTCATAATGAAGTACTCCGGGTGTTTGCGAGTAAATTCGCCAGCGGGCATGAATCGGTCCTAGTGCTTGGACGATTTCAAAAGGTACATAAGATGCCGCGCTTTCCTATGTTTTATCAGCAGCTTAGCGCACCTTCCTGTGAATGAACCATCGGCGTCTGTGCACTAGTAACCTATGCGGTTGCCTACTCAGAGCCCGATTGAGAATTGGTACGGGTGGCTATCGCCTGGGCACCGGCTGCGTCTTGCACGTTGGCGGGCGTCAGCTGGACCATCGGCAGGCGCCCGTCCGTATCGACGGCCACGTGGCGCTTGCGCCCCTGATTCCGCTTGCCCGCGTCGTAGCCGCCTCCACCTAGCGCGCCAAGTGCCTTGAGGCCCTGACTATCGATTACCCTGGCCAATGCGCTCGCCTCGCGCTCTGCCCGCGCCGATCCAGCGTCACGGCCAGACCGCGCGGTGTGTGGAGCAACAGGAGACGCACGAAGCGGCGGATCCACCAGCACACCGTCTGACCGGGGCCGTACACCTAAACAGGGTTGCGTCCGGCGGATGCACTCTTCTACAGATATCAGTGCGGAGAAGCTGATAAAATACCAAAGGAGTGGGCGTAATGAATCGCTATGATCATAAAGGGGTTAGCCATTATGAGTTTCTGGAACGGCTGCATAGGTGGCTCAATCCGAGAACTTATCTTGAGATAGGCACACTTAAAGGCGGAACTCTTCGCTTGGCATCATGCCCAACTATTTGCATTGATCCTGAATTTCAGCTAGATGTGTCCAGTGCCGCCAACAGGGAAGTAACTCTTTTTTATCAAAAGACGAGTGATCGCTTCTTTCAAGATCATAGCCCGTCAGCACTCCTTAATGGCCCCGTCGATCTCGGGTTTTTAGATGGCTTGCACGAGGCTGAGACGCTTCTTCGTGACTTTGCGAACCTTGAGAAGCATTGCAGGAGCAATTCAGTTATTGCAATTCACGATTGCATTCCAATGGACGTGGGACAAACAACAAGAATTAACAATGGCGGTCTTTGGACCGGAGATGTGTGGAAAGTGGTTCCCATACTCAAAGAATATAGACCAGATATCTCGATTTTTGTTTTTGATGCTCATCCGACTGGACTGGTATGCTGTACAAACCTTGATCATGGCAACACAATACTTGACGGCATGTACGGGGAGATCTGGCGCACATGGAGATCAACCGAACTTTCCGACTATGGTTTCAGTAGACTCATTGAGGAGGCCAACATAATATCAACTTCAAGAGTCGAAACGCCAGAAGAAATGCGTCGATATTTCTGGCTTTGACCGATTATAGATGGACGGCGGCAATGCGGGGACGCAAGCGTGATCCCGGCGTTGTCGTCTTCTATCAGCGCGCGCTTGAGACGGTGTGATGTCGTGAGTTCCAGACCGTGAGTTCGGTGAGCTGGAACCGGAACAAGACATGTGATGAGCAGGCAGGATTTCTGATCGGGGTTGTTGGCGCAAGCTGCTCCCGACGAGGTTCTGACGGTTTTCGGGCTGGCCCTGTCGCCCCCGCGGGTCACGTGCTTCTCTCTTCGCGGTCGGTGCGCAGGGCCGCCGCAGGATGGGGATAGTATCCCAATCCACGACCGGCTCCTTGCCGAAGCGGAACGTGCTGCCATCGCGCCACATGCGGTGGAGCACGACGACCCGTCGGCAGACCGGCGGATTCCAGCCTCGTGCATTCGGGGGCAGTCGGAGCGTCGCTCGGCCGGACATTTTCGCGGAACAAAGCCAAATTCGCTCGGACTTGGCTGTGCTGCCGTGGCGTGCCATCGGGCGCAAGGCTTGGCGCTCGGCGGAGCTGGGTCTCCGTCGTGGCAGTCCGGACCCAGTGCCGCGAAGCGGGCTACGCAACCACCACCGGCAGATCGATGTGCTCGCTGAGGCTGACGCGATCGGCGGCCAAATCGACAGGGAGGTCTGCGCCGCAGTCGCCGCAGCCCTTCGAGCGGTGCGCTAGGACCGTGTCGGGCGTCTCGCTGATCACCCAACGATGACCTTCGTGGCCCGGCTTGGCGCCCCCGGGCTTGGCCTGCTCATGCCGCTCCTTGCGATCCCTCGAGGGCGGCTTGGAGGAGGTGCGCGAGGTCTGCTCGGGGCGCTGTAGCCGCAGCACCAGCTCGATCAGCTCCTCCTTGCTCAAGCGCTCAAGCTCGCTGCGGCCCATCCCGCGAGGGAAACAGCGAAACCCGCCCCGCGCAAGGGGCGTGGGTAATTACGCCACGATCGTCTCCTAGCAGCCTCGGTTGTGCAAATCCGTGAGATGGATGGTTCGAAGCAGGAAGAGGGTATAGTGCATGCAGGTGGTGGATCAGGCCATCCCGGAGGTGAAGCTCGTCATCCCGAAGCGGTTCGGCGACGAGCGCGGCTGGTTCTCCGAGACCTTCCGGGCCGACATCCTGGCCCAGGCCGGCATCACCGCTCCGTTCATCCAGGACAACCAGTCCTTCTCCGCCCATCCGGGCACCGTGCGCGGCATCCACTTCCAGACCCATCCGCACGCCCAGGCCAAGCTGGTGCGCGTGCTCGCCGGCGCCATCCTCGACGTCGCCGTGGATCTCCGCCGCGCCTCCCCCAGCTATGGCCGCCACGTCGCCGTGCGCCTCGATGCCGAGGCCGGCCACCAGCTCTACATTCCCATCGGCTTCGGCCATGCCTTCTGCACGCTGGAGCCGAACACCATGGTCGCCTACAAGGTCGCCGGCGGCTATTACAGCCGCGAGCATGACGGCAACCTGCTCTGGAACGATCCCGCCCTCGGCATCGACTGGCCCGTCTCCGCCGAGGCGGCGGTCCTGTCCGACAAGGACCGGGCGGCGCCGCGCCTGTCCGACCTGCCGGCCCTGTTCTGACGCCTCACCGGAGATCCTCTCGTCATGCGCATCCTCGTCACGGGCGGCTGCGGCTTCATCGGCTCGGCCCTGGTCCTGCATCTGGTCCAGGAGCGCGGCCATGACGTCCTCACCCTCGACGCGCTCACCTATGCGGCCAACCCCCTCTCGCTGCAGCCGCTGCGGGACGACCCGCGCCACCGCTTCGCCGAGGCCGACATCTGCGACTCTGAGCGGGTGAATGCCCTGTTCGAGGAGTTCCAACCGCAGGCGGTGATGCATCTGGCGGCCGAGAGCCATGTCGACCGCTCGATCACCGGGCCGGCTGCCTTCATCCGCACCAACGTGGTCGGCACCCAGGTGATGCTGGAAGCCGCCCGCGCCCACTCCACCCGCCTGTCGGACGGGGCGAAGCAGGCCTTCCGCTTCCTGCACATCTCCACCGACGAGGTCTACGGCTCGCTGCCGCCGGGCGGCTTCTTCACCGAGGAGAGCCGCTACGATCCGCGCTCGCCCTACTCGGCCTCGAAGGCCGCCTCCGACCACCTGGCGCGGGCCTGGCACGAGACCTACGGCCTGCCGGTGCTGGTCACCAACTGCTCGAACAATTACGGGCCGCGCCACTTCCCCGAGAAGCTGATCCCGCTGATGATCCTCAACGCGCTCGAGGGCAAGCCGCTGCCGGTCTACGGCGACGGCCAGAACGAGCGCGACTGGATCCATGTGGAGGACCACGCCCGCGGCCTCGTCGCCGTGCTGGAGGGGGGCCGGATCGGCGAGACCTACCTGCTGGGCGGGCGCGCGGTGCGCAGCAACCTGGAGGTGGTGAAGACGCTGTGCGCGATCTTCGACCGGCTGCGGCCGGAGGCCGGCCCGCACGAGCGGCTGATCACCTTCGTGACCGACCGGCCGGGCCATGACCGGCGCTACGCCATTGATCCGGGCAAGGCCGAGCGCGAGCTGGGCTGGCGCCCGACGCGCAGCTTCGAGCAGGCCCTGGAGGACACGGTGCGGTGGTACCTCGACAACAAGGATTGGTGGCAGCCGATCCGGGAGGGCCGCTACACCGGCGAGCGCCTCGGGCTGACCGGCTGAGCGGGGGCGGCATGACCCGAGCCATCCTCATCCTCGGCGGCGCCGCGCAACAGCGTTGCAGTTAGAAACACGCAGCATGGTAGGTTAAACCAGAGGTTTACGGGGACAGAAATGAAAAAGTATTTCTCGTCGACCATTGTCAAGAGGAAAAGCTTTGACTGTTCTATAATAGAGTCTGGGTTCGATAAGTTTTGGTATCTTTCAAGCTATGAAGATGTCGCTGCCGCAGGCGTAGATCCGATCCATCATTACCTCGAATATGGTGCTGCTGAAGGGCGCCTGCCCACGCCGCTGTTTGATCCCGAGTGGTATCTGCGAGCTTACCCTGAATCCGCGCGCAATCACAGGCTTCCCTTCGTCGATTTCATGCATGAAGGTGCTCGCCTCGGGCGGAATCCTCATCCACTTTGCGACCTCGCCTGGTTTTCTGCCAACGAAGAACAAGATCGCGGCGCTGATATTCACCCTTTCCTCGATTTTCTTGATGCGGTGAACAGCAATTCGCGCAAACTTCATCCCTTATTTGATGCCAGCTGGTACACAAAAAAATATCCAGATGTCTTGACGTCAGGCTTTCCTCCTTTTGTGCATTATATCCTGTTGGGCGCAAAAAGGCGTTATGACCCTCATCCTTTGTTCGACACCGCCTATTATCTGGATCAGTTTGGCTCAGACATCGCAGAAATCGACAACCCGCTTGTTGACTACCTATACAATCGTAGCAACTGGAATAAGTCGCCCCATCCGCTCTTCAATAGCAGCTGGTACCTGGCGCAGAATGCAGATGTTGCAAATCACGGCCTCAATCCGCTTCGCCACTTTGTGCAATCCGGTTTCTCGGAGGGGCGCAAGCCGTGCGCGCTGTTCCACACATCGTGGTATGCCGCGCACTACCTCGATGGAGCAACCGCTCAGCTGAATCCGGTCGTCGACTATCTGTGCGGCGGTGCGGAGGCGGGGCGAAATCCGAACTTCGTTTTCAACAGCAATTGGTACATGCTTCACAATGGCGATGTCGCTGCAGCGAAGCTCAATCCGCTGGTCCACTATATAATGTCGGGATGGCGCGAGGGGCGCGACCCCGGCCCGTTATTCGATAGCTCCTGGTACCAGGCGAGATATCCGGAGACGAATCGGTCGGATATCGACCCTCTTGAGCACTATCTGACGATGGGCCTCCAGGCCGGTTACATCGGCCGGCCGGTTGATCGCATCACGCATGATTGTGACGCTCTCGACATTCCTTTTGAGGTGATCAAGAATCCAGCCTCTCTGATTGATAAGGAGGTCTGCCTGTTCGTAACCTATGCGGGCGACGGACAAATCAGTGGTCACGTCTTAAGTCATGTGAAATCATTTCGCGACAATGGCATTCTTGTCATTCTGGTCATTGTTACGGAAGGATTGAGCAGATCCGTCTCGCCGATCTTAGACCGTGTTGACGGTGCCTTGGTGAGAATCAATCATGGTTGGGATTTCGCTGCATGGGCGACCGCTCTTGCTACGTTCCCTGACGCGTGGAGGGCACGCCTCCTCTACCTTGTGAATGACAGCATCTATGGCCCAACCGATCAGGCTCTGCTCTCGGCGGTATTCAAGGCCATTCGTGAGAACGATAAAGACGTCGTTGCACTCTGCGACAGCTATCAAGCCAAGCATCACCTGATGAGCTTCTTTACGGCGCTGAAGCCGTCGGGTCTCAAGAACGATGAAATCCGTTCATTCTGGAATGGAGTCCGCAGCAACCGCGACAAGCAGACCGTCATCAACGAATATGAGATCCGGTCGATCGAGCGCCTTGAGCGTGCAGGTGTCACTTATGACGTGCTATTCCCGGCCAGGGCGCCGCAAACCGACAGCTTCGTAACAAACCCAACCTTGCACGAATGGCGCGACCTGATCTCGAGAGGGTTTCCATACACCAAGGTTCAGCTGCTTCGCGGCCAATTCGACCGGGTTGATCCGACCGGGTGGGAGGCCGCGTTCAGTCGGAACGCAACCCTGCTTCCTGAGATCAAGGCGCACCTTGAGCGAGGACGAGGCGAACCGGCGCGCTGGCGGCCGGTGCCGAGCCCCAAGCAGCGCTTCGTGCAGAATGGTGCACTCATGACCTATTACGGGGCCGTAACAAGCGTGAGGCCCGCTGATGAGGTCGACCTTGCTCTCGAAGTGCCTTTTTCCTCAATTGGTGATGTCGGTCTGGAGCTGCCGGAGCGTGTAGCAGTCATTGCGCATGTCTTTTACACCGATTTCTGTTCGGAGCTTTCGGCCTATCTCGCTCGGATTCCAACCCAGGCTGATCTTTTCATATCCACGGACACTGAGGACAAGAGGCAGCAAATCGCATTCGCCCTCCAATCATATAACATGGGAAAGCTGACAGTTCGGGTTATGCCTAATATTGGTCGCGATATCGCGCCGATGCTTGTTGGTTTTGATGATGTATTTAATAGTTATGAATATTTCTTGCATATACATTCTAAAAAATCTCCTCACGATCCAGCCTTCGGATCGTGGAGGGAGTTTCTGCTTGAAAACCTGCTCGGATCAGAAGATATCATAAGGTCGATCCTCTATTTGCTTCATGCACATAAGACCGGCATTGTATTCTCGCAACACTTCGAGCCGGTACGGCACCTGCTCAATTTTGGATACAATTTCGAGACGATGAAGGGCTTGCTCGGCCGGTGTGGCATCAAAATCTCGAATGATCTGGTTTTGGAGTTCCCGTCGAGTTCATTTTTCTGGGGAAGAAGCTCTGCCCTCAAGCCGCTGCTTGATCTCAATCTGGATTGGTCGGACTTCGCTGCCGAAGCAGGCCAGATCGATGGCACATTGGCGCATGCCATCGAACGGTCGGTGCTGTACATTGTGGAGAAATCTGGATTTCGATGGGCAAAAGTCGGCCACAGGAGCAAGTTGCCTGTCGAACTTTTGGTCCCGGTTCAGGGGCAAGAGGATGTTCGGCCTGCTATCGCAAGAGTGTATCGGCCGTTGTTGCACAATCGCATTGCGCATCCGAAAGAGGCTCATCTGGTATCGGAGATCAATTTGCCGCTCGTGCGAGACGACACAAATGCTCGTCCGCGACTTAACCTCCTGGTTCCGACATTGCAGCCTGCGAAGATATTCGGAGGTCTGACGACAGCGATCAAGATCTTCGAGGATCTTGCGGTGGAAGTTCGTGACGCTTTTGATCTGCGACTCATAACTGTATCCGAGCGCATTGACATGATGAGCATGTTGCGGTTTCCTGATTACCGCCTTGTTCCCCTAGCTTCGCCGGATGATGGCTTTCCGAAGGTGGTCGTCGACGCGAGTGAGCGGCAGCGGGGCTACCTGTCTTTGCGGCGCAACGACATCTTCATCGCAACAGCATGGTGGACGGCGCAGGTTGCCTATCACCTTCAGGACAGGCAGCACTCGCTCTATGGCAAGAGATTGCCGGTCGTGTATCTCGTGCAGGATCATGAACCCGATTTCTACGGCTGGTCATCTCAATACGCACAGGCTCAAGATACCTATCTGCGACCGCATGAAACAATTACGCTGCTGAATTCTGAGGAGCTTGCCAGCTTTCATATGCAAAAATATCAATTCGGTGAAGCATTTGCTATTCCTTTCCAACTCAATCCGGCAATCGCTGCGAGCTTAACCTCGGCCCCCAAGGAGCGTATCATCCTTGTGTATGGTCGACCGGGCACTGCAAGAAACTGCTTCGGTATCGCAATGCAGGCATTGAAGCTTTGGCAACGCTCCGACCCGGTGCAAGCAGCGCAGTGGAAGATTGTATCTGCCGGGGAGGATTATGACCCATTCGCCGTGTCCCAGGTCAGAAACCTCGAGGTCCGGGGTAAATTGTCACTTGCCGAGTACGGCGGCCTACTGAGTAGGGCCTCCGTCGGCATCTCGCTGATGGCGTCACCGCATCCAAGCTATCCTCCGCTGGAGATGGCCTGTGCTGGTGTTCGCACGATCACGAATGCGTTCGACGGCAAAAACCTGTCGCTTCGGTCTGCCAACATCGTGTCGGTCGAACGATTGAGCGCGGACGAAATCGCCGAGCGGCTGGCGGCTGTCGTGCGAGACGCTTCTTCCGTGATCGGAAACGTGCTGCCGACCAGTGAGGTCAACGCGGTGCAATGTCCTGTTCCGCCCTACGCTCCGCGCCATTTGGCCCAGCGGCTCATGAGGGAAGTCGAGCCTGGGTGATAAGATCGAGTCGATAAGCTGCGCAGGGCTGACCTGACCGACTGTGACCTGACCGGCTGGCTTTGGACCGGGCTGATTGAGAGGATCAGCCAGGACCAGAGGAGCCGAGGATGAAGCGGGGTCAGAAGACGAGCGCGGAGCAGGTCGTTCTCAAGCTGCGGCAGATCGAGGTGCAGACAGCTCAGGGCAAGAGCTTGGCGCTTGCATGCAAGGAAGCGGAGATCTCCGAGCAGAGCTATTACCGCTGGCGCAAGGAGTACGGCGGCCTCCAAGTCGATCAGGCCAAGAAGATGAAGGAATTGGAGCGCGAGAACGCTCGGTTGCGGCGGCTCGTGGCGGATCTCTCCCTGGAAAAGCAGGTGCTGGCGGACGTCGCAGCGGGAAACTTGTAGCCCCTGAGCGACGCCGGCAGGCGGTGGATGGCATCCGAGAGAAGTACGGCCTCTCGGAGCGTCATGCCTGCCGGATCGTCGGCCAGCACCGCGGCCCGCAACGCTACGTGCCCACCATGCCGGCCGACGAGGATGCGCTGACCCGCGCCATCATTGCCCTGGCGTCCGAGTACGGGCGCTACGGATCCCGCCGCATCACCGCGCTGCTGCAGGCAGACGGCTGGCAGGTGGGCAAGGACCGGGTCCAGCGCATCTGGCGTCGTGAGGGGCTCAAGGTCCCGCAGAAGCACCGGCCGCGCAGCCGTCTGTGGTTGGGACGGCTCTTGCGTGCGGCTGCGCCCGCTCCACCGTAACCACGTCTGGAGCTTCGACTTCGTGCAGGCCCAGACTCACGATGGACGAAGCCTGCGCATCCTGACGCTGATCGACGAGCACAGCCGGACCTGCCTCGCGCTGAAGGTGGCCCGGCGCATCAACAGCGTGGGCGTGATCGAGGCGTTGGCCGACGCGATGTGCCTGCACGGCATTCCCGAGCACATCCGCTGCGACAATGGCCCCGAGATGATCTCGCAGGCGCTGCGCAAATGGGTCGCCAAGACGGGCCCGCAGATCCAGTACATCGCACCGGGATCGCCGTGGGAGGTAAGCGTCGTTTTGGAGGCACCTTTCGGGAGCTCGGCTGAGCATGGGATACGGAGCGGGTCAGGAGCTCCGTCCTATGTCGATGTCAGAGCGTATGGCTATGTCGGAGCCGGTCCGGCGCCTGGAGCTGTTCACCGGGGCCGGCCGGCGGCGGACGTGGTCGGAGGATGAGAAGGCGGCCATTGTCGCCGAGAGCGAGGCGCCGAACACCTCGATCAGCGCGGTAGCGCGCCGGCATGGCCTGAGCGCCTCGCAGCTGTTCACGTGGCGGCGCTTGGCGCGCCAAGCGGCGATGGATGATCAGCAGGCCGAGCTGCGGTTCGTGCCGGCCGTGCTGATCTCGGAACCGCAGGAGCCGGCGTGTGCAGAGACGAGCCCCAAGCCGCGTTGGCGCCACGGCTGTCACGGCATTGAGGTCGAAGTAGCTGGCGCCACGGTCCGCATCGGCGGGGAGGCGAGCGAGGCTCAGATTGCGGCGGTGATCCGGGCGCTGAAGGTCTCGGCATGATCGGGCCGGCTGGGACAGTGCGCGTGATGCTGGCGACGCGGCCGGTGGACTTCCGCAAAGGTATCGACGGGCTGGCCGCGCTGGTGCGCGAGGCGATGGGCGCGGATCCGTTCTCCGGCACGGTCTATGTGTTCCGCTCGAAGCGGGCAGATCGGACCAAGCTTTTGTTCTGGGATGGAAGCGGGGTGGTTCTCGCGGCCAAGCGTCTGGAGGACGGTCAATTCTGCTGGCCGAAGGCTCAGGACGGCGTCGTGCGCCTCACGGCTGCGCAGCTCTCGGCCCTGCTCGAAGGGCTGGACTGGAAGCGTGTCCACGAGGCTCGTCAGGTGAGCGCGCCAGCGGTGGCAGGCTGAGCAAAAAGAACGGCGCGAGGGGACGTCGTACTGGTAAGTGGCTGAGTGATCTGATCTAATCCGCTTTGTGGCTGCGCCTGCTTCACCCTCGCCCGACGATCCCGAGACGCTCAAGGCGCTGCTCGCCGAGGAGCGGGCCGAGAACGAGCGGCTGCGCCAGATCATCAAGGCGATGCAGCGTCATCGCTTCGGCCGTCGCGCCGAGAGCCTGCCCGAGGACCAGCTCCTGCTCGGGCTGGAGGAGGCCGAGCAGGTCGAAGCCGAGGGTCTTGCGGCCGAGGAAACCGCGCCGGCGGTGAGGGCCGAGCGTACAGCGCGCCGGCGCAACAATCGCGGGGCCCTGCCCGCCCATCTGCCGCGCGTCGAGCGCGTGGTCGACATCGAGAGCCCCGTCTGCCCCTGCTGCTCGGGCAGCCTGCACCGGATCGGCGAGGACGTGTCCGAGCGCCTCGACATCGTACCGGCCCAAGTCCGGGTCATTGTGATCCGGCGCCCGCGTTACGCGTGCCGTGCCTGCGAGGCTATTGTGCTGCAGGCGTCCGCGCCGGCGCGGCTGATCGAGGGCGGGTTGCCCACCGACGACCTCGTCGCGCACGTGCTCGTCGCCAAGTACGCCGACCACCTGCCACTCTATCGTCAGGCACAGATCTTCGCGCGTCAGGGCATAGCTCTCGACCGCTCGACGCTCGCGGATTGGGTCGGCCGTGCTGCGTTCCTGCTGCGGCCGGTCCACGCGCGGCTGCTGGGGAGGCTGAAGGCTTCGGGCAAGCTGTTTGCCGACGAGACCAGCGCGCCGGTGCTCGATCCCGGACGCGGCCGCACCAAGACAGGCCAGCTCTGGGCGTATGCCCGCGACGACCGGCCCTGGGGCGGCACCGATCCGCCGGGCGTTGCCTACGTCTACGCACCCGACCGCACGGCCAAGCAGCCCATCGCGCATCTTGCCGGCTTCCGGGGCGTGCTGCAGGTCGATGGCTATGACGGCTACAAGGCGCTGGCCAGGCAAGGCGAGGTCCGGCTCGCCTACTGCTGGAGCCATGTACGGCGGGCGTTCTACGATCTTGATGGGCCGATCGCGGCCGAGGTGCTCACGCGCATCGCGGGCCTTTACCGGATCGAGGCCGAGATCCGCGGCCGTCCTGCCGAGGAGCGCCGCACCGCACGTCAGGCGCGCAGCCGTCCCATCCTGGAGGCCCTAGAGCCCTGGCTGCGGGAGAAGCTCGCCCTCATCAGCCAGAAGAGCAAGCTGGCCGAAGCGATCCGCTACGCGCTGAGCCGCTGGGCTGGCCTGAGCCTGTTCCTCGATGACGGGCGGGTCGAACTCGACACCAACGTGGTCGAGCGCGCGATCCGTCCCCTGGCCCTGACGAGAAAGAATGCTCTCTTCGCCGGCTCGGATGGCGGGGCCGCGCACTGGGCGGTGATCGCCTCGCTGATCGAGACCTGCAAGCTCACGGGCGTCGGACCGCAGGCCTATCTTGCCGACGTGATCACCCGCATCATCGAGGGCCATCCCAACAGCCGCATCGACGAGCTGCTGCCCTGGGCCTACCCGGTCACGCCCACGCTCAGGGATGTGGCCTGAGGAAGACGCTTACCGTGGGAGAACGGGTATTGCGAGAGCTTCAATGGCAAACTTCGCGACGAATGCCTGAGGCAGGAGATCTTCTACTCGCTCAAGGAAGCCCAGACTGTGAGCGCTCTTTGGCAAGCCACCTACAACCGCGTCCGGCCGCATTCGTCGCTGGGCTACCGGCCGCCCGCGCCCGTCACCTTTCCGGATCTGGCCTTCCGGCTACCCATGGTTGCCGCCATGCAGTAGCCTCTCAATCGGCCCGGTCCAAAATACCGGTCAGGTCAGGCGCGAGCAGCTCCTGACGAGGTTCTGCCGGTTTTCGGGCTGGCCGTGTCGCTCCCGCGGGTCACGCGCTTCTCTTCGCGGTCGGCGCAGAGGGCCGCCGCAGCATGGGGTCAGGCGAGCAAGGTGTCTCAATCGGTTCGACGACCTGGCCGGCTTGCGCCGACCGGTTCTGGACTCTCATCGCGATCACCTCGCCCCTCGTCCCCGCGGGAACGATCCGGCTCACTCCGGCAGAGGCAGGCTCACCTGCTCCTGCCAGGGGGTCTCTCTCAAGCGGCCGCCGTCACGGCCGGCTCCTGACCGAAGCGGAACGGGCTGCCATCGCGCCACATGCGGTGGAGCACGACGGCGAGCTTGCGGGCGACCGCGACGCGGGCGCGGGCCATGCCGCGACGCCTGGCGATCTTCATCCCCCAGGCCCGCAGGCTCGACCACTGGCGAGAGCGCACCAGGAGGGTCTGCGCGGCTTCGTCGAGCGCCGTGCGCGCCAACTCATCCCCACAGATAGCCCGCACCACGTTCTCGATGGTCCGCATCTGATTGAGCAGGGTGCGGCGCGCCACCAGCAGCGAGCGCCAGAGCCGAGACTGGCGCGACTTGACTCGGCCTCATAGCAGAAATTCTTGGAACGTCTTCCTCAACTGAGGCATCGACAGGTACTGATCGAACAACGCCCGCCCGTTGTGGGCGATCTCAGCATAGCGATCGCTATGACCAACGGCTTGCTCGATGAGGTCGTGCATCGCGCCGCTCTCAGTCCGGAAGCAAAAGAAAGCCGCCGATCCTGCGCGCAGGAAGCGGCCAGGCGACGAGTCGGCCCGGCTGTGGAGCAGGACCGGCCGGCCCGTCGCAAGATAAGTGCTCAGCTTGGACGGAAAGCAGAGGTTCGCCTCCTCCCGATACTCCTCGGAGAACCAATAGGGGCAGTAGAGGAGATCGAGCTGCGCCAATTCCGAGATCAGCTGTGCCTGCGGCAGCCAGGGCCGCTTGACGATCACCTCCTGTCCACTCTCGACCGGAGGCAGCCTATCGGCGAAGACGTGAAGCTCAACGGCCGACCACCACGTGTTCCAGCGGAGCTTCGCCATGGCTCGGACCAGAGCGTTGAACTCCTCCCAGGCATAGGGTTGGCCGGCGAAGCCGATGCGGATGCTCCTCGGCTGCGGCGCCTCGGCCGGCGGCAGTGCGAGCGCCGGATCCACGGCTGGCACGACCGGCACCGCCCGCACCCCGAACTCCCGATGATAGGCGGCGCACATCGCCCATGAGGTGGCGGCGCAGCTTCGCGCGCCACGCAGCACATCATTGAATTGCCCGACCGCCTCGGTGGAGGTCTCCGGGTCGACATTGTGGGCCCGAAGCCACCAGCCTGGAGGATCCATGACCTGGACGCGGAGCGGGAAGTCGGAGGTGGCGAGGAGCCGGTGGGCAACCCGGATCAGGGTCTGGCCCTCGAGGACAATCCAGATCTCCTCCGCGCCCACCTCATACGCAAAGGCGATCAACTCAGAGGTGAGCTCGGGAATTACCGTGTCGGCGACAGCGCGCTCCTTTTGTCGCACCTCGTCATCAGGCGGGTAATAGAGCTCGTTCGGCTTAGCGATAACCTTGATCGGCACGCGCTCCGCGTAGTGAGGCGGCACGTGGGGAGTGAGGTGCGGGTTCTGGAGCACGAAGATGCCAGCAGGGTCGCCTGCCGCCGCTAGGATACGGTCCAAGAACAGGCCCCCACTGTAGTTCGTGCAGGGCGGAACGCCGGCGACGAGAAGAGTTCGGTTAAGCTGCCCCATCGGTCTCCAGCCAATTCAGGTAGCGGCGTGGATCGAAAGACGATGTATCCGGCCCGGGCGCCGCATCATCGCCGTCGGCGGCAGCCGTCTCGTTCGCAAGGTGAGTGAGGGCGCTGATGACCTCCTCGGCCGCAGGGTCCACGAGCACCAGGGCACGGAGATGCCGGGCGAGCTCGCGAGCGGGCGAGCCACAGCCCGTGGCCAGGACGGGCAGCGCCGTCCGTGTCGCCTGCCGCGCCAGGAGAGCGGCGGAGACAGGGTCCTCAGAGGGGAGCCACAGCAGCTGCGCTCGGGTCGCACCGACATAATCCATGAGCGCTCCTTCGGCCGGGGGCTCGGCCAGGAGGAGGGAGCGCCGCCGGAGGCAGCCCGGCAGGAGATGAGGCACACAGCCGAGCGCCGTCACGCTGAAGGGCAGTTCTCGCTCGTCGATGAGGCGGCAAACTTCGTCGATCAAACGGAGTTGTTCCGGTCCGATCGCGTTCGCGAAGGTCAGGATGCGGCAGCGCCCATCGGGGCCGTTCCGGAACGAGCGTGCCGCAACATGGCGCGGGCTCGGCAACCCGGGCAACGGCACTTCCTCGAAATGCAGGGATGGGCATTTGGAGCGAAGCGTCTCGGCCAACTCCGGCGCAGGCACCAGGACCCGCTCGGCGCGCCCGAGCGCCTCCGCGAGCCGCGGGCCGTGGCGGCTCGTCCGCGTGATGCCCTCGCTGGCTAGCAGCGTCACGTCGAACGGCAGGGACAGCGCATCCAGTAACGGCTCCAGGGTTCCGGTCGGCCAGGAAAGCCCGATCAGGTCGACCCGCGCGACACCCCAATCTCGCAGCATCGAGCCGAGCTCGACTGGGTCAATACCGATGACCTGCAGCGGATCCGGCTTCACACCCCTACCGTGGCCTTCGACGTTGAGGCGGCCATCCTGCATGCGGGAGACTATTAGGACGCGAACGGACCGGCTCACCTGCTCAGCGAGAAGGCGCGCGTAGAGCCTAGCCTCCCGGCTGCTGTCCGTGACCAGCGCCAGGCAGGGCGCGCCCATCGGGAAGTGCGGCCGGTTTCGCGCCTCCGCCGCCGAAAGGGGCTGCGGCCCCGATCGAGCAGGCCTTTCGTCGCCGGCCGCGACTACCTGCTCCTCGACCGACATGCCGTCAGACGGCAGAACCAACACGTCGCCACAAAAAGCGATCTGCTGGACCCAACCCCAGCCCTCGGCGTCGACTCCCCGCTCCAGCGCGGACCGCATGAGCCCGATCCGGGCTACTGCTCCAGCGAACGGGCCAAAGACGGTGCCGAACGTGTTGCTCGACAGGGCCACTTCGACTTCGCCGGAAAGCACAGGGTCGATCCGCGCAGCCAAGACAGACCCGCAGGGCGGCGCCGCACCTTCCCAGAGGAGCACGAGATCCGAGTCGTCCAGCGCATCGCCGAGCCGCCGGAGGACGTCGACCCAGCTAAAGCCGTCGGACAAGGGCAGGACCGCTCCGAGGCGCCCCATCGTGGCGATCTCGCGGGCAATGGCTGTCGGCCCAGCATCGCCGGCCTTCAGGGCAAAGAGGAGGCTCACTGCGCCATAGCCCTCCGCCTCAAGGCGAGCCCGCAGGGTCAGCCCATCCTCCAGGCGCGAGCCAGAGACGACGACCGTCAGCCGCTGCCGCGCGCGAATCTCGCAGGCCCAGCTCTCCAGCCAATTTGCGGCGCCCCGCATCGGCGCCATGTATGAGGCAGTCCGCCGTAGCCGGGCCAGGAGCCGCGTGTCGGAGGCCGCGATGCGGTCGCGCCGGTCGCCCGTGATCTCGGCCAGCATCTCCATCCAGAGCACGTTGGCCTCATCGAGGTGCCGCCCGTCGCGGGAGCCCTGGTCCGGATGCTGCCGGCTTTGGACGAGGTAGCCTGGCACCGGAACGAAGCGGAAGTGCCGCGACATGCGGAACCAGAGCTGATAGTCCTGCGTCGTCGGCAGGCTCTCGTCGAAGGTACCGGCCACCTCAAAGCAGATGCGGGGGATCAGAAGGGCACAGCCATTGAGCATGCCCTCCATCACGTGCCAGACCGGGTTGTCGCTCGGCGCGATCTGGTTCGTGACGGGTACCTCATGCAGGAGCTGGCCGAACCTGTCGATGAGGACGAAATCGCTGAACGCAATCGCGGGTCGCGAGAGGCCTCGCAGTGCCTCGACCTGAGCGGCAACCTTCTCGGACCTGTACAGGTCGTCGTGGCTGAGCCAACTGAAATACTCGCCCTTCATCTCGCGGATGCCGACGTTGAGGGCTGACGCGACTCCCCCATTCGGCTTGTGGATGTAGCGGATCTGGTCGCCGTATGAGGCCGCCACTGCCTGGGTCTCGCCGCCGTCTGTAGATCCGTCGTCTACGACGAGCACCTCAAGGTTTTGCCAAGTCTGCGCCAGCACGCTGTCGATGGCCTCGGCGAGCCAATTGCCGCCGTTGAAGACCGGGATGATGACGGAGACGAGCGGCCCCTCCTCCCCCAGCTGCGGGGCCGAATACACGTCACGTTTGTCGGGCATGGGCGACCTCGTGTTTGTCGGGCACGGGCGACCTCGTCAGGATGCGCGCGAGGCGCGGGCGGCCTCGATGAGGGAGGCGTAAGCGGCAAGAACAGACTCGCGGTTGATCCCAGGATCCCAGCGCTGTGAAACCTCGTCGCGATTGCGCAGAGCGGCCGCATCCACGAGTTCGTCGTCCTGCACAGCACGGACCAGCGCCTCCGCCATCGCGGCCGTGTCGTGCGGGTCGACGATGAAGGCATCGCGGCCATTCCTGACCCATTCCGACGCACAGGACGTATTGGCCACGATCGGGAAAGTCCCGACGCTCATCGCCTCCAGGAGCGTGGTCCCGATCCCGTCCGAGATGCCCGTGCCAACAACGACGCGGGCCTCCGCCAGCCGGCGCATGGCGTCCGCGTGCTGTTCCAGGTGAGGCGCCGCCTCGATGTCCAGACCTGCGGCCTGCCGAATCTCGGCAATGGACCCACTCGCCTGCGGTCCCGTGAACAGCACCCTGATCGGGTTGGATCGGAGCTGTGGGGCCGCCAAGTAGATCGCCGACAGGATGTGCAGCCCACGTCCTGACCAGCCGTGATAGCCCTTCACCAGAATTGATCGGCGCTGGGACGGCGGCAGCACGGCGAGGGCGCCGTCGACGCGCATGCCGCCTGAGGCGGGAATCGGATCGAAGGCCACGCCCTCGTAGCCGAGCCTCCGCGCCAGCGCGACATCGCGGCCGCATTCTGCCCAATACGCATCGATCTGGCCGAAGAGGCGGTGGATGATGGGACGATGCGCGGGCAGCTTCACGAAGAGTTGGATGTCGCTTCCCCAGTTCGACAGCAGCCACCTCGGGAAGGCCGCGCCCATCCGCCGCTTCGCTTCGAGCGTGAGATAGCCGGCGACCTGCACTTCCATGCTGTGCACCAGGTCTGGATCGAGTGCCCGTATCGCCGACGTGACGTGGTGGGCGGTGACAACGTGCGTCGAGCTCTGGAAGGCCGGATGCTCCTCGCGCTTGAAGCCGGCACCAAAATCGACTGCCTCGGCCTCCGCCCATGAGACGGAGCCGTGATCAAAGACTCCCAACTCGCCGCGCTTAAGGTCGCACAGATCGTCCGCCTTACTGACCAGGCGGAACGGCGCCAGCTCTCCAATCGGGGGCGCCCTCATCACCGGTATCACCACGAAACGCAGGTCGCAGTCGCGAACCATCCCGAGCCAGCGGGCGACGTGGATGCTGTTGACCATCGCAACGATCGCGATGACGGGAGAGGACTCGCTTTTCACAGGCATCCGCGTCAGTCCCAGAGGCAGGCGGCTAAGAGGTTGGCCAGGCGACGGGTGTCGTGCGCAGCCCTCACCGACCTGAGCGTCTGCGGCCTTCCAGGGGTCGGTCGAGGAAACTGGACCGCGACGACCGTCGGAATGCCAATCTGCTCGGCGGCAGTCAGCAAGGGATGATCGGCGCAATTGAAGCGGATGGAAGCATAGAGCCTCGCTCCATCGAGCACGCTCCGGCCCTCCTCGTCGATAAAGAAGCGCACGGCAGCGCCGGTGTCGTAGCTGAGAGCTCTGGCCGCGACGGGTACGACCGGATCCGTCGCCCCAACGACATCCACGGACACTTCGCGGAGGCGGGGGCCGCATAGGTGCAGCGCCGAGATCAGGAAGAGGGCACGGCCTTGCTCGTCCTCGCGGCCATCGATGACAAGTCGCAAGCTTGGTGGGCCATCGCCCGTATCCGAGAACGATCGATCCGACACCATGAAATCCCGCAGACTCACATTTGTTGCATCGCACACCGCCTAACTTCCAAGGCTTGCATATTGTCAAGATCGGCGGGCGGCGGTGCAGTGGCCCAGCCGTCGATCGTCCGGGAGCGGAAGCACGCTGTCGGCGCCCGTTAGAGGCAGGGCGTCAAAATGCCAGTCCAGTCACTCGGATCACGCCGGATTGAGGGTGGACCCCGAACAGGGTGATCGTGTCCCAGCCGAGCCGGTCAGCCTCAGGCCCGAAGTCGTCCACGAAGCGGCGGTTATGCGCGCCCGCTACAAACGGAGAGAGCCGGCAGTCTTGTTGGCCAGCATGCGGCTGGATCTCTCTGCTAGCCTTTTGGGGCTCCTCTGGGCTCCTGGCTGCGAGCGTGAGAATGAGGCCGGTGCTGCCCCTCTCAAGCCCGCCGCGCAGGTCGCAACACGATCGTGGTGATTAGTCCCCGCCGCCGCCTCCGGTGTCCCCGCTGCTACTATCACCCCCACTGCTATCAGCACTGTTGTCAAAACTAGCGTCAAGCACAGCGAGATCTGCGCTTAGTGTATCCAGTGCCGAATAATCGAAATTCTCCAAACTAAACACTGATCCAAAATCGGTGCTATCAGAAAAATCGTCTACTCCTTGGTATGCTCTCATAAGCGAAGAAAGCTGGGCGATATATGGCCTTATTTCTTCTACGGCGAGTATAGATACTCCCAAGGTCGAAACTAGAGCCGCAGCTTGAGCTGGATCATTGTCAAGGTATTTAAGTATCTCCTTTGCTTTCTGCACAAGGCCAAGCAATCTGTTGCGTTCAATTTCGCCGGAGGACGTGGTGCGGTATCGAGTAACTGGTATGATCCACATCAGCTTTTCGCGTCTTGCTTCAATCAAGCCTCGATTCATAAGTGAAGGAACGATATGTTGGCTATTGAATGAAGATAGAGTTGAACCAAATTGCTTTTTTAGCCGCGATACTACTTTCGGCATAGCCTCGCCGGTCGTGCCGATGGGAGCAAGCGTCTCGAGGACTGCGCCGTCTGGGCCAGATATGGCCGCAGGGGTGTTCTCTGTAAGTTTTAGCAAAACCGATCGTCTCTTGATATTGGCAAATCCCTTCTGTATATTTTCCTCAATTTTCATAAGCCCTTGCACAATGAAAGATATGATGGTTATTTTGATGGCATCGACGCTACGATCCTGCCCGAGGTGCATCAAGCCAAGAACTTCAGCTGGGCACAGTTCTATTTCCGCGCTCATGAACGCTTCCCCATTCTGCAATTTGCGGTGCATTAGGAACGCCCGATCTGCCACTTACCAAACGTAGCCAGAAATAACGTCCCGGAAATCATGGAAGATGCGGCTGTCACGAAGGTTGCCATCATAGATCGTCTTGGTTTCAAATCGTGAATCTTGAACCGTATGATTAGAAGACAGCCAGCACCACTCGGAGATTTTCTCCACATATACGGATTCAAGACAGCTCTGCTCTCAGGTAGATGTCTCTGCCAGTATATGGGGATCGTGATATGAGCCATAAACGATAGTCATTAATTGGCCTGTGCTGTAGTTATATGCTTTACTGTAGGAGTTGATAGACATATTGGGGCGCCAACCACTTTCTCGGATCAGTCTCAAGCTGTGAACTACGTTACGTGTCATCTGATTGTGTTCCACTTGAGAGAAGACACGGACTTTAACGCCACCTCGGTACATTTAGGTTGCACCTCCAGAGTAGGATTTTACTCCGCTGCAGAGCTAGTTAGTCAGAGCTGGAAACCGTTCAGACAAGCATGTTGATTGCCTAATCCGTTTGGCGTAGCCCATACGAGTTAGGCTAGTTTGGGCGGCTATAAGCAGGAATTAGCCATCTCTGCGGCCCTGTTCGAACCTAGCAAGCCGCCATCACTGCCATCCGGCCATCCCACCAGCCATTGCGACGGTTCCACCGGCCTCCACGGTACCGGGTTATCTCTTTGAGTATGCGTTCCTATTCCAAACTGACCTCCGCCCCTGGGCTCATCCGGCGGGACCAGGACAGCTACTCGCGGCTCACGATCGTCACGGCAGGCAGGTTGCGGAAGGCGGAGACGCGGCGCTCCTCGACACTTAGGAGCCCGAGATCCCGGGCCGCGCGGATCGCCCGCTTCACCGTGGAGACAGAGACGCCCGCGATGGCGGCGAGGTGCCCATGGGCCAGGGTGCCGCGCCCGTGTTGGGCCGTCTCGGCCGCTACGACCACGGGGACGGCGACCTCCGCGACAATGAACCTACAGGCGATCTGCCGAGCAAGGCGCCCAGAGGCTGCCCAGCGAGCCCACAGCTCCATTCGAGGACGGTGGGGGAGGGGGCGAAAGTGGGTGAATCGGACCGGCGGGACGCTATCCGCGGGTGAGCCTGCGGCATCTAACGGTTCTCGGCGGCGCTGATCACTGACGTTTGGCGAGCCGCACGACGTTGCCGCCCTCGCTTGGCACCAGCGGAATCACGGCCCTCGCCGCAAGCTCCTCCAGGCCGTCAGCAATCCAGCGCCCGTAGTGCCGCTCGATCATCTGGACTGACGTATCGTGCAGCGCCGCGACAAGCCGGATCGGGAGATTCGCCCGGATACCCCGCACGATGCTGGAGTGTCGCAGGGCATACGGGATCACGTCGGGCATCTCGGCCCGGTCGCGGATGAGCTGCCACGGTCGCACCATCTCCGCCGCTGCCTTCCAAGGCCCACGCCCGACACGCTCCCACCGAATGCTGCCGGGCACCTGCTTGTTGCGCCACCTTTCCAGCAGAGGCGCTTCACCCTGTCGCCCGGTCCCGGCCGGCAGGAGAGCTTCGAGCACGTCCGCACCGACCGGCACCGGAACGCTTCCGCTCTTGCCCTTACCCTTCCGAGAGACGGGAACCATCAGGCGGCCATGAGTCCGCTGAACATCACGAACGCGCATCCGTGCGACCTGGGAGAACCGTGCGCCTGTCGCTGCAAGCACGACCACGAGGCGGAACAGATCGCCTTCCCAATGGTCTTCCACATCGATCTCACGCGCAGCTTTCAGCAGGCAGGCCACCTGTGTGTCTGACAAGATCTGGTTATCGCGCGCCAATGGGACCGCCTCGTCGCCGTCACCAGCCTCAGCGCGCAGCCCGTTCTTGACTACGGCCGGAAATGTCGGATTGAGCCGATTGCGGTTTGCGGCATAGGCCCCGTTGAGTGCAGCCTTCAAGTCATTGATGAGCCGTTGCAACGTTGTCGCCTTAAGTGACGCCGGAAGGCCGGCCCGCCATGCCGCGAGGTCGGATTCCTGCATCGCGTGGAGGGCCACACTCGCCAGCGGAGTGGCCGGGATCGCCTTGCGCTTCCCCTTCGCCTCCTGACCGACGATGTACCGAGTGAGCCGGTAGCCGGCATCCGACTGCACATCGCGCCCCTTGCGCCGGCTGTCGCGGGCGTTCCGCTCTGCGATATAGACCTCAACTGCGAGCCGAACCGTCAGAGTGGGGCCGTCCGCTGCGGCCTTGGTTTCGGCTCGCGCTGCCTCGACAGCATCGCGCCCGGCGCGCACGGCGGCGTTGAAGTCCAGCGTGCCTTCTCCCAGTGCATCGTCCGCTGTGCCGAGAGGGGTTTGCCGGTATCCCTTCCCGTGTCGCCAGCGTACCAGCCACACGCCGCCGCGCTTCCCCTTGCGGTAGCCAAGGTGCACGTCCGGGTCGATGCCACGCCAGTGCAGGCCGGCAGGCAAGCGCTGGCGAGCTTGCCGCGTTGTGATCGCCGCCTCCTTAAGAACCTTCGCCATGTCGCTCGCCCCGAACCCGTCGAATATCCGTCAAATATACGGAGGTGGACGGCGATGGACAACGGTGGATGAACATCCGCCTATCGCCTTGATAAATATGGACTTGTATGGACGTCGGTGGATGATGGTCGGGATATGAAGTTCGCCCTTTCACGGCGAAAACACGGGTTCGAGTCCCGTAGGGCGCGCCAGCAAGTCCACGCATGTGGCTGGTGTGCTGGCCATGACCTTCCCGAAATTGTCCCTCGATCTGTTGCTGCGGCCCACCGCTGCGGTGGCTTGCCGAGGTGGCACCGGACGTCGTCGTCAGCGCAAATTCGTTGGCTAGCGGCTGTTCACAAGCCGATCACAATCCCTGCGGCCGCTGGCAAGGCAGTCTTCGAGCTGCGCCTCGTGCCGCAGGACTGTGAACAGCCAGACGCCTCCGAACACCAGCGCCAGGACGAGGCCGAGCGCTAGCACGCTTCGCAGACGCTGACGGTCGTCATCGGGAGATCCTTGGCTCATGAACTCGTGTCCCTCCCATCCGGACGGTTCGCGATCACCCGGAGCGTCCCGAGAGAGCGCCGGCCTGACCGCGTCGAGCCGGGCCCCCTCGTCGCCATCGAGTGCGGGAAAACTCCGCATGACGGCAGACGCGAGGCTCCGCCCCGGTCAGGCGGTCCGCTGCACAATTCCTTAAGACGACGAGGTGAGTTTGTTCCAGAGCCGAGGAGAAGTCGCGGTCCGCAGATGGCGCCGGCCGGACTGCTGGCCAATCGGGCCCGTCGCGCTCCCGAACACTCTGCCCAAAAGGGACGCGTCAGTGATGGAAGTCGAGACCCGCGCGCGCGTGATCGAGACCGCGCTGATGATGATCGCCAAGTATCTGCACGACAAGGACCCGAATTTCCGGGCCCATGTGAACGCCAAGCTGGACGCCCAGATCATGACCGTGGCGTCGAAGGGCGACAGGGCGGATGCCGAGAAGGACGCCGCCGTCGACTTCTTCAGCGAGGTTCGCCGCCTGTTGAACCCGGGGCGGTGATCGCCTTCGGGTGAGCCGGCGGAGCGGTGCATCCGAAAGCTCCGGACCGGGCAGCGACGGGTCGCGCACCAAAGGGCCTGCATCGGTCATTCAGAGACGATGGCAGGAACCTCGTGCCGGATTGGCACACCGGACGAGCGAGGCGTCGGCGCGCGATCGGCAAGTCCCGCTGCGGGGCCGGCCGCGCGGGCCTCTCGGAGGCCGGCCCGCGTTAAGCAAGCTCGCGAAAAGCCCGGCTGCGCCGGCATGGCTTGGCGCGCGCTTCGCTCCGACGGGCGGGGCTGTCCCGAAATCGGGACAACGCGCGGGAGAGCACCGATGCATGCGCCGAGCAGGGCCGACATGGCCGTCGCGGCAGCCAAGGCCGACCCGGACGGCAAGGCCGGCGCAGGCGCGCCCGGCGCTGCGGTGCGCTCACTGAATATCCGCTGCCGGACCATCGACGAGCCCGACCTCGACGCGGTGCTTCGTTTGCTCCGCAAGGGCTTCCCAGACCGGTCGGAGGCGTATTGGCGCAGGGGCCTGACACGGCATCGGGCGCGGCCCCTTCCGCCCGGCGTCCCGCGCTACGGCTTTCTCCTGGAGCACGAGGGCGAGCCCGTGGGCGTCCTACTTGCCCTCTGCCAGGTGGTCGAGCGGGAGGCAGGCTCCCACCTGCGCTGCAACCTGTCGAGCTGGTACATGGAGCCGCGCTTCCGCGCGCTCGGGGTCCTCCTCGACGGCTACGCGATGCGCGACAGGACGATGACCTACGTGAACGTCTCGCCCGCACCCCACACCTGGGCGATGCACGAGGTGCGCGGCTTCCGGCGCTTCTGCCAGGGGCAGATGCTCGTCCTCCCGGCCCTGAGCCGCGCGCCGAACGGGCAATCCGTGCGGGGATGCTCGGCCGAGGCCCTTCGCGTGCTGCCGGCCTCCGAAGCACGCCTCGTCAGCGACCACCATTCTTACGGCTGCATCAGCCTGGTCTGTGCCGAGGGCGAGCGGGCCGGGGCCATCATCTTCCAGCGGCGGAGCCTGAACCTCGTCCCCGGGCGAAGGGCATGGCCGCGGCTGCCCTGCTTCCAGGTCGTCTACCGCTCGCCGAACCTGGACCTGTCCACCTGGCTCGGCGCCATTGGGCGCCATCTCCTGCGCCATCATGCGATGCCGTGGTTCGTGATCGATGCCGACGGCCCGGTGAGGGGCGCCTTCGGGCGCTACTTCGCCGGACGCGCCCCGAAGGTCTATCGCGGGCCGAACCCGCCGGATCCGGGCGACCTCTCCTACACGGAGATCGTGCTGTTCGGGGCGTGATCCGGTTTCCGAACGATCGTTCGAAGACCGGATCACCAAGCCCGCGCGGCGACGAGCATCACGCACGGCCGCGAGACATCGGAGGAGTGGACCACCATGCACAACATGCTGCTGTCCCTCGCGATCGTGGTGTGGTTCCTGCTCGCCTACCCGATGGCGAGACATCATCTCGCGACCGTCACTGCGCCGCAGAACGTGCCGCTGCCCGTGCCGATGACGCTGGTCGCGGTCTTCGCCTTCATGCCGCTCGTCTTCGTCGTGCCGCGCACGGACGGCAATGCCGTCCTGGAGGAGGGGCTGACCGCCTCCAACATCGTCACGCTGGTGCTCACCGGGCTGACCGGCCTTTATCTCGCGGTCAAGGTCGTCATGGACCGGCGCATCCTGCTCGTGCCGTTCTCCATGCCCTACCTGCCTTTCACGCTGATGATCGCGGTCAACGGCCTCAGCACGCTCTGGTCGATCGTGCCCGCCTACACGGCCTATCGCACGGTTGAGCTCGGCATCTTCTATCTCGCCAGCATCCTGATCTTCGATCGCAGCGATATCGAGCGCCGCCTGGCCGACCTGCTCGCGATCTTCGTGGTGGTCTGGCTGGTGGCCGTCGCGCCCATCATCGCCGAGAGCCTCGCCAGCGGCATCGTGTTCTCGGCGGCCAAGAACAACATGATGCCTCTCGTCTGCGCGGCTCTCGGGCTCCTCGTGGCGTTCGATCCCCGCGCGCCGCGCCGGGCGGCCTACCTGCTGCTCGCCCTCATCGGTTTCATCATCGCGGGTTCGGCCGCGAGCACGGGGGCGCTCGTCGCGGTCGTACCGGGCCTGATGATCGCGTCGCCGCACCGACGCATCCGCATCCTCGGAGGCGTCACGGCCGCCCTGGTCGTGGCCGCCTTTCTCGTCCTGATGCTCGGCCTCTCGGCCTTCCCGGCTCTCCTCGACCTGCTCTCGGCCCTGCTGCAGAAGCCGCCGGACGAACTCGCGAACGCGACCGGGCGCGGCACCTTCTGGCCGACCTTCATCAAGGCGACGCAGGACCATCTTGTCGGGTCGGGTTTCTCGGCGGGGGATCGCTTCGTCCAGCTCCTCACCTCGACCACGGAGCTCGCCGAGGAACTGGGGCGCGACGCGGTCTTCATCACGAGCTCGCACAACATGTTCCTCAGCGCCTGGGCGGGAACCGGCATCGTGGGGATCGGCTTTGCGGCCGTGGTGCTGGGCACCGCGATCCGGTGGGGCATGGTGCTGCACCTTCGCCACCGCCGCTTCATCGTCACCATGGTGATCTTCCTCGCCCTCAACGGCATGACGACGCCCGGCATCTTCCAGGACTGGAACGTCAACGTCCTCGGTTTCGTGGCGATGCTGGCCTATTGCCGCATCGGCGCCCTGAGGCGGGGCCGCGAGGCCGGGCTCGCCATGGTCCGGACGGGGGGCGGGCCGCTCCGGGTTGCGCAGGCATGGCACGCCTCTTGAAGCAAGAAACTCCGTGAGCAGTCGAACGGCCATTGATGTCCCAAAGTCGATCGATTGCCGCTCGGAAAGCACGGATCCGGACGGCGATCCCCGAGGCCGGGACTTAACGCAGCGGCCGGAACCGGCTCGAAGATTGGAAGAGTCTACGATGACCATGATCGAGCGCGTCCCGTCGGCGGTGCTGTTCGACGCCGAGCCGAGCGGGAAGCCCGCCTCATCGTCGGAGCCCTGGTTTCTCGATCCGCGGGAGATCGTTCAGGCTCTCCGGCCCCGGTGGGCGATCGTCCTCTGCCCGGTCCTCGGTCTGGCCGCCGCGGCGCTCGTCTGGATCCTCTGCGTCCCACCGAAATTCCCGGCCTCGACCCAGATCCTGATCGACCCGCGCGGACTTCAGGTGATCAAGGACGGCGTGACGCCGGCCGACCAGGCCAGCGATGCCAGCCTGCTCCTGGTGGACAGCCAGATCCGGGTGCTCACCTCCGACGACGTGCTGACGCGGGTCGTCGAGCGTTTCGATCTGGAACACGATCCTGAGTTCGGCGGCGCCACCTCTCTCCTCGACACTTTGCGCGCCCGCATCGCCGCCGCGCTCGGCCAACGCCCGGTCGCGGCCGATCCCAAACTCACGGCGCTGCGCGCGCTGCGCGAGCGGACCGGCGCCCGCCGCCTGGAGCGGAGCTTCGTGGTCGAGCTCGGCGTCACCACGGAGGACCGGGAGAAATCCGCCCGGCTCGCCCAGGCCGTCACCGAGACCTATCTGGCCGCCGATGCCGAGACGCGGGCGCAGCTCACCCGGAGAGCCGGCGCGGCCCTGTCCGGCCGCCTCAGCGAGCTGCAGGAGGCGCTCCGCCAGGCCGAGGATCGCGCGCAGGAGTTCCGCGCCGCCAACAACATCGTGGGCACGCGCGTCCAGCTCGTGAGCGAGCAGCAGCTCACGCAGCTCAGCGACCAGCTCGGCGCCGCCCGCGCCAAGGTCGCCGAGCAGCGCGGCCGCCTCAAGCAGATCGAGGCCCTGGCAGAAGGCAGGATCGGCTTCGACGCGGTTACCGAGGTGGTGCAATCGGCGACGATCGGGCAGCTGCGCACCCAGCTCGCGCAGCTCGAAGCCGTGCGTGCGGACATGATCGTCAATCTCGGACCGCGCCATCCGGCCTTACGCACCAGCGAGGTCCAGGTGCGCAGCCTGCGCAGCCAGATCGATGCCGAGATCAGACGCATCGCCGCGGCGGCGCGCAACGAGTACAAGGCAGCGCTTGCCAATGAAGCGGCCCTCTCGGCGACCCTCGACACCCGCAAGCGGGAGGCGCTGACGGTGGGCGAGAGCTTCGTGCGGCTGCGCGAGCTCGAGCGGCAGGTCGAGGCCAGCCGGGCCGTGTACGAGACCTTCCTGGTGCGGGCGCGCGAGCTGCAGGAGCAGCAGCGCCTCGACACCTCCTCGTCGCGCATCATCTCGCCGGCCTCGCCGCCGGCGCGCCGGCAGGGACCGTCTCCGATGGCCATTCTCGCGGCCGCGCTCGCGGGCGGCCTGGGCGTCGGCATCCTCGCAGCCCTCGTCGCCGTGCCGGTCACCGGACGGGTCGGGTCCAGGCGGCGGCTCGAACAGGTGACGGGACTGCCGGTGATCGGGGCTCTGCCGAGGCGGAGCGGCCCGGCGAGCCGGGCCTTCGACCTCGCCGTCGCCCGGGTGGGCGGCCGGCTGCAGCGCGAATGGCCGGCCAAGCGGCCGCTCGCCGTGGTCGCGACCTCGGCGGACGATTCCTGCGGCAAGTCGGCGCTCGCACTCGGGATCGCGTCCTGCGCGGCCGCCGAGGGCCAGCGCGTTCTCCTGGTCGACGCCGACCCGGAGGCGGCTCTCAGCCGCGACCTCGACCAGCATGCCGAGCGGACCGTCAGCGACGTGCTTCGCGGCCGGGCCCTCCTCGGCGACGCGCTGGTGAGGCTGCCGTCCGGCATCGCCTTCCTGCCCGTCGATGACGAGGCGCTGCGAGGCGGTACGGCTGCGCTCGCGGCGGCGCTCTTCGGGACCGGCGAAGACTACGACCTCATCGTCGTTGATGCCGGCCTCATCGGCGGCGCGATGACGGCCGAGCAGCTCGCGCGGGACGACCGTTTCTCGGCCGTGCTCTTCACGGTCAGCACCGCTCGCAGTGCGCTCGCGCCCATCCGGAGCGCGCTCGAGGCCATCGGGCAGGATGCACGGATTCGTCTGGTCGCCACGGACGTGACCTCGGAGTCCTGACGCATGGAGGGCATCCCGGCATGCGGCGCAAGCGGACGGTCGCGGGTGGCGCACCGGTCGCGCCTGTCGGCGCTCTGCCGCAGCGCGGCCCTGATCGGATTGCTGGCCGGAGCCGGCGAGGCACGGGAGCTCCAGCCCGCATTCCTGCGGGTCGCGCCCACCGGCGCCACGCCCGGCCTGAGCGCGCAGGATCGCTTCGCGACGCTTGAGGACGCTCTCGCCCGCGCGGCCGAGCTGCGGCGGCGCGGGGAGGCCGGGCCGATCGTCATCGCGCTCGAGCCGGGTCTGCACCGGGTCGCGCGGGCGGTCAGGATCGGTCCCGAGCACAGCGGGACGCGCGACGGCCCGCTCGTGATCCGCGGGGCTGCCGACGGGACCTCGCGGCTGACCGGCAGCTTGCCCCTGCAGTCGGTGCCAGTTCCGGCGGATCTGCGCGACCGGGTTCCGGAGGTGGCGCGAGAAGCCGTCCGCGCCTATCGGCTGCCCGAGACCCTGGCGCGGGAGCCCCGCTTCCGGCAGCCGAACAGGCTCGGCGACCGCTCGCCGCACGTCATGGAGGTGTTCGACCGGACCGGCGCCCTGCGGCCCGCCCGCTGGCCGAACGACGGCTACGCCAAGGTGCAGCCGGTGGAGCGGTTCGGCCTCCCGGCCTTCGTCTTCGAGGATGCACCCGGTCGGCCCTGGGAGCACGAGCCCGACCTCTGGGCCGAGGGCTTCTGGCGCTGGGACTGGCTTCAGGAGACGATTCCCGTGGGCCAGGTGGAACCGCGGCGCGGCGTGCTCGCCCTCGCCAAGGCGCCCTACGAGGGCGTGAAGGCGGGCGCCCGCGCCGCGCTGGTCCATGCCTTGAGCGAACTCGACGAGGCCGGCGAATGGTGGCGGGACCGGCAGCGCGGCCTCCTGCTCGCCTGGCCGCCCGCCGGGGCGCCCGAGCTCGAAGCGAGCGTGGCCGAATCCCTGATCCTGGCCGACCGGGCGCGGCATGTGCGGATCGAGACCCTCCGGCTCGACCGGGCGCGCGGCGATCTCGTCGTCGTGAAGGGCGGCGAGGACGTCGTCATCCGGCACAGCGACCTCGGATGGGCGGCCGGCCGCGCGGCCGTGTTCGAGGACGTCGCGGGCGGCGGCCTAGAGGGTTGCACGATCCACGACATCGGGGCGACGGCCGTCCGCCTGGCGGGCGGCGATCGCGTCGACCTCTTGCCCGGCGGCCTGTTCCTGCGGGATAGCCGCGTGACCCGCTTCGCCCGCTTGTCGCCGACGCAGAATCCCGCCGTCGATGTCGACGGGGTCGGAGTGCAGGTCGTCGGTAACTACATCCACGACGCGATCGGCTACGCCGTTCACCTGCGGGGCAACGATCACCTCGTCAGCCGGAACGAAGTCGCCCGTCTCCTGCGGGGCGTCAGCGATTCCGGTGCGATCTATGCCGGACGCGACTGGACCGCCCGCGGTTCCGCGATCCAGGAGAACTACATCCACGACATCGAGCCCGCGCCTGGCTTCGAGGTGAAAGGCGTGTATCTCGACGACATGGCGAGCGGACTTAGCGTCAAGCGCAACCTGTTCGTCGCCGTGCAGAAGCCCGTCTTCATCGGTGGGGGCAGCGACAACACCGTTTCCGAGAACGTCTTCGTGTCCTCAAGCCCGGCCGTGAGCCTCGACTCGCGGGGGGAAACCTGGATGGCAGAGGCGGTGACGGACCCCCATTCGGAGATCCGCGCCGCCTACGCGGCCGTTCCGGTGGCCTCGGCGCGATGGCGCGAGCGCTATCCCGGCTTGGCGACGCTCCTCTCCGGCGAGCCCAAGGTGGCCCGGAACAACACGATCGTCGACAATATCTGTCTGAACAGTCGGGAGTTGGTCTTCGAGCAGGCGGGCGATCCGCGCCGGCAGATCATCCTGTTCAACACCATCCTGAGTGTGCCGGGCCTCGTGCTGCCGGCCGGGCGTGAGCCCGAGACGCTCGCCCGGCTTTTCGCCGACCGCAAGGTCCCGCTGCGGATGGATCTCGCGGGGATGCGCCGGGACATTCTTCCGGAATCCCCGTTCCGGGCCATCTCCCGCTGACGGGCGAAGCGGCGCGTCATACGGCTTCCGATTGATCCGTTCGGAGACAAGAGGGCGCGGGGATCCCCTCTCCCACACGGGAGAGGGGATCCCCGCGCGCACTCGTCTCGGAAGGCTTCAGTCGGAAGCCGTATTATCAAGCTGCCAACAGCATCCGATCGAGGGCGTCGAGATAGCCGCGCGCCGCGCCGTCGGGCGTGTAGCGGTGCAGGGCCGCCTCGGCTGCAGCACGCAAGCCGTGCCGCTGCGTCGCATCGTCGAGGAGTTCGAGGGTGGCGTCGATCCAGGCGTCCCGGTCGAGAGCGCGCACGATTCCACAGCCCTCCGCCTCCAGGAGTTCGCGCGCCACGCCCGAATGGGGCGAGGCCAGCACGGCCGTCCCGCTCTGAAGCGCCTCCTGCACCACGATGCCCCAGACGTCGCCGCGGCTCGGGAACAGGAACAGGCGGGCGGAGGCGTAGGTCTCCGCCAGCGCATGCTGGGACAGGAACCCATCGAACCGCGCCGGGATGCCGGCCTCGGCCAAACGCCGCTCCATCTCGGCCCGGAGCGGCCCATCGCCCGCGACCCGCACGGAGAGGCGGCGTCCCCGTGCCAGGCAGCCGAGAACCACCTCCGTGAAGAACCGGGCGCCCTTCACCTCCTCGTTCAGCATGCCGCAGAACAGGACGTCGTAGGGACGCTCCGCATCCGGAGGCGGTGCGGCGGCCGGGCTCCAGGCCGGGAAGAGGGGACTGAGCGCGAAACGCTGCGGGGAGAGCCCGTATTGCGCGAGGAGCCGCGCGCTGCCGGCGCTCGGCCCGATCCCGAAAGCGGCGCCCGACACGATGGCGCGCCGCAGCAGGCGGTGGGGGGCGGAGCGCCCGCCCGGATCGGTCTCCGGCACGCCGTCGGTCCGGATGGCGTAAGGGATGCGCCGCAGGCGGGCCGCCGAGGCGGCGAGCAGCATGGTCGGCGAGAAGTCGTTGAGGACGAGGGCGGCCGGCCGCAGGGAGGCGAGCCGCGGCACCACCGCGGGGTTCAGGTACAGGTTCCGAATCGCGTCGCGATGCCAGCGCAGGCCGGGCAGCACCTCGTGCCGGAAGTGCCGCGGCGCCTCGACGACCCATTGCCGGGCCGTCTCCCGTGGCGTGCACGACAGGACGTGCAGCGGGCGGTCGAGACGCTGCGCCAGATGCTCGTAGAGGCGATGGGTGTAGGGAGCGAGCGCGCCGGTCACCACGACGAGCGGGCGGGGCGCCGCCCCGCGGTCAGGCCGCGCCACGGGACCACCATCCACGCTTGCGCCCCCCGAGAAGCGCCTCGAACTCGAAGAGCGCCCAATGCGGCTCGACCACGTGGCGCGGCATCAGCAGGAAATCCTCCGGCCCGCTTGCGTGGCCGCGCCGCGTCGTGAAGAAGGTGCGATAGCCGCAGGCCTGGGCCAGGCCGGGATCGCGCGTCGGGTCGAAATCGTGCTCGGCCACGCCCCAGGGGCAGGCGAAATGCACGATGTCCTGGCCGGTCAGCGCGGCGAGCCGATGGCGCGATTGGCTCAACTCGGCGGCGACCGCCTCGGACCCGATCCGGCTGAGCCGCGCATGCGTGACGCCATGGGAGCCCACCTGCAGCCCGGCGGCGCACCACGCCGCGACGTCGGCCCGGTTCATGTAGACGCGCTCGCGGCCCTGAAGCGGCGGCGCGTCGATCCAGGCGCTCACCAGGAAGACGATCGCCGGGGCTTTGAGCGCCTGCAGCACCGGCAGGGCGACGTCGACATTGTCCGCATAGCCGTCGTCGAAGCTGATCAGGAAGGCGCGATCGGAGCGCGGCCAGCCGGCGGCGAGACGCTCGACCGCCGTATCGGCGTCGATGAACTCGCCGTGCTGCCGGAGGAATCGCAGCTGCGCGGCGAACCGGTCCTGAAGCGCGACCGGTACGTGATGATAGCAGAGCGTGTAGAGGCCCGGCTCCGCGCAGGCCACCGAGCGCAGCATGGCGCCCCCGCGCAGGGCGAGGTCGCGCAGTCCCGGCGTGTCGCGAAGGGCGGTCTTGACCCAATGGTGCATGAGCGGCCCTGAACTGTATGCGTCGTTACAACACGCTGCGCCTTCAAGCTATGGTGGAAGTCAGTGCGCGCGAGGTTATGGTTACCCCATTGCACAACAGTTGAGCCTGCAGAGGCAGTCCGGCGCATCCCTTGCGATGAGGGCCGCATCGACACGGCCGATGTCCCGCGGCGGGGCAGCAAGCAAAGGATGCGTGTTCATGGCGGGTCACCTCGCGGTTCTCGACCTCGCGGACGCCTCGGATTGGGACAGCGCGATCTGGCGGCAGCCCGGTGCCAACATCTATGCGTCGCACCCGTGGGGAGCCTACAAGACCCGCCTGGGCTGGGCGGTGAAGCGGATCGCGATCCGCAACGAGGGGGGCGAGGACCTCGCCTTCATCCAGTATCAGCAGCGGCGCCGCGGGCCGGGGCGGTTCGTTCTGGCCCAGGGCTGCCCGATCCTGACACCGCAGGGCGAGGCCCGGGCGGAGGCGGTGATCCAGGCCTTTCTCGCGCATCTGGATCTGCGCCGGAGCGACCTCCTCGGCGTGAACTACCACCAGTTCCAGAGCCGGGAGGCGGTGCTGGCGCTGCTCGCGCATGGCTTCACGCCGGTGGTTTCGGCCAGGAATCACACGCTGGAGCTCGACCTCACGCAGGACGCGGACACGATCCGGGCGCGCATGGAGCCGCGCTGGCGCAAGGCGCTCGGCAAGGCGGAGCGCAACCCGGATCTGACCACCGTCTTCCTCGCCGATCCGGCCGAACGCCTCCGGGCCTTCGACACGTTCAGCCGGATGTATGCGGCGCTCAAGGTCCGCAAGGGCTTCACCAGCAGCCTCGACACGCAGGCCTATCGGGACGTGGCGGCCGCCGATCCGCGCCTGGCGTTCCTGGAGGTCCGGGAGAAGGGAGAGCCGGTCCTGATCCGGATCGCCCACACCGCGCCGGAGCGCTGGACGGACTTCTTCACGGCCTCGAACGACCGCGCCCGGGCGACCCATGCGGCGGCGCTCGCGGTCTGGCGCTGCATCGAGCGCGCCAGGCAGGATGGCTGCCGCATCTTCGACTTCGGCGGCATCGACCCGGCGGCGAATCGCGGCGTCTTCGAGTTCAAGCGCGGCCTGTGCCGCGACGTCGTCCAGAGCACTCCCCTCTGGCTCTATGGCCGTAGCCGGCTGGTCCGCGACGCCGCGGCGGCCTTCCTGGCCCGGCGCTGAGGAGGATCGCCCGATGTACGATGCTCTCCTCCCCGCCTCGACTTTGGAGCGGATCCACCTCGCCCTGGTGCGGCGCGTAAGGCGCATTCCGGCCGCCCTCGTCTCGCTCGCGGACCAGGGCGTCGTCAGCGGGTTCGGGTTCCTCAGCGGGATCGCGGCCGCCCGGCTCCTCGGCATCGTCGAGTTCGGGCATTTCGCGCTGGTGCTGATCG
Source organism: Methylobacterium nodulans ORS 2060 (assembly GCF_000022085.1). NCBI lineage: Bacteria > Pseudomonadati > Pseudomonadota > Alphaproteobacteria > Hyphomicrobiales > Methylobacteriaceae > Methylobacterium > Methylobacterium nodulans. The sequence goes on from NC_011894.1 coordinate 4,407,400, forward strand.
TCCTGTCCTTCGCGCAGGGCCTGCACAATGCGCTCATCACGGCGCCGATGATGACGCTGGCCGGCATGCACGGTCAGGTCTCGCGCGCCTATGCGGCGAGCATCCTGGCGAGCGCCCTCCTGCTCTCGCTTCCGGGGGCCGCCTTCGTGGTGGTGGCGCTGCTCCTCAGCGGCTCGCCCTCGGTCGAAGCTCTGGTAGCGGCATCGGCCTTGATGCTGGCGCAGAACATCCAGTTCACGCTGCGCCGCCTGCTGTTCGCCCAGGGCGAGGGGATGCAGGCGCTCGGCATGGACCTCGCCCGCGCGGCGGGTTTCCCGCTCGCCGCCGGGATCGTCTGGCTGGAGCACGGCACCCTCGGCTGCCGCGGCTTCGTGTGGCTGCTGGCCGCCACCTCCTTCGCCACGACGCTGCCCATCGTGATCAGGGTCGCGAGGCCGGCCCTGCGCTCGACCCGCTGCCTGCACCTCATCGCCCTGGCGCGGCGCCACACCCCGATCGCCCGCTGGCTCCTGCCGATCGTGTTCGTCACCTTCGCCCAGGAGCAGCTCGTCTGGATCGCGGCGGGCTCCTCTCTCGGTCTCGACGCGCTGGGCGGCCTGCGGGCGGCGCAGTATCTGATCGGCACCGTGCTCCTGCTGCTGGCCGCCACCGAGAACGTCCTGCCCGTGGCCGCGGCGCGCGCCTATGCCGACGGAGGCGAGGCGGCGCTCAAGCGCTACCTGCTGCGGGCGGGCCTCCGGCTCGGGCTTCCGATCATGGCGATCCTGCTCCTCCTCGCGGGACCCGCCGCGTTCTGGCTCCGGCTGATCTTCGGGCCGGATTTTGCCGACTACGCCCATTGTCTGCAGATCCTGGCGGCGGGCGTCGTGGCGATCCTGCTGCGCGACCTGACGGCGCATTACTTCCGCGCCAAGCAGAACACGCGCGTGATCTTCAGCGCGCTCGGCGTCAGCATGATCGTCTCCCTGGTGGCCGTCGTGCCGCTGATCGCCTATGGCGGCGTGACCGGCGCGGTGACGGCGGTGACGGCCGGGCATGTGGCCTCGCTGGTCTACCTCGTCGTCGCCATGCGCCGGGGGGCCGGTCCTCGGCGCCAGTCGCGGGGGCCGGAAGCCTCCCCGTGAGGCCGCGCCCGGAGGCGGAATGCGATCGACCCCGCCCGATGCAGGACCGCGTCCAACCCCTGGACGCTCGAGTGGGGGAGCCAGTGCCGCGAAGGAGACCATGGCATGCAGAGGCCATCGGTCCTGCCGTTCCTCCTGTTCCAGGGCGAGGGCTCCGCAGCGCTCGACTTCTACCTGTCCGCCTTTCCGGATGGGCGGATCGAGGCGATGGAGCGATAGGGGCCGGGCGAGGCTGGGGCTGAAGGCTCGATCAAACGAGCCCCTTCTGGATCGGCGAGCAGGCAGTGCTGCGCACCGACAGCATCGGGCGGCATGCCTTTTCCTTCACCCCCTCCTCGTTTTTCGTCGAGTGCGGTTCCGAGGACGAGGTGAGGCGGCTCGGCAAGGTCCTGGGTGCGAGCGGGAGCGAGATGATGCCGGCCGCACATGACGGCTTCAGCAGGTTCTTCGCTTGGGTCAGCGACCGTTTCGGCGTGTCTTGGCAGTTGAACCGTGGCAGCTCAACCACGGTTAGGCCGGCTCGCGGCCTGCGGGCTCGCATCGGCCTTCCCGCATCCGCCGGGGTTCCGGACCATTGCCGGTGGATCTTTCATCTTCGCCGATATTCGCCCGTCAGGAGAGGAGCGCCTCGACGGCCTCGCTCCGCCTCGACGTCACTCGGATGCCGCGCTCGCCAGGACGGTCGTCCGCCGCCCCCGCCAGCTCTCCCGGAGCGCCAGGACGAGGAAGCGGGGGATCGTGTGCCCGTAGCGGGCTGCCAGCCGCCGCGGCTCGCGCGCGAGGCGATAGGCCCATTCGAGCCCGAGCACCTGCAGCGCCCGCGGCGCGCGCGGGACCCGTCCGGTGAGCACGTCGAAGGCTGCACCCACCCCCATCGCCACCGTGCCGGGCAGGAACGGGGCATGCTCGGCCATGAACAGTTCCTGCTTGGGCGTCCCGAGGCCGATCCAGATGATCTGCGCGCTCGATCGCCGGATGCGCTCGTGCATCGCGGCGACCTCCGCGGCGTCGAGGGGGCGGAAGGGCGGCGTCTCGACCCCAGCCACGACCAGCCCGGGAATGCGCGCCGAGAGGGTCGCGGCGAGCTGGGCGGCGACGCCCTCGCCGCCGCCCAGGAAGTAGTGCCGCCAGCCCCGGGCGACGCCGGCGCGGCAGACCGCCTCCACCGCCTCGATGCCCGGCACCTGCCCGATGCCCGCCGCACCCCGCAGGCGCCCGAGCCAGTAGAGCGGTCGCCCGTCCGGGCAGACGAGCAGCGCCGCCTCGTGCGCCGCCCGGAGCCGCGGATCCTCGGTCGCCCGCACGATGCCATGCGCATCGCGGAAGACGACGAAGCTCCCCGGCACCGTATGGGCACCGTCGAGGCGCCGCGCGATCGTGCGCACGAGCCCCGGCATATCGATGACGGAGATGCCGATGCCGGCGAAGCGGAAGCGCGGAACGGCCGGATCGTGACTCATGACGCGCTCTGCAGACCTGCGAGTGACCGGGAGGCGAGCGCCCGCCGGTAGATGGAGAGGAGCGAGGCGGTGGTGGCTTCCTCGGTCCAGGACCGGGCATAGGCAGTGCGGGCGGCGGCCCCCATTCGGCGGGCGGCCGCCGGATCGGCGAGGACCCGGTCGAGGGCGCGGGCGAGGTCATCGGGATCGCCCGGAGTGACGAGGAATCCGGTGATGCCGTCCTCGACGAGGTCGGCGAGTGCCCCGATCCGGGAGGCGATGACGGGCGTGCCGGCCGCGTAGGCTTCGACGACGACCATCGGCAGGCCCTCGTACCAGAGGGACGGCACCACGAGCGCAGCGGCCCGCGCCATCCGGTGCTGAACCTCGGCGGGCGTCAGGTTCCCGAGGAGCCGAAGCCCGGCGGCGCCGGCGAGATCCGCGCGGAGCGGGCCGTCGCCGGCGACCTCGACCGGCGCGCGCATCCGGGCGGCGGCCGCGGCGAGCGTTTCGAGCCCCTTCTCGCGGCTCAGGCGGCCGGCGAAGAGGAGGCCCTCGCGCGGGGCGTCCGTGGGCGGCCCCGGATCCGCCAGGCCGTTCGGCTTGACCGCAATGCGATCCGCCGGCAGGCCCGCCGCGATGAACCGGCGCCGGGCGAACTCGGTGAGGGCCACGAAGGCATCGACGCTGTGCGACCAGGTTCCCGCGCGGCGATGCCAATCGATCATCCGCGCCACCGCGAGGGAGCCGACGCGGGAACCGCGGTAGCAGCCGTGGCGGACGGCGGCGTAGGGGGAGCCCGTGAGGCAGGTCTCGCAGGGCGTGCCGTCGCGCAGCAGCATGGCGCCCGCGCAGGCCACCCGGAAGTTGTGCAGGGTTTGGACCGTCGCCGGGCCGGCGGCGCGCACGGCCGCGTGCACGGCAGGCGAGATCAGCGGGAAGGTGTTGTGCGCATGCACGATGTCGGGCCGGAAGCGGCGGACCGCCTCCAGGACGCGGGTGATGCCGCGCGGCGCGCGCGGCGCCTCGATCGCGGCCCGCAGGCGGTCGACCGGTCCGCGGATGTCGTCGTTGCTGACGAAGACCGTGTCGACCGCGCATCCGGCCCGTGCGAGCGCCGCCGCCTCGCATTCGACCACGGCATCCTCGCCGCCGCGGATCTGGTAGCGGTTGTGGACGATGAGAATCCGGGGCGTCACGGCATCCGGCTCCCGGCCACGAGCAGCATGGTGCGGGCGGGGCTCCGTCCCGTCGGGCTGATCAGCGCTCGCGTCGCCCGATCATCCGGTTTGGAGGTCCTGGCCGTCGGTAGGCGGGTCGGCATCCTGGCTTGCTCATGCGGCACATCACAGATGCTCCGAATTGAGCGAGCCTCATGCCACCCGGTTTCGTCTCACAACGAGACGATTTTCCTACCTGTTCAGTATTATCTCTGAAGACGATCGCTCTCGACGGAGAATCCCGCAGACCGGCCTGTGCCATGCAGCACGAGACGCGCTCCGCTTCGGGACAGCCGGGATTCCGGCCGACGCCGTGCTGCGAAACGCTTCCCAGGGATCGATGACCGACATTGTCGCTCAGCGCGGCACATGAGGCGCCGCCGATGAGCCGCGCCGTGGATCACCGGATGCGCGTGATGGCGGCCCAGCCTTCTGTTCGACGGCGAATCAGCCTAGCGTAGCGTCACCAGACGCTGGCCGCTCCGCACGAGCCAGCCGATCACAGGGAGACGCCGATGTCGGAGCCGATTCGCATCACGGTCAAGCCGGATGGCAGCTACACGCTCCTGCGTGGGGACCGCCCGCTCATCTTCGGCCTCACCCGCGAATTGGCTTTCAGCCTCGCCGAGAGTTGCGGCGTTGCGATCGAACGGACCTACAGCATCGGGTGACGTGCATCCGCTCCGGCGCCGGACTGGCCAGGCGCAATCGCCCGCCGGCCGGCAGGCGGATGCCTTGGCTGGAGAGCGAAGCTTGGCTGGAGGACGAGCAGTCGCCGGGCGCGCCTGTCGGCGCCCGACCGCACGTCGTCGATCGGCCTCGTCCCTGTCCGGGCGGAGGCCGGATTGCCGCAGTCGCTCTCCAGCGTCTGGGACGGCTGAACAGACGGAGAGCCGGCACAGCCCAGCGGCCGGGGGAAGCGAACGCGTCGAAGACGCGACCGTAATGGATCGTTAACCACAGCCGCCTAGGCTTGCATCCTCACGACGGGTTTCCCCCAGGCTCGACGACTGACGGTAAAGGCGCGATCACCCATGTCCCGTGTCATCGCTCGTCCCACACAGGCCGAGCACACGCGGGGACGCAGAACCCGGAACGGGTGGCGGCCCCTCGAAGCCATGGGCCTGATCGGGGCTGGGTTGCTGTTGCTGGTGATCGGAACGGCGCTCAGCGTCGCCGATGCGATCCAGGGACCCGGGTACGAAGGACCCGGATACGCCGCGCACTTCGGAGGCGAGTGACCGCGGCCCCGGCCGGCACGTCACGCGCCGGCTTCGGATGGGCTACGCCGCAAGCCTCGCAGCCGCGACCTCGTTCTCATTGCCGGCGACCAGCGGCAGGGCGGCCACCTCCGGGGTCAGCCGGTCCGCAGCGAAGACGGCGAGCAGCGCATTGGCGGCGATCGCGACGAAGCCGAGAAGGAAGAGAGCGGTCATGGAAGGCGTCCTGATGTGTTGTGCGACGCAACATATATCGCACCGCACACTGATATTTGGTATGCCAGATACCAGATAGGAGCCATGTCGCTGCCGCATGGGCGGCCAGGCGGGCACATCGGCACGGGATCCCGCGTGAGCGCCATGGAAGCGGCGGGCGGGATCGCGACTCGCCGCCGGTCCAGGTCCGTCGTCGGCGACGCCGTGCCGTGAAGCCCGGCAGGACCGCCGTGGCCGAGGCCGATCCGAGGCGCGAGCCGGGCTGATGTCGTCGAATCGGCCGGCTGCTCGCCGGCGGCAGCCGCCGATGCTCAGTTCCCTATGAGACAGGGCGGCCCTGCATCGCCGGACCGACCCTGATCGATCGCACGGCGGGGCCACGACGAGGGGCGGAATGGACGCCGCCCGGGCCGCTCTTGGCCGGAGCACCGAGGGTGCCGGTGGCGCCCGGATCAACCGGTGCCACGGCAGGCGGTCCCGCAGGTGTCTGGGCCGGGGTCTCAACGATCTGAGCCGCGGCATGGCCCGGCCTGCCGAGCAGGAGCGCGGCGGCAGCGAACCTCATCATGACAAACCTTCTCAACGGGAAGGGCTCTTGCCCTGCATGCCGGATCAAGTCTTGAGGGTAGCGCGGGTTCGACAGCCGCGGCCGATTTTTCCCTTCGCTCCGGCAGCCCCGCCACGTCGCCTGCACGTCCGTACCTTTGCGGCAGCGATTCGGTTCGACATGCACCGGTAACGCGTCGATCGACGCGAGGGCTGCGGCGTCCCCGACCCGGAGGGCAAGTTCGCGCGGATCTCCCGATCGACCGCACCGTCTCGAGGCCGGGTCGCGGCACCTCGGGCGATTCGCAGGTTTTGTTCGCCACGGCCGGCCGGATGCCGAGAGCGGGGCAGAGAACGGGTCGGATTTGTCGCTCCTGCCAATACCGTACTGTTAAGCTGCCGTCCCTGGTGATCGGAAAAACAGAACTCTATCAGATCACGCCGGCTCCTTTGCCGTCATTTGTCTTGACATTGCGGCTTGGACCAAAGTACGAAGCGGTCAAAGGGGGGAAGAGGCTCATGGACGGCGAGCTGGTTCAGTACAATTTATTTCGCAATGCACAGAAGCGAGAGCTTTATTGTGCAGTGCCCACATGGATGCCAGTCCCTTCGTTCATCCGCATGCCGGTCTGGCGGTACGCGGCCGCCGTTCGCGCCCCCGCCGAGATGCCGCGCGGATTCCTTCCTGCCGCGGCGCGGCAGGCGGCGCGCTGGAACGGGTACTACCTGTTCCATGCGTGGGGCTGCGAGCGGATGTTCCATCCTGAAGAGGCCCGTCTGCCGGATGCGGCGTGATCCCAACGGGCATTGAAAATACCCGTTGGTTCCGTCGATCATCGGCCGGCGCAGCCGCGCCTCAGCCCTCGATGCGGGCGAAATCCGCTACGGCGCGGGTCGCTTCCCGCAGCGCGTTGAGCAGAGCGAGGCGGTTGGCGCGCAAAGCCGCGTCCTCGGCGTTGACCGTCACCTTGTCGAAGAAGGCATCGACCGGAGGGCGGAGCGTTGCGAGCGCCCGCATCGCGCCCTCGAAATCCTCCGCCGCCACCGCCTCTGCCGCCCGGGCCCGTGCCGCGTCGAGGGCATTCGCGAGCGCGGATTCCTCGGGCAGGGAGAAGAGCGCGGGATCGGGCGCGGCGTCGTAGGCGCGGCCGTCCCTCTTCTCCTCGATCCGCAGGATGTTCGCCGCGCGCCGGAAGCCGGCGAGCAGATTCCGGCCATCCTCCGTGTCGAGGAAGCGGCCCAGCGCCTCGACCCGGCGCACGATCATCAGGAGGTCGTCCTGGCCGGGGATGGCGAAGACGGCATCGATCAGGTCGTGCCGGGCGCCCTGGTCGCGCAGATGCACCTTCAGGCGGTCGGCGAAGAAGCCGAGGAGATCGGCGGCGAAGCTCTCAGGTCCCACCGCCGCGTGTCCCGCGACCGCCTGCGCGAAGGCTCCCAGAAGCGGCAGGCGCACGTCGCCCGCCAGGACGAGGCGGATCACGCCGAGCGCCGCACGGCGCAGTGCGAACGGGTCCTTGCTTCCGGTCGGCTTCTCGTCGATGGCCCAGAAGCCGACCAGCGTGTCGAGCTTGTCGGCGAGCGCCACCGCCACCGAGACCGGCTCGGTCGGCACGCGGTCGCTCGGGCCGAGCGGCTTGTAGTGCTCCTCGATGGCGGTCGCGATTGCGGCCGGCTCGCCCTGGAGCTCCGCGTAGTAGCGGCCCATCAGGCCCTGCAGCTCCGGAAACTCGCCCACCATCTCGGTGACGAGGTCGGCCTTGGCGAGGCGCGCGGCGCGCCCGGCCAAGCCTGCATCGGCACCCACGAGCGGCGCAAGATTCCGCGCCAGCGCCGCGATGCGCTCCACCCGCGCTCCCTGCGTGCCGAGCTTCTCGTGGAACACGATGTCCTTAAGCTTCGGCAGCCGGCTTTCCAGCGGAACCTTCTTGTCCGTCTCCCAGAAGAACTTGGCGTCGGAGAGCCGGGCGCGGACCACGCGCTCGTTGCCCGCGACGATCGCCGCGCCCCCGTCCGAGGCGGCGAGGTTCGAGACCAGGATGAAGGCATTGGCGAGCCGCTCGCGGCCGTCCTGCGAGGGCGCGCGCAGCACGAAGCATTTCTGATTCGCCCGGATGGTGGCGCGGATCACCTCCGGCGGGATGTCGAGGAAGCTCTCGTCGAAGGAGCCCATCAGGGTCACGGGCCATTCGACGAGCCCCGCCACCTCCTCCAGCAGGCCCTCGTCCTCGACGAGGTCGAGCCCGCGTGCGAAGGCGAGGTCGCGGGCGTCGTGCAGGATGATGTCGCGGCGCCTGTCCGCGTCCAGCACCACGCGCGCCCGCTCCAGGGCCGGCAGGTAATCCGCGAAGCGGCGCACCTCGATCGGGCCGGGCGCCAGGAAGCGGTGGCCATAGGTGGTGAAGCCCGCCTCGATCCCGTCGATCGCGAAGGGCACCCGCTCGGGCGTCTCGGTCTCGGGGCCGAAGCTCGCCACGATGGAATGCAGCGGGCGCACCCAGCGCAGCGAGCCGGGCTCGGTCGAGGCCGCGCCCCAGCGCATGGATTTCGGCCAGGGGAAATTGCGGATCACCGCCGGCAGGATCTCGGCCAGCACGTCGATGGTGTCGCGCCCGGGCCGCTCGATCACCGCGACGTAGAACTCGCCCTTCTTCGGGTCGGCGACGACCGTGGCGTCGGCGAGGCTCGTCAGGCCGGCGCTCTTGAGGAAGCCCTGGATCGCCGCCTCCGGCGCGCCGACGCGGGGACCTTTGCGCTCCTCGCGCACGTCCTTGCCGCGGGTCGGCAGGCCGGCGATGTGGAGCGCGAGGCGCCGCGGCGTCGCGAAGGCCTTGGCGCCCTCGTACAGGAAGCCGCGCTCCACGAGTGCGTCGGTGACGAGCTTGCGCAGGTCCTCCGCGGCCCGCCGCTGCATGCGGGCCGGGATTTCCTCGGAGAAGAGTTCGAGCAGGAGATCGGGCATCGGGCACCGGGGGGCGGGGGAGGCGGGGCCTCGCGGTCGGGGCTTGCGTAGAGCGGGGAGGGGGCGGTGTCGAGGAGACCCGCCTATCCGCCGGCCGGGACGGCGAGGCCGCCGGCCTCGGTCCGCAGCCACGCGGCGCCGCAGGCCTTGGCGAGATCGCGCACCCGCAGGATGTAGCTCTGGCGCTCCGTCACCGAGATCACGCCGCGCGCGTCCAGCAGGTTGAAGACGTGGCTCGCCTTGATGCACTGGTCGTAAGCCGGCTGCGCCATCCGGTGCTGGGCCTCGGGCCCGGCATCGCCCGCCTCCAGGTACTGGCGGCAGGCCGCCTCTGCGTCGCGGAACTGCCGGAACAGCATCTCGGTGTCGGCCGTCTCGAAATTGTGCCGCGAGTATTCCTGCTCGGCCTGCAGAAAAACGTCGCCGTAGGTGACCCGGTCGGGGCCGTCGAGCCCGTTGAAGTTGAGGTCGTAGACGTTCTCCACGCCCTGCACATACATGGCGAGGCGCTCGAGCCCATAGGTCAGCTCGCCGGAGACCGGCGCGCATTCGAACCCCGCGACCTGCTGGAAATAGGTGAACTGGCTCACCTCCATCCCGTCGCACCAGCATTCCCAGCCGAGGCCCCAGGCGCCCAGGGTCGGGCTTTCCCAATCGTCCTCCACGAAGCGGATGTCGTGCAGCTTGAGGTCGACGCCGATCGCCTGCAGGGAGGCGAGGTAGAGCTCCTGCAGGTTCGGCGGGTTCGGCTTCAGGACGACCTGGAACTGGTAATAGTGCTGGAGCCGGTTCGGGTTCTCGCCGTAGCGCCCGTCCTTCGGGCGGCGGGAGGGCTGCACATAGGCCGCCTTCCAGGGCCGGGGGCCGAGCGCGCGCAGCGTCGTCGCCGGATGGAAGGTGCCGGCTCCGACCTCCATGTCGTAGGGCTGCAGGATCACGCAGCCCTGCGCGGCCCAGAAGCGCTGCAGCGTCAGGATCAGGCCCTGGAACGAGCGCGTCGGTTTCAGGGCGTCGTCGGTGGCTTTCATCGGGCGTCTCGCGGAAAGGCTCGGCCCGTTTACGGGGGAGCCCCCTCAAGTCAACCCGGGGGGCGCTCCGTCACAATCCGAACCGCGCATAGGCGGCCCGCTCCTCCAGCAGGGCCAGCGCCCCCTCGAATGCGGCGAGCGCCTCGGTGCCCGGCTCGCGGCGGCGCAGCAGCCGGCCGAGAAGGCCGCCGCGCACCTGCTCCACGAGGCGGATCTGGACCGTCTCGCCGTAGCGCTCGCGCAGCACCGTGCGCACGTCGCCGAGCGCATCGACGAGGCCGAGCGCGAGCCCCTGCCGCCCGCTCCAGACGGCGCCGGAAAAAAGTTCGTCCGGATCGCCCGAGAGCCGGGGCCGACGGCTGCGCACGAGCTCGGTGAACATCGCCTGAATGTCCGCCTGGATGCCCTTGAGCCGGGCGACGTCGGCCGGGTCCTCGGGCCGGAAGGGGTCGAGCATCGCCTTCGACGGGCCGGTGGTGTGCACGCGCCGCTCGACGCCGAGCCGCTCGAGCAGGCCCTGGAAGCCGAAGCCTGCCGAGACCACGCCGATCGACCCGACCAGGGAGGAGGGATCCGCGATGATCTCGTCGGCCGCGCAGGCGATCATGTAGCCGCCCGAAGCCGCGACATCCTCCACGAAGGCCAGTACCGGTACCTTGGCCTCAGCCGCGAGCACCCGGATGCGGCGATGGATGAGGTGGGACTGGGCCGCCGAACCGCCGGGCGAGTTGACCACGATGGCCACCGCCTTGATGTCGGGCAGGCCGAAGGCGCGCTCCAGCGCCGGCGCGCAGGCGCCGAGGGAGAGGCCCTGGCGAAGGGGGGAGACCGCCCCGATCGGCCCGCTCAGGCGCACCACCGGCACGACCGGACGATCGCGGCGCAGCGACGCGGGAAGGAGGGCGCGCAGTGCGCTCCAGAACGCGAACGGCATGGGGACCTGGTCACTCCGATGAATCCGGCCGGAGGTAGGCTCGGCCGTGTCCGCCCGCAAGCTGGCGCCCGTCAGCGATCTGTACGGACAGTCGAGCCACAGGTTTGTCGCATCTCTCGATTGAACCTTTCCGCCACAGCCTTAGGTTCAGCGGCTGCGGCTCTCCGGTCGACCGCATCGTCGCGGGTGCCCGCGGCCGCGCATGGGGTCGGGCGCTCCCGCGCGGGCGCCCTCAATCGTGGTCTCTCGTCCTGCGGCAGGCCAGGCGGCCCGCCAGGATGATGAAAGGGAGAGCGTGGATGCGTGTCCTTCGTTGGGCGACGGTCGTCCTCACCATGATCGTCGCGGGCCTGGGGCTCACGGCCGGACGGAGCGAGGCGGCGGCCCTGCCGACGGCCGGAGCGATCGCGGCGGGGGAGAGCGCCCGGGCTGCGCCGCTTGTCGAGAAGGCGCAGTACTACTACCGGCGCTACTACCGCTATCGGCCCTATCGCCGCTACTACTACCGCCCCTATCGGCGCTACTACTATTATCGGCCGTATCGGCGCTACTACTACCGGCCGTACTATCGCCGTTACTACCGGCCGCGGTTTTATGTCGGCTACTGACTCAGCGGGAGCGTCGGCGATGCCTCTCGGGCCGCGTCCGGCCGGGTGAATCCCGGCCCGTCGCTGCAATGCGGCACAGCGGCCTCGGCCGGCATCCCTCCACCGGAGGCGGATGTCGGCCGCAAAGACCTGACCCGCATCAGGGCAGCACGGTCTCGCCGCGGTGGAGCGCCTCGGCCTGCGGGGTGAAGCGGCCGTCCGGCCCGTGCAGGATCAGCGCGGGCCGCAGCGCGAAAGCCGCGCGGCTGCCGCGGATCCCTGAGATCAGCACGCGAATCGCCGGTTCCTCCGCCCGCGCCTGGATGGGCCGCACGGCGAGGCTGCCGAACCGCCCGGCCAGGGCGCGCAGGCAGGCCGGCAGGGCATCGGCCCGGTGGATCAGCACGAGTCTTCCGCCCGGTCGCAGCAGGTCGGCGCAGGTGCGCAGCCACGCATCGAGGCTGCCCTCCGGCATGGCGTGCGCCACCGCCTTCGCGGCAACCGGGGACGGGCGGTGCCCGCCCGCGAAGAAGGGCGGATTCGTCAGCACGAGGTCGCCCGAATCCGGCAGCAGCCCCGCCGCCCGGCGGACAGAGGCCGGCGCGGTGACGTCCGCTTCGAGAAGGGTGGCGCGCTCCGACAGCCCGTTGAGCGCGATATTCGCCCGGGCCAGGGAAGCGGCCTCCGCCTCGCGCTCCACCAGCACGACCCGGCAGGCGGGGGCGCGGAGAGCCACCGCGAGGCCGGCCGCGCCCGTGCCGGCACCGAGGTCATAGACGGTTCCGGCAGGCGTTCCGGCGGCGGCGGCCAGCAGCACCGCATCCGTGCCGGCCCGATGAGCGCCGCGCGGCGGCTGCAGCAGGCGCAGCCTTCCGCCGAGCCAGGGCTGGGGATCAGCGGGCGGCGGCATCGCGCAGTTCGTGGGCAAGCCCCGCATCGGTAAGGAGGCGCCGAGCCTGGGCCGCGTGGTCGGCGGGCACGAGCAGCCGGCGCGGGAAGGCCCCGATCATGCCTTCGAGCGCGCTGATGTGGCTGTCGGCAACGAGGACCGGGATGGCGGCGCCCTCCAGGATCGACTGCGCGAAGCCGATCAGCACGATGTCGTTCGTTCGCAGGATCTCGACCATGCCCCTGTCTTGCCCCGGCCGGCTCCCCGGCGCCAGCCTCACGGCGGACAGTGCACCGGTGTCGCCGCACAGCCTCTGCTGGAGACCCGGACTCCGTCCCCGACCGGTGCATGAGTTCACCACCGGCTGGGGCGACCCTGACGGATGAAACCGGCCGCAAGGGCGCCCCCCATGGCAGCCAACCCCGGCCCTCATGCTGAGGTGCTGCGTAGCAGCCTCGAAGCACACCAGAACGCTGGTCCGAGGCTGTGGTGGCTGGGAGCACCGGTCCGGGGTGCTTCGAGGCTCCTTCGGAGCACCTCAGCATGAGGAGCGGGGCGGCTGCCACGCAGGTTCAGGTGCGATTTGAGTGCAGGCAAGCCGTGCCTGATCGCGGCCGCGACAGGTACGGGCACAGGTGCCGCAAGGCCGATGCGAGGCATCAAAATTGACGATTGTTGACAATCGTCAATTTTGGGATAGCGTGCCGGTGCTGCAGCCGGGCCGGGTCTCTGCCCCGGGCCCCCGCCCCCTCGTCCGGGGTGACCCGCCCGGCTGCGGTACTCTTCTCGGCCGGAGCCGCCACGATGGCACGCCAATCCTTGTTGCCGGTTGAACTCGTCGTTGCCGCCACGGCCGGGCTGCTCGCCGCAGGCTGCATCGAGGAGGCGGCGCCCGCCGCGCCCGCCGCGCCCGGTGCCACGGCCGCCCGGCCGGTCCTCGTCCAGCGCGTCGCCTTCGAGGAAAGGGTGCCGAGCCGCACCTTCGTGGGCACCGTCCGGCCGCGGATCGAGAGCGATCTCGGCTTTCGGGTCCAGGGCAAGATCGAGAAGCGGCTCGTCAATGTCGGCGACGTCGTGAAGGCCGGCCAGCCACTCGCCAGCCTCGACGAGATCGACCTCAGGCTCCAGACGGAGCAGGCCGAAGCGGAGCGCGCGGCCGCGACCGCGTCCCTCGCGCAGGCGGAGGCCGACCTCAGGCGGGCCGCGACCCTTGCCGGCCAGGGCTGGACCGCCGCTTCGACGCTCGACCGGCAGAAGGCGGCCGCCGAGGAGGCGCGGGGCCGGCTGCTGCGGGCCGAGCGCGCCCTGATGCTCGCGCGGAATGCCGCCTCCTACGCGGTGCTCGCAGCCGATGCGGACGGCGTCGTCACGGCGACGATGATCGAGCCCGGGCAGGTCGTGGCGCCCGGCCAGGCGGCGATCCGCCTCGCCCGTACCGCCGAGAAGGAGGCGGTGATCGCCATTCCGGAATCCCTCGTCGGGCAAGCGCGGGCGGGTGCTGCGACCGTCGGCCTGTGGTCGGACCCGAAGGCTCGGCTTCGGGCAAGGCTGCGCGAGCTCGCGCCCACCGCCGACGCCGCGACCCGCACCTATCTGGCGCGCTTCTCCCTGCCCGATGCGGACGAGCGCGTGCAACTCGGCATGACCGCGACCGTGACCCTGACGGGCGCCACCGCGGAGCGGATCATGCGCATCCCGCTCGCCGCCCTGTTCAATCAGGGCACCGGACCCTCCGTCTGGGCCGTCGACGACGAGGGCAGGCTGCGTCTCAGGCCGGTGACGGTCGCGGCCTACGAGGCGCAGGACGCCCTGGTCACCGCGGGCCTCGCCGAGGGCGAGCGCATCGTCCGCCTCGGCGTGCAGAAGCTCGATGCCGCGCTGCGCGTGCGCGTGGTCGACGCGCTCCGGTTCTGAGCGGGGAGGAGAGCCGATGAAGCGCCTCAACCTCTCCGCATGGGCGGTTCACCACCGGGCGGTGGTGCTGTTCCTGATCCTCGCGGTCGCCGCGAGCGGCAGCTTCGCGTTCCTGCGCCTCGGCCGAGCGGAGGACCCGAACTTCACCATCAAGGTCGCGGTGGTCACGGTCCTCTGGCCCGGCGCCACCGCCCGCGAGATGCAGGACCAGGTTGCCGACCGTATCGAGAAGAAGCTGCAGACGCTGCCCTATTTCGAGAAGGTCGTGACCTTCTCGAAGCCCTCCTTCGCGGCGATGCAGGTCACCTTCCGGGACAACACGCCCGCAGGCCAAGTCCCGGCTCTGTTCTACCAGATCCGCAAGAAGCTGGACGACGTCCGCGGCGAACTCCCGGCCGGCATCATCGGCCCGAACGTCAACGACGAGTACGGCGACGTCGATTCGATCCTCTACATGCTGACCGGCGACGGAGCCAATTACGCGCAGCTCAAGAGGGTGGCGGAGGGGCTGCGCCAGCGCCTGCTCAAGGTCGACAGCGTCGTGAAGGTGAACCTCTACGGGGTGCAGGACGAGCGCATCTTCGTCGAGTTCAGCCATGCCAAGCTCGCGACGCTCGGCATCACGCCCCAGACCCTGTTCGATTCGCTCGGGCGCCAGAACGCGGTGACGCCGGCCGGCACGGTCGAGACCGCGGCGCAGCGCATCCCGCTCAGGGTGACGGGCGCGCTCGACGGCGTGCGCGCCGTGGCCGAGACCCCGGTCGAGGCGGGGGGACGGACCTTCCGGCTCGGGGATGTCGCGACGGTGACGCGCGGCTTCGTCGATCCGCCCGACAACCTCGTGCGCCAGATGGGCCGGCCCGCCCTCGGCATCGGCGTGGTGATGGCGCGGGGGGCCAACATCATGGCCTTCGGCGAGGGCGTCGAGGCGGCCGCGCGGTCCTTCATGGAGGCGGTGCCGCAGGGCATCGATCTCGCCATGGTGGCCGATCAGCCGAAGGTGGTCGACGAGGCGCTCGCTGAGTTCGAGCGCTCCTTCGTGGAGGCGCTGGTGATCGTGCTCGCCGTGAGCTTCCTGTCGCTCGGCTGGCGCACCGGCATCGTGGTGGCGCTCTCGGTGCCGCTCGTCCTGGCCCTGACCTTCGTGGTGATGCAGGCGCTCGGCATCGACCTGCATCGCATCACGCTCGGCGCCCTCATCATCGCGCTCGGGCTTCTCGTCGACGACGCCATCATCGCGGTCGAGATGATGGTGGTGAAGATGGAGCAGGGCTGGGACCGCCTGCGTGCGGCGGCCTTCGCCTGGGACTCGACTGCCTTCCCGATGCTCACCGGCACCCTCGTCACGGTGGCGGGCTTCCTGCCCGTCGGCTTCGCCAATTCCTCGGTGGGCGAATATGCGGGGGGCATCTTCTGGGTGGTCGCCATCGCCCTGGTCGCCTCCTGGTTCGTGGCGGTGCTGTTCACCCCCTATCTCGGCGTGCTGCTGCTGCCGGCCCATCACGGCAAGGGGCGGGCGCATGGCGATCCGGACGCGCTCTACGATACCCGGCTCTACCGAGCCCTGCGCGGGGCGATCCGGGCCTGCACCCGCCGGCGCATCGCGACGGTCGCGGCGACACTCGGCCTCTTCGCGGCGGCTTTGGTGGGGTTCGGCCACGTGCAGCAGCAATTCTTCCCGCTGTCGGAGCGGCCCGAGCTCTTCCTGCAGATGCGCCTGCCGCAGGGCAGCGCCATCGGCGCGACCACGGCCGCGGTGCAGGAGGCGGAGAAGCTCCTCGGCCGGGACGACCCCGACATCGCCACCTACACGGCCTATCTGGGCCAGGGCAGCCCGCGCTTCTGGCTCGGCCTCAACCCGGAACTGCCGAACGAGGCCTATGCGGAGATCGTCATCGTGGCCCGCGGGGTCGCGGCGCGCGAGCGGATCAAGGTGCGCATCGAGAAGGCGGTGGCAGAGGGCGCGCTGGCAGGGGCGCGGGTGCGGGTCGACCGCTTCAATTTCGGTCCGCCGGTCGGTTTCCCCGTGCAGTTCCGGGTGGTCGGCCCGGACCCCATGACGGTGCGCGAGATCGCCTCCCAGGTCCGCGACACGGTTCGCCGGAACGACAAGGTCGTGGAGCCCCAGCTCGACTGGAACGAGATGACGCCGTCGCTGCGCCTCGTCGTGGACCAGGAGCGCGCCCGTGCGCTCGGGCTCAACGTGCAGGACGTGTCGCAGACGCTCCAGACGCTGCTCTCCGGCTTCACCGTCACCACGATACGCGAAGGGATCGAGCAGGTGGGGGTCGTCGCCCGCGCGGTGCCGGCCGAGCGCCTCGATCTCGGCCGCATCGGCGACCTCACGGTCGTGTCCCGCAACGGGGTGGCGGTGCCGGTGGCGCAGGTGGCCCGGCTCGATTTCACGCACGAGGAGCCGATCCTGTGGCGGCGCAACCGCGACATGGCGATCACCGTGCGGGCGGACGTGGTCGACGGCGTGCAGCCGCCCGACGTGACCAACGCGATCTGGCCGACCCTGAAGCCGATCCGCGATTCGCTGCAGCCGGGCTACCGGCTGGAGATCGGCGGCGCCGTCGAGGAATCCGCGAAGGCCAATGCCTCGCTGTTCATCCTCTTCCCGGTGATGATCCTGGCGATGCTGACCCTGCTGATGATCCAGCTGCAGAGCTTCTCGCGGCTGATCCTCGTCTTCCTCACCGCGCCGCTCGGGCTGATCGGCGCCTCCCTGGGGCTCAACCTCGCGGCCAAGCCCTTCGGCTTCGTGGCTCTGCTCGGCCTGATCGCGCTCGCCGGGATGATCATGCGCAACGCCGTCATCCTGGTCGACCAGATCGAGGCGGATGTGGCGGCGGGCCGTCACCGCCGCGGCGAGGCGATCGTCGAGGCGACGGTGCGCCGGGCGCGGCCCGTGGTGCTGACCGCGCTCGCCGCCATCCTGGCGATGATCCCGCTCTCGCGCAGCGCCTTCTGGGGGCCGATGGCGATCACCATCATGGGCGGATTGTTCGTGGCGACCTTCCTGACTTTGTTCTTCTTCCCCGCCCTCTACGCGCTCTG
This sequence comes from Methylobacterium nodulans ORS 2060, assembly GCF_000022085.1. Taxonomy (NCBI): domain Bacteria; kingdom Pseudomonadati; phylum Pseudomonadota; class Alphaproteobacteria; order Hyphomicrobiales; family Methylobacteriaceae; genus Methylobacterium; species Methylobacterium nodulans. Next base: position 4,424,539 of record NC_011894.1, read on the forward strand.
GTATCGCCGCCGTCTCGACGAGGGTGGACAACCCGGCGAAGTGCGGCAGACTGTCGTTCCGCTGGCCATGGCCGCGGAATGACAGGACCCGGACGAACTGGGCCGCGTTTCGGCCTCGGAGCGTAGCCCCGCATGACGACACAGAACCTCATCCGGGAGCCGGACAATCCGGGTTCCGGCGACCTCCGGTGCCGGATCCTCTCGATCGCGGAGCGGCTCTTCCGCGATCTCGGCTATCGCAAGACCACGGTGGCGGACATCGCCGCGGTTCTGCGCATGAGCCCGGGCAACGTCTATCGCTTCTTCCCTTCCAAGAAGGCGCTCAACGAGGCCGTGGCGGCGCGCCTGCTCGCCGATATCGAGGCGGAGCTGGAGCGCATCGCGACGCAGGCAGGCGTCCCGGCGCCGCAGCGCCTGCGCGAGTTCCTGGCCACCCTCCACCGCCTCAGCACCCGGCAATTCACCGCGAACCGGCGCATGCACGAGATGGTCGAGGTGGCCATGGCGGAGAGCTGGGACGTGGTCCACTGCCATATTACCCACGTCGACGAGATGCTCTGCCGCCTCGTGGCCGAGGGTGCGAAGGCCGGCGAGTTCGACGTCGCGGATCCGATGGCAGCGGCGCGCTGCGTCCACACGGCCTTCGTGCGCTTCTGCCATCCGGCGCTGATCGCGCAATGCGCCGACGAGGTCGGCCCGACCCTCGACGAGATGCTCGACTTCCTGCTCGCGGGCCTGCGGGCGCGCTGAGAGCGGCTGTGCCTTGCGGCAAGCTGCATGTTGCCGCCGGGGCTGATCGCGTGCAAAGGGGCTGATGCGCCGCGGGCGAGACGCCGACCGCGAGACCGTCAGGCGGCGCGGCGAGCGCGGGTCCGGCTTAAGGGGCTCGCGGCCGATGAAGACCTACGGGTTGTTCGGGCGCGCCGGGCGCGCCGGGCGGCCTCTCGAACCTCGGAGATCTTCCGCGCGTGGGCGTCGTCCTCCCCTTCGAAGAGAAATCCTCCGATCCGGAGGCGAGCCTCAACGATCTCGTCGCGCTGGTCGAAACCGGCATGGAGCGGGTGAACGCGATGATCCTGTCGCGCACCGGCTCCGACGTCGCGATGATCCCCGAGGTCGCCAATCACCTCATCGCGTCGGGCGGCAAGCGGCTGCGGCCGATCCTGACGCTTGCCACCGCCCAGCTCTGCGGCTACCGCTCCGCCGAGGGCGGCCGCGACGGCGACGTGAAGCTCGCGGCGAGCGTCGAGTTCATGCACACGGCGACGCTCCTCCACGACGACGTGGTGGACGAGAGCGACATGCGCCGCGGCCGGGTCGCTGCCCGCATCAAGTGGGGCAATCAGGCGAGCGTCCTCGTGGGCGACTTCCTGCTCGGGCAGGCCTTCAAGATGATGGTCGAGGTGGGCTCCCTGCGCGCCCTCGACATCCTCTCCTCCGCCGCCGCGGTGATCGCGGAAGGCGAGGTGATGCAGCTCGGCGCGGCCAAGAACACCGAGACCACCGAGGACGAGTATCTCGCGGTGATCCGCGCCAAGACGGCCGAGCTCTTCGCCGCCGCCTGCGAGGTCGGTCCGGTCCTGGCCGAGCGCCCGAAATCCGAGGCCGCCGCGTGCCGCAGCTACGGCATGAATCTCGGCATCGCCTTCCAGCTCGTGGACGACGCCCTCGATTACGGCGGCACCAGCGCGGCTCTGGGCAAGAACGTCGGCGACGATTTTCGCGAGGGCAAGATCACGCTGCCGATCGTGCTCTCGTTCCGCCGCGGGAATGCCGAGGAGCGGGCCTTCTGGCGCCGCACCCTGGAGCAGGGCGAGATCGACGAGAGCCGCGACCTCGATACGGCGATCGGCATCATGCGGCGTCACCGGGCGCTGGAGGACACGATCGAGCGCGCCCGCCACTACGGCGCGATCGCCCGCGACGCCCTCGCGCTCTTCCCGGATGCGCCGATGAAGCGGGCGCTGCTCCAGGCGGTGGATTTCTGCATCTCCCGGGCGCGGTGATCGGGCAGATCCGGCCGCAAGGCCCCTGATGACAGCCACCCCGCTCCTCATGCTGAGGTGCTCCGAAGGAGCCTCGAAGCACCCCGGACCGGTGCTCCCAGCCACCAGAGCCTCGGACCAGCGCTCTGGCGTGCTTCGAGGCTGCGCGATCTTCGATCGCCCAGCACCTCAGCATGAGGAGCGGGGTGGCTGCCACGCAGGTCAGGTTCTATTTAGGGTTGTCGGTGCTTCCAGAAGCGCCCGACAGATGCCAGTCTGCTCAGCGCAGCATCGTCGCGCGCACCCACCAGCCCGGATGGCGGGCCGCGATGGCGCGGGCCGCCTGTGCGGCCCGCCAGCGATGCGTGAACAGGCCGAAGACGGTGGCGCCGGAGCCCGACATGCGGGCGAGCCGGCAGCCCGGCTGGTCGCGCAGCGCGCTAAGCGTGTCGCCGATGACGGGCGCCACCGTGAGCGCCGGGGCTTCGAGGTCGTTGCGGGCGGGACCGATCCGGCAGAGGAGGTCCTCGGGGGCGAGCCCCGCGGCAATCTCGGGATGCGGCACCGCGGCCGCCGGATTCGCCTCGCCGACCGCAAGGCCGAGCGCCCGGAAGACCGGCGCGGTCTCGACCGGCACGCCGGGGTTGATCAGCACCGCGGGCAGGCTCGGCAGGGAGAGCGCCGGCCCGATCGCCTCGCCCGCCCCGCGCATCATCCTGGCCCGCGGCTCGAGACAGACCGGGACATCGGCCCCGGTGGCGCGGGCCGCCTCGGCGAGCGCCGGATGAGCGAGGGAAAGCCCGTTGAGGCGCGCGAGCAGGCGCAAAGCCGCCGCCGCATCCGACGATCCGCCCCCGATGCCGGCCGCCACCGGCAGACGCTTCACGAGCGAAAACCGCCCGACCGCAAGCCCCGGAACGAGACCCGCGAGCCGGGTCGCTGCGCGTAGCACGAGGTTGTCGGCGGTGGGCCCCGCCGGTCCCGCCGTCGGACCCGAGACGGCGAGCGCGAGGTCGGGCCCGGGCTCCAGGCTCAGCGTGTCGCCGACGCCCGCGAACACCACGAGACTCTCCAGGGCGTGATAGCCGTCCCCGGCCCGGCGGCCGAGCACGTGCAGGGTCAGGTTGATCTTGGCGGGAGCGCGGGTGGTGAGGGGAGACACCGAAAACACCTGAGTCACAACGAAGAACCCCCTCTCCCGTCCGGGAGAGGGGATCCCGCGCCAGTCGTGGAAGCCAGTATTGCCGGAAGGGGAGACTAACCCCCGCCCTTCGGCTCGCTGCCCATGGCGGGCGGATCGCTCGGCGCGGGCGCGCCCTTGGGCATCGCGGGCTGGTCCGGGGTCGGTTGGCCCTCAGCGGTGGCGGCGGGCTTGTCCGGCTCGGGCAGGCCCTCCTTCAGCTTCTGGTCGATCTTGACGAGATCCTCGGGCTCGGGATTCAGGTCCTTGGCGTGCTGCCACTGGAACTTGGCCTCCAGCCGGCGGCCGCTGCGCCAATAGGCGTCGCCCAGGTGGTCGTTGATGGTCGGGTCACCCGGCTTCAGGTCGACGGCCTTCTCCAGCTCCCGCACCGCATCGTCCCAGCGGCCGAGCCGGAAATAGGCCCAGCCGAGGCTGTCGATGATCATCCCGTCGCGGGGCTGCAGGTCGACCGCCTGCTTGAGCATGCGGAAGGCCTCGTCGATGTTCATGTTCTGGTCGACCCAGGAATAGGCGAGGTAGTTGAGCACCTGCGCCCGCCCGTTCGGCTGCGTCTGGGGCACCAGCTCCAGCGCCCTCTTCAGGTCGGCCTCGGCCTTCGGCCATTGCTTGGCCCGCTCGTAGGCGGTGCCGCGATAGTAGTAGAGCGTCCAGTAGTTCTGCGCCGGCTCGGAGCCGATCAGCGCGATCGCCTTCCCGTAGGTCTCCGCCGCCTCGGCGTATTTCTTGCGTGAGCGCTGCACGCTGCCGAGCGCCGAGATCACGTCGACGTCGTTGGGATAGGTCTTGGCGACCTGATCGAGATGGGCCAGCGCCTCGTCGCCCTTGCCCATCTGCTCCAGGTTGAGGCCGATCTGGATGTCGGCATTGAGCTTGAGGGGCGAGCCGGCCGGCATGCGCGCGAAGATCTCGTTGGCGCGGTCCAGCATCTTCATCCGCTCGAGCGTGTCCGCGAGCGTCAGGAGCGCCAGCGGGTGCTCGGGGGCGAGGTAGAGGGCGAGCCGCAGATAGACCACGGCGGGAAGCTCGTCGCCCTGGGAGGTGCCGGCCGAGCCGAGGCCGTACAGCACCTCGGCGGCGCCCTCCTGCGCATTGGCGATGAGCGGCCCGAGGGACTTGCCGGCCTTCAGCTTCTCCAGGGCGTCGCGCACGATCGGATGGCGCGGCAGCACGGCGTCGAACGCCTGATAGGCTGCGACCGCAAGGTCGGGCCGGCCGGAATCCGCCTCGAACCGCGCATAGGCGTCGACGATGCGAAGCGTATTGCGATCGGCATCGTAGGCCGCCTTCAGGCGCCGCTCCGCCTCCAGCTTGTCGCCCACCACCACGGCGATGAGGCCCGCGTGATAGTCGCGGAAGACGTTGTAGTAGCGCTCGCCCTTGAGCTTGTTGACGGTGTCGAAAGCCTTCCGGCCCTGGCCCTCGCCCGCATAGGACCATGCGGTGAGAAGGGTGGAGGTCAGGTCGGCGGCGGCCCCCCGGCCGCCGCGCTGCAGGTTCTGGCGCGCGGCGCCCCATTGCCTGGCCTTCAGCTTCTGCACGCCGAGAGCAAGCTGGGCGAGGCCGTTCGAGGTGTCGCGGGCCGTGAGCTTCTCGGCGGCCCGGAACGCCTCCTGCAGGGCGCCGTCGGCCAGGAGCGCGACGAAGGAGCGCTCCAGGAGTTCGGCATTGCGTGGATCGCCCTTCACCGCCTCCCGGTAATAGGAGGCCGCCGCCGCCGTGTCGCGGGAGGCGCCCGCGATGTAGGCCGCCAGGAAGTTGCCTTCGAGGGAGTCGGCCGGCTCGTAGGCGGAGGGCGCGGTCACCTCGCGGGGCGTCAGCCGGGCGGCGAGGACGGGGGACGGCGCCGCGAGGAGCAGCGCCAGGAGAGCGGCGCCGCCGCGCAGGCGGGACGAGAGAATACGGGTCGTGGGCACCAAGCGACGGCTCCATCGGCGCGCCGGCCGCGGCCGCGGCGCGCAATCGGGCGCGACATTGGACCCTGCGCGGGGCAGCGGCAAGACCAAACCGGGGCGACCGAGAGGCAGAGCCGCCCGGTCAGATGAATCGCATTCATCTCCCGTTGCAAACTGTGCGTTTGTGCACCGGCCGGCCTCCTGGCAGGGATAAGCCCAACGACAGCGAGAGGAAGCGCCCGGATTTCGGTGCTCCGGCGGGATGGGATCCCGCCCGGCGGCGTTGCGACGCGCCGCTCCCTCTCGCGGATCGAGACCGAAGGCATGGCCCGGATGGTCGCGCGACCGCAACGCCGGTCGCCAGGACCGCATGGCCGATGAGGGAGGGTAATTTGCTTCTGTCCGACAAAGTGTGCCTGATCACCGGGGCCGCATCGCTGCGCGGCATCGGCCGCGCCACGGCCCGTCTCTTCGCCGAGCATGGCGGCCGCGTCGTCATCCTCGACCTCGATGCCGGGCAGGCGGAGGCGGCGGCCAGCGACCTCGGCGCCGGGCATCTCGGCCTTGCCTGCAACGTCACCGACCGGGCGGCCTGCCAGGCGGCGGCCGACGAGACGCTCGCGCGCTTCGGGCGCATCGACGTCCTCGTGAACAATGCCGGCATCACCCAGCCGCTCAAGATCATGGACATCGCGCCGGAGAACTACGACGCGGTCACCGACGTGAACCTGCGCGGCACGCTCTACATGTCGCAGGCGGTGATCCCGCAGATGCGGGCGCAGAAGTCGGGCTCCATCGTCTGCATGTCGTCGGTCTCGGCGCAGCGCGGCGGCGGCATCTTCGGCGGGCCGCATTACAGCGCCGCCAAGGGCGGCGTGCTCGGCCTCTGCAAGGCCATGGCCCGCGAACTCGGCCCGGACGGCATCCGGGCCAACGCGGTGACGCCGGGCCTGATCCAGACCGACATCACCGGCGGCAAGCTCACGGCCGACCTCAAGGCCGAGATCCTCAAGGGCATCCCGCTCGGCCGCCTCGGCGTCGCGGATGACGTCGCCAAGGCCTGCCTGTTCCTGGCCTCCGACCTCTCCGCCTACACCACCGGCGCGGTCATCGACGTCAACGGCGGCATGCTGATCCACTAGGGGAGGAGACCATGTCGCCGGCTGACATCCAGACCCGGGAGCGGTCGAACGTCTCGCTCTCTGATCGGGCCTACCGCATCCGCCGCAACGCCCTGCGGATGGGCGAGGTCCAGGGCCAGGGCTACATCGCCCAGGCGCTCGGCATCGCGGACGTGCTCGCGGTCGCCTATTTCCACGCCATGACCTACCGGCCCGAGGATCCCGAATGGGAGGGCCGCGACCGCTTCCTGCTCTCGATCGGCCATTACGCCATCGCGCTCTACGCGGCGCTGATCGAGGCCGGCATCCTGCCGGAGGACGAACTCGAGACCTATGGCTGCGACGACAGCCGGCTGCCCATGTCCGCCATGGCCGCCTACACGCCCGGCATGGAGATCACCGGCGGGTCGCTCGGCCACGGGCTCGGAATAGCGGTCGGCTTCGCCCTCGGGCTCAAGCGCAAGGGCTCCAAGTCCTTCGTCTACAACCTGTTCTCGGACGGCGAGCTCGACGAGGGCTCGACCTGGGAGGCGGCGATGTCGGCCGCGTCCTTCCGGCTCGACAACCTGATCGGCATCGTCGACGTGAACGGCATGCAGGCGGACGGCCCGTCGCGGGGCGTCCTGAACTTCGAGCCGCTGGCGCCGAAATTCGAGGCCTTCGGCTGGTTCGTGCAGCGGGTCGACGGCAACGACATCGACGCGCTGGTGCGGGCCTTCGACGCCGCCAAGGCGCATCCGGAGCCCAAGCCCCGGATCATCATCTGCGACACGACCATGGCCAAGGGCGTGCCGTTCCTGGAAGCGCGCGAGCGCAACCACTTCCTGCGCGTCGAGCCGGCGGAATGGCAGCAGGCTCTGGCGGTCCTGGCCGAGGGGAGGGCGGAATGAGGCGCTCGAAATACGAACGGCCGACCCAGCTGCAGCAGGGCGGGACGAGGCTCACCACCTCGGCGATGATCGCCTCGCTCGCCGCTCCCGGCCAGCGCACCAAGGCGGCGCCCTTCGGCCACGCGCTCGCGCAACTCGCGGCCGAGCGCCCCGACATCGTGGGTCTCAGCGCGGATCTGAGCAAGTACACCGACCTGCACATCTTCGCGCAGGCCCATCCCGACCGCTTCTACCAGATGGGGATGGCCGAGCAGCTGCTGTTCAGCGCGGCGGCGGGCCTGGCCCGCGAGGGCTTCACGCCGTTTGCCACCACCTACGCGGTCTTCGCCGCGCGGCGGGCCTACGACTTCATCTGCCTCGCGATCGCCGAGGAGAACCTGAACGTCAAGATCGCCTGCGCGCTGCCGGGCCTGACCACCGGCTACGGGCCGAGCCACCAGGCCACGGAGGATCTGGCGATCTTCCGCGGCCTGCCGAACCTGACCATCATCGATCCGTGCGACGCGCACGAGATCGAGCAGATCGTGCCCGCCATGGCGGCCCATCAGGGGCCGGTCTACCTGCGGCTGCTGCGCGGCAACGTGCCCCTCGTCCTCGACGAATACGGCTACCGGTTCGAGCTCGGCAAGGCGAAGACGATCCGCGACGGGCGCGACGTGCTGATCGTCTCGACCGGCCTGATGACCATGCGGGCGCTCGAAGCGGCCGAGGCTCTGGCCGACGACAGCATCGATGTCGGCGTGCTGCACGTCCCGACGATCAAGCCCCTCGACGAGGAGACGATCCTGCGCGAGGCGCGCCGGGGCGGGCGGCTCGTGGTGGTGGCCGAGAACCATACGGTGATCGGCGGCCTCGGCGAGGCGGTGGCGGGTGTGCTGATGCGCAGCGGCACGCTCCCCGAGAAGGGTTTTCGCCATATCGGCCTGCCCGACGAGTTCCTGGATGCGGGCGCGCTGCCGACCCTCCACGACCGGTACGGCCTTTCGACCCAGGCGGTCGTGCGGAGGATCCGCGAATGGCTGTGACGCCCGTCGCCCAGCCCCCCTTGGCCCAGCCCCCCTTGGTTTTCGTGGGGCTCGGCTCCATGGGCCTGCCCATGGCGTCGAACCTCGTCGCCAAGGGCTTCGAGGTCCGCGGCTACGACGTGCGGGCCGAGAGCCGCGCCGCCTTCGCGAAGGCGGGCGGCGTCCCGGCGGACGACCTGCGGCAGGCGGCCTCCGGCGCCGGTGCCCTCGTCCTGATGGTGGTGAACGCCGCCCAGGCCGAGACCGTGCTGTTCGCGGAGGGCGCCCTCGACGCGCTCGCGCCAGGTGCCGCTGTGATCCTGATGGCGACCTGCCCGCCCGAGGCGGTGGCGCGGATCGCCGAGCGGGTGGAGGCGGCGGGACGCGTCTTCGTCGACGCGCCGGTCTCGGGCGGCGTGGTCGGGGCCGAGGGCGGCACGCTCACGGTGATGGCTGCCGCCCCCGCGGAGACCTTTGCGCGGGTGCGGCCGCTGCTCGATGCGGTGGGGGAGCGCATCTTCCATGTCGGCACCAAGCCCGGGCAGGGCGCCACCGTGAAGGCGGTCAACCAGCTCCTCTGCGGCGTGCACATCGCGGCCGCCGCCGAGGCTCTGTCGCTGGCGGAGAAGGTCGGCGTCGACTTGGCCGTGGTGCTGGAGATCCTGTCGGGATCCTCGGCCGCGAGCTGGATGCTGCGTGACCGCGGGCCCCGCATGCTGGAGGAGATGCCCCGCGTCACCAGCGCGGTCGACATCTTCGTGAAGGATCTCGGCATCGTGCTGGAGGCCGGGCGCGACCAGAAGGCGGCCCTGCCGCTCGCGAGCCTCGCCCACCAGCTCTTCCTCGCCGCCTCCGGCCGCGGGGAGGGCGCCGCCGACGACAGCCAGGTGATCCGGTCCTACCGGGTCCTCAACGGACACGGATGAGCCGCAAGCTGGTCCCGTCTCCCACTCGGGAGAGGGGATCCCGCGCGGACCCGTCATCGCCGGATCAACCGGCCCGCCGAATCGAACTGAAGTCCAGGGAGAACGCCATGTCGACACCGACCCTCAGCCGCCGCACGCTCCTTGCCGGCGCGGCCAGCCTGCCCCTCGTCACCATCCTGCGCCGCCCCGCCAACGCGGCCGAGTTCGAGTACAAGCTCGCCACCGGACAGGACCCGACCCACCCGGTCAATCTCCGCGCCCAGGAAGCCCTCAACCGCATCCGCGAGGCGTCGGGCGGCCGGCTCGACATCAAGCTCTTCCCGGCCAACCAGCTCGGCTCCGACACCGACCTGCTCTCGCAGGTGCGCAACGGCAGCGTCGAGTTCTTCAACCTCTCGACCTCGATCCTCGCGACCTTCATTCCCGCCGCGAGCCTCCCCAATACCGGCTTCGCCTTCAAGGACTACGACGCCGTCTGGGCGGCGATGGACGGCGGGCTCGGCAACTATATCCGCGAGCAGATCGCCAAGACGCCCATCCAGACCGTCTCGAAGGCCTGGGACAACGGTTTCCGCCACATCACCTCGTCGACCCGCGAGATCCGCACGCCCGAGGACCTCAAGGGCTTCAAGATCCGGGTGCCTCCGGCCCCGATGCTGACCTCCCTGTTCAAGGCTCTCGAGGCCGGGGCGGCGCCGCTCAACTTCAACGAGCTCTACTCCGCGCTGCAGACCAAGATCTTCGAGGGCCAGGAGAATCCGCTCGCCATCACGGCCACGACGCGGCTCTACGAGGTGCAGAAGTCCTGCAGCCTCACCGGCCATGTCTGGGACGGCTACTGGATCCTCGGCAACAAGCGCGCCTTCCAGCGCCTGCCGGAGGATCTGCGCGCGCTCGTCACCCGCGAGCTCGACCGCTCGGCCGACGACCAGCGGGCCGATATCGTCCGCCTGAGCGCCTCCCTGCGCCAGGAGCTGACCGCCAAGGGGATCACCTTCATCGAGGTCAATCGCGATCCTTTCCGCGATGCGCTCGGCCGCACGACCTTTTACAAGGACTGGCGCGCCAAGTTCGGTGACGCGGCCTGGGGCCACCTGGAAGCCGTGTCCGGTAAGCTGGCCTGAGGGAGGACCGCATGCATCTCGAACTCGCGGACGAGACGCCGGCTGCACCGGCGCTCACCGGCCGCCGGGCCCGGTTGAAATGGCTCGACGATGCGTTGGGCGTAGCGATCGAGGTGCCGGCTGCGCTCCTCGTGGTGCTGGAGATCGTGGTGCTGCTCTCCGGCGTGGTGAGCCGCTACGTCTTCCACCAGCCGATCGTGTGGGCGGACGAACTCGCCTCGATCCTGTTCCTGTGGCTCGCCATGCTCGGCGCCGTCGTCGCCTACCGGCGCGCCGAGCACATGCGCATGACCGCCATGGTCAGCCTCGCCTCGCCGAAGGCCCGCGCCTTCCTCGACGCGGTCTCGCTCGCCGCAGGCCTCGTCTTCATCGGTCTCCTGCTCGAACCCGCCTACGAGTTCGCCAGCGAGGAGCTGTTCGTCCAGACGCCGGCGCTCGAGATCACCAATGCTTGGCGGGCCGCCGCCCTGCCGGTCGGCTTCGTGCTGATGCTCGCCATCGCGGTGCTGCGCCTCGTCGAGAGCGCCGACTGGAAGGCGTCGCTCGGCGCCCTGCTGCTCGCGGGCCTGGTGGTCGGCGGCCTCGTGCTGGCCGAGCCGACCCTGCGCACGCTTGGCAACTGGAACCTGCTGATCTTCTTCGTGCTCGGGGTCGGGGCGCTGGTCTTCTCGGGCGTGCCGATCGCCTTCGCGTTCGGGCTCGCCACCTTCGGCTATCTCACCTTCACCACGCGGGCGCCGTCCATGGTCGTGGTGGGGCGGATGGACGAGGGCATGAGCCACCTGATCCTGCTCGCGGTGCCGCTCTTCGTCTTCCTGGGGCTCCTCATCGAGATGACCGGCATGGCCCGCGCCATGGTGGGCTTCCTCGCCGCCCTGCTCGGCCACGTGCGCGGCGGCCTGCACTACGTGCTGGTCGGAGCCATGTACCTCGTCTCGGGCATCTCCGGCTCGAAGGCCGCCGACATGGCGGCGGTGGCGCCGGTGCTCTTCCCCGAGATGAAGGCGCGCGGCGCCAAGGAGGGCGACCTGGTGGCGCTGCTCGCCGCCACCGGCGCGCAGACCGAGACCATCCCGCCCTCGCTGGTGCTGATCACCATCGGCTCGGTGACCGGCGTGTCGATCACCGCCTTGTTCACCGGCGGCCTGCTGCCCGGGCTGGTGCTCGGGGTCACGCTCTGCCTGCTCGTCTGGTGGCGCTATCGCAACGAAGACCTGAGCCATGTGCGCCGCGCGAGCTGGGGCGAGATCGGCCGTGCCTTCGTGATCGCCATCCCGGCGCTGGCGCTGCCCTTCGTGATCCGGGCGGCGGTGGTCGAGGGCGTGGCGACGGCGACCGAGGTCTCGACCATCGGCATCGTCTACGCGGTGCTGGCCGGCCTCCTGATCTACCGCCAGTTCGACTGGAAGCGGCTCTACCCGATGCTGGTCTCGACCGCCTCGCTGTCGGGGGCGATCCTGCTGATCATCGGGGCGGCCACCGGCATGGCCTGGGCGCTCACCCAGTCGGGCTTCTCGCAGAGCCTCGCCGTCATCATGAAGGGCCTGCCCGGCGGGGCGCTCGGCTTCCTGATCGTGTCGGCGCTGGCCTTCATCGTGCTGGGCTCGGTGCTGGAGGGCATCCCGGCGATCGTGCTGTTCGGGCCGCTGCTGTTCCCGATCGCTCGTCAGGTCGGCGTGCACGAGGTGCACTACGCCATGGTGGTGATCCTCGCCATGGGCGTCGGCCTGTTCGCGCCGCCCTTCGGGGTGGGCTACTACGCGGCCTGCGCCATCAGCCGGATCCATCCGGATGCCGGCATACGGCCTATCATCGGCTACATCCTGGCGCTGCTCGCCGGCCTCGTGGTCGTCATCCTGGTGCCCTGGATCTCGATCGGCTTCCTCACCGCGCCGTAGCGGGTTCGCGGGCGGCTCCACGCCGCCCGATCCTCAACCCATCCCCCGCCGTCCCCTCTCCTCCGGGAGAGGGGAAACGGAGCCTTGGGCTCCGAACGATCCCTTTTTGCCCGCAGGACCCCGCCATGGCCGCCGCCGACCCCCGCCGCATGGCCGATGCCATCCGCTTCCTCGCCCTCGACGCCATTGCCCGCGCCGGCGACGGCCACCCAGGCGCCCCGCTCGGCTGCGCCGAGATCGCGACCGCGCTGTTCACGCGCCACCTCGTCTGCAACCCCGACGATCCGGAATGGCCGAACCGCGACCGCTTCGTGCTCTCGAACGGCCACGGCTCGATGCTGCTCTACGCAGCGCTCCATCTCGCCGGCTATGCGGGCATCTCCCTCGACGCCATCAAGTCCTTTCGGGAACTCGGCTCGCCCTGCCACGGGCACCCGGAATTCGCGCCGCATCACGGCATCGAGGCGACGACCGGGCCCCTCGGCCAGGGCATCGCCAATGCGGTCGGCATGGCGGTGGCGGAAGCCAGGCTCGCCGCCGAGTTCGGTCCCGACCTCGTCGACCACCGCACCTACGCCCTCGTCGGCGACGGCTGTCTGATGGAAGGCATCGCCCACGAGGTGATCTCGCTCGCCGGCCACCTGCGGCTCGGCAAGCTCACCTTCCTGTGGGACGACAACCGCATCACCGACGACGGCAGCACCGACCTGTCGATCTCGGAGGATGTGCGCGCCCGCTTCCGGGCGGCCGATTGGCAGGTGATCGACTGCGACGGCCACGACGTGGAGGCGGTCTCGGCGGCGCTCCTCCTCGCCAAGGGGGACCCGCGCCCGAGCCTCATCGCCTGCCGCACGATCATCGGGCGCGGCCTGCCGCGTCTCGAAGGGCAGCGCGGCGCCCATGGCGGGCGGGTCTTCGACAGCGATTGCGCGGAGGCACGGGCGGCCCGCTTCTGGGACCATCCCGCCTTCACGGTGCCGGAGGACGTGCTCGCGGCCTGGCGCGACGGCGCGGGTGCGCGCAACCGCGCCGCCTATGCGGCGTGGCAGGAGCGCCGGGCGGCGTCGCCTGCCGCGATCCGCACGGAGTTCGACCGCCGCGCGGAGGGGCGCCTGCCCGACGCGTGGCGCGAGACCCTCGTCGGCCTCAAGCGCCACTGGACCGAGACCGCGCCCGAGCGCCCGACGATCGAGGTGGCGGCCGACATCCTGGCCGCGCTCACCGAGACGATCCCCGACCTGTTCAGCGGCGCCCCCGACCTCGAGGGGCCGACGAAGCACAAGCAGGCGCTGCCCGCCTTCACGGCGCAGAATCGCGGCGGGCGCTACCTCCATTACGGCATCCGCGAGCACGCCATGGGGGCGATGATGAACGGCATGGCCGCCCATCGCGGCCTGATCCCGGTCGGTGCCACCTATCTGGTCTTCTCCGATTATCTTCGCCCGGCCCTGCGCATGGCCGCGCTGATGGAGCTGCCGGTCATCACGGTCTACAGCCACGATTCGATCGGCATCGGCCGCAACGGCCCGACCCACCAGCCGGTGGAGTTCCTGGCCTCGCTGCGCGCGATTCCCAACATGCTGGTGCTGCGCCCGGCCGATGCGGTCGAGACCGTCGAAGCCTGGGAGATGGCGCTCGCGAACCGGCACGGGCCGACCTCGCTGATCTGCTCGCGCCAGCCGCTGCCGCCCCTGCGGCGCAGCCCGGGCGGGGAGAATCTCAGCGCGCGGGGCGCCTACGTGCTCGCCCAGGCCGCGGGCGGGCGCCAGAAGGTCACGCTGATCGGTACCGGATCGGAGGTGGCGGTGGCGCTCGATGCCCGTGCGCAGCTCCAGGCGGAGGGCATCCCGACTTCCGTGGTGTCGATGCCGTCCTGGGACGCCTTCGCGGCGCAACCCGACTCCTACCGTGCGGAGGTGATCCCGCCCGGCACCGTCCGGGTCGCCGTCGAGGCGGCGGTGCGTCTCGGCTGGGACCGCTGGATCGGGGAGAACGGCGGCTTCGTCGGCATGACGGGCTTCGGCGCCTCGGGCCCGGGCGAGGAACTCTTCCGCCATTTCGGCATCACTGCGGATGCGGTGGTGCGGGAGGCCAGGGCGCGGCTCTGATCCGCGCCCGCTGGAGCGAAGCCGAGATCCGTCTGGCATTGAGCCGCTTCGCGGCAGGTCCTTGGGCTGGTTCCCGGATCTCCTTCCGCTGACGCTGCAGTCGTCCGGGAAAGGGGCGGTAAGGGGCGGAGCAGAGCTCCGCGCTGGCCTGAGCGCAGCCGAAATCCGCACGGCGAAGCAAGCAGCCGGATGTCGGATGACCGCTACTCCGCAGCCGCTTCCAGGGCCTTGTCGTAGGCGCCCGACTTCAGGGCGGCTTGGAGCCAGGCATCCACCGCGGCCTTGAAGGCGGGATCGCGGGTCATCCAGTAGCCCTTGTCCGCGTGGTCGAAGGAATCCGGCACCGCGGCGGGGCAGAGCACGCCCCGGTGGCGCCGGGACTGGTAATCCACCTCGGCGCCGTCCGTGACCATCAGGTCCGCGCGGCCCTCCGCCACCTCCCGGAAGATCGTGCGGTTGTCGGGATGCACCCGCACGGTCGCGTGGGGGAAATGGGCAGCTGCGAAGCGCTCGTTGGTGCCGCCGGGATTGACCACGACCCGCACCTCCGGCCGGTCGATGGCGCCGATCGAGGTGTAGGTCCTGGCGTCGGCGCAGCGCACGATCGGACGCTTGCCGTCCGACATCACCGGCACCGAGAAATCCGCCACGGCGGCCCGATCCGCGGTGACGCTGACGCCCCCCATGGCGATGTCGTAGCGGTCGGCGAGCAGGTCGTCCTTGAGGGACTTCCAGGTCGTCGGCACGATGGTGAGCGAGACGCCGAGGGTGCGGGCGAGATCCTCCGCCATGGTGACGTCGGCGCCCTTCAGCGTGCCGTCCTCGCGCTTGAGCGAATAGGGGGCATAGTCGCCGGTCAGCCCCACCCGGAGCGTGCCGCTCTCCTTGATCGCGGCGAGCGGCCGGGCCGCCGCCGGTCCAGCCGCCAGGATCCCGGCCGCCATCGTGGCGATCCCGATCCACCTGCATGCGTCCATCGCTCACCCCCGTCGTGCCAGGCTCTGGCTAGCGGATGTCGGTCCGGCCTGTCCACGGCGTTGCTGCGGCGGTTGACAGGAGGCCGCTTCGCTGGCGTGGAGAAGCCGCACGATGACCATCCGCTCCCACGTCGCCACGCGCCTCAGCACCTGGCTGTCCCGGAACCGCGCCAAGCTGATCCAGGCCGGCCGCATGACGGTCTCGAGCCTCCTCACCTTCGCGCTCGCCGCCGGCATGAACCTGCCGCAGTCATTCTGGGCGGTGATCACGGCGCTCATCGTCACCCAGAGCAGCCTCGGCTCCTCGCTCAAGGCCGCGCTCGACCGCTTCCTCGGCTCGGTCCTCGGGGCCGTGTACGGAGGGGCCGTGGCGCTTGCGATCCCGCATCAGGGCGGCGTGGCGAGCGCGATCGCCCTCGTTGTCGCCGTCGCGCCCCTCTCGGTGGCGGCAGCCCGGTCGGCGGGCTTTCGCGTCGCCCCGATCACCGCCGTCATCGTGCTGCTCAGCACCACCGGCAGCACGCTCGGGCCCGTCGCCTTCGCCCTCGACCGCATCCTGGAGGTCGGTCTCGGCTGCGCGGTCGGGCTCGCGGTGTCGCTCCTCGTGGTGCCGGCCCATGCCTCGCGGGCGGTGCGCGGGCAGGCGGCCCGCACGGCCCGGCTGCTTGCCGAGCAGCTCGATGCGCTCGGGCGGCGCGACGATGCGGCGATCGACGCGCAGGGCCTGCCGCTCGCGACGCGCCGCAGCCTCGACCGGCTCGAGACGCTGGTGGCCGAGGCCGCCCGCGAGCGGCGCAGCCGGCTCGCCGCCGCACCGGATGCCGAGCCGCTCGCCCGCACGCTCATGCGCCTGCGCCATGACGCGGTCATGCTGCGGCGGGCGGCGCGGGAGGCGGATCTCGGCCCGGACCTCGCCACGCCCTGGGCCGAGGCCGCGGCGGCGGCGGCTCGGCGCCTGCGCGCCATCGCCGACGGCCTCGAGGCGGGCACTGCGCCGCCCGGGGACGACACGGTCTTCCCGGCGGCGATCGACGCCTATCGGGCCGCCATCGACGACATGCGCCGCCAGCATCTCACGCGTACGCTGTCCTCCGACGTGGTCGGGCGGATCTTCTGGATCGCCTTCTCGCTCGACCAGATGCGGCGGAACCTCGACGACCTTGCCGAGCGGGCTGCGGAGAGCGCGGCCTCCGGTTGAGCGCACCGGCCGGGGCGCGGAGCGCGCCAGCTCGCTTCTGCCAGGCCGCTTCTGCGAAGTCGCTTCTCAGACGGCGGCGCGCCAGACCGCGAGCGCAGCCATGCCGAGGAGCCCGCCCGCGACGCCGAAGCGGATCCAGCGTCCGCCTGCCGACAGGAGTCGCCGAAAGGCCGGATGCGAGACCAGGAACCCGACCAGGGTGAACCACGTCGCCGCCATCGCGAAGACGATGAGGCAGGCGAGGGGCGCCGCTTCCGGCAGCAATTCCTGCGCCTCGCCCGCGAAGAAGCCGGCGAAGAAGGAAATCGTCACCGGGTTCGAAGCCGCCGCGACGAAACCGAGGGCGAAGGTCGCCGCGCCGCGGCTCGGCGCGGGTCGACCGCCGCGCCGGCGGCGCCGGAGAGCATCTGGAGCCCCGCGCGGGCCATCAGCACGGCGAAGATGGCCGTGCCGAGGATGCGTCCGAGCGGTCCCGCCGACAGCAGGGAGGCGCAGCCGGCCGCAAGCGCCGTCGCCGGGGCCGCGCCGCAGGCGATGCCGAGCGCTGTCAGGTCCGTGTCCCGCGCCGAGGCGAGCAGGCTTGCGCGCATCACCACGAGGAAGTTCGGCCCGGGGACGGCCAGGACGAGCGCGTAGGAGATGGCGAGGGATCCAAGCAGCGAGGGGAGGGTCGATACGTCAGCCATCCGGCCTTTCCGCGGGGCAGCGCCCGATGCGCCGCGTGGAGCATTCTTGAAGCGCATTCCGTTGCGGCAGGCGTCCTCCGATCGAATGAGCCGCGCCGGCCCGAAAGGGCCGGCCCGAGAGGGTGCTGCGCCCGGGATCCCTCGGGCTCGCATCGTCGTCGGAGTTGGCCCGATGCTGCCGCTGCTCGCGGGTGCGGCGGCCGTCCGGACGCCCATGTCCTGCCGTGGCGGAAAATCCGCTAGAGTGGGGCCCGTCGGGCCTCGCCGCCCGTCCGCCGGCCGCGACGGCCGGCGCGAGAAGGCGCCGGGCGCGCCGCAAAAGGGAAGGAACGACACGCCATGCTCGGCCTGATGCAGGACTGGCCTCTGCTGATCCACCGTGTCATCGACTATGCGGCCTCCCAGCACCGGGACCGGGCGGTGATCTCCCGCTCGGTCGAGGGACCGATGCATCGGACGACCTACGGGGCGGTGCGCCTGCGGGCGCTGCGCCTCGCCAAGCGGCTGGAGCGGGACGGCATCCGGCTCGGCGACCGCGTCGCGACGCTCGCCTGGAACACCTGGCGCCACCTGGAAGCGTGGTACGGCATCACCGGAATCGGGGCCGTCTACCACACCGTGAACCCCCGTCTGTTCACCGAGCAGATCGCCTACATCATCAATCACGCGGAGGACCGGATCCTCCTCCTCGACCTGACCTTCGTGCCGCTGGTGGAGCGCCTCGCCGATCAGCTGCCGACGATCGAGCGCTACGTCGTGCTCACGGACGGCGCCCACATGCCGCAGACGAGCCTGCGCAACGCCGTCGCGTACGAGGATTGGATCGCCGAAGCGGATGCGGATTTCGCCTGGGCCTCCTTCGACGAGAACACGGCGGCCGGCCTCTGCTACACCTCCGGCACCACCGGCAACCCGAAGGGCGTGCTCTACTCCCACCGCTCGAACCTGCTGCACGCGCTGGCGAATAACGGCCCCGACTATATCGGGCTCGCCAGCCGCGACATCG
The DNA here is from genome assembly GCF_000022085.1 of Methylobacterium nodulans ORS 2060. NCBI lineage: Bacteria > Pseudomonadati > Pseudomonadota > Alphaproteobacteria > Hyphomicrobiales > Methylobacteriaceae > Methylobacterium > Methylobacterium nodulans. The sequence continues at coordinate 4,442,558 of NC_011894.1, forward strand.
CGATGCCGGTGGTGCCGCTCTTCCACGCCAACAGCTGGTCGCTCGCCTTCGCGGGACCGATGGCGGGCGCCTCGCTGGTCCTGCCGGGGCCGAAGCTCGACGGCGCCTCGATCCACGACCTGCTGGAATCGACCGGCGTCACCGTCACGGCGGCGGTTCCGACGGTGTGGCTCGGCCTGCTCCAGCACCTCGACGCGACGGGCGGCCGCCTCTCCCGCCTGCGGCGCGTGGTCATCGGCGGCTCCGCCTGCCCGCGGGCGATGACCGAACGCTTCGAGCGCGAATTCGGCGTCAGCGTCGTGCATGCCTGGGGCATGACCGAGATGAGCCCGATCGGCTCCTTCTGCTCGCTCAAGCCCGAGGTCGAGAATCTCGAGGGCGAGGCGCGCCTCGACCTGAAGATGAGGCAGGGCTATCCGCCCTTCGGGGTCGAGTTCCGGCTGACCGGCGACGACGGCCGCGACCTGCCCTGGGACGGCACCACGTTCGGGCGGCTCAAGGTTGCGGGCCCGGCGGTGGCCAGGGCCTATTTTCGCGACGACACGCCCATCCTCGACGATCGCGGCTTCTTCGATACCGGCGACATCGCGACGATCGATCCGAACGGCTACATGATGGTCACGGACCGCTCGAAGGACGTGATCAAGTCGGGGGGCGAGTGGATCTCCTCGATCGAGCTGGAAAACCTCGCCATCGGCCATCCGGACGTGGCCGAGGCGGCGGTGATCGGCATCGCGCACCCGAAATGGGACGAGCGGCCCCTCCTCGTGGTGGTGCCGAAGGCTGGCCGCACGCCGGACAAGGCCGACATCCTCGACTTCATGCGCCCGCGCATTGCAAAATGGTGGCTGCCCGACGACGTGGTGCTGGTGGAGGAGATCCCCCATACGGCGACGGGCAAGATCCAGAAGACGGCGCTGCGGGAGCGATTCCGCGATTATCGGCTGCCCAGAGTGGCATGAGGCCGTCTTCCAGCGCGGAGCCGGGAGGGGTTTCCTGTGCGCAGGCCGGCCTCTACTAACCGGAGCATGACCGCACAGACCCCGCCCCGTCCCGCATGCGCCGCCTGATCATCGAGGAGCCCGTCACCCGGGCCGCGCCGTGGTCGCTTCGCTTCGCGTGGTTCGCGCTCGCCGTCGTGGGGATCTCCCTGCTGCTGGTGCGCGATCCCCGGGCCGAGACTGGCGCGGCCCTCGCGGCGCTCGGCGCGGGCGTCGTCGTGGCGATCCTAGCGGTGCTCCTCGCGCTCGGCGCCTTCGTGCGGATCTGGAACGAGGGCGCACGGGGACTGCGCACCGCCGTCGGCGCCCTCTTCCTCGCCGCGCTCGTCCTCGCCTATCCGGGCTACATGGCGGCGCGGGGGCTGATGCTGCCGCGGCTCACCGACATCGCGACGGATATCGCCGACCCGCCCGCCTTCTCGCGCTCGCGCGCCGCCTATGCGGCGAGGGCCGGTCGCCTGCCGCCCGACGTCTCGCCGGCCGCCCGCGCGCTGCAGCGGGAGGCCTATCCGCAGATCGCACCGCTCACGCTCGACCTCAGCGCCGACGAGGCATACCAGCTCGCCCTCAAGGCGGCGGCGAACCGCAAGTGGCAGGTGATCGAATCCTCCCGTCCGGGGGGGCGGATCGGGAACGGGCGCATCGAGGCTGTGGTGCGTTCGCGCCTGCTCGGCCTGCCCTACGACGTCACCGTGCGGGTGAGGCCCCGGGCCGACGGCTCCCGCATCGACGTGCGGGCCGCCTCACGCTACGGCGACCGTGATTTCGGCCAGAACGCCGACCACATCCGCTCCTATCTGGATGAGCTGTCGAACCTCGCGCTCGCCGTGAAATGATGCCGACGGTCCAGGCTGCCGACGCAGCGGACTGCTGGTATGAATTCACCACCGGCCGGGCCGACCCTGACGGATGAAACCGGCTGACTGAGCGCTCCCTTCTGGGGCAGCCCCACCGACCCTCATGCTGAGGTGCAGCCGAAGGCTGCCTCGAAGCACGCCTGACCGCTGGTCCGAGGCTGTGGTGGATGGGAGCACCGGTCCGGCGTGCTTCGAGGCTCCTTCGGAGCACCTCAGCATGAGGAGCGGGGCGGCTTCCACGCACGCCAGTTTCGATTGAGCCCGCCTCACGCGCTCCGGTACTCGCCCTCCAGCGTGGGCTCCCCGTCGGTGACGGCCCGGCCGCGGCCGACGAGATCCTCGAGATGGGCGAAGACCGACAGGGCCGCCGCACCCGTGAGACGGGGATCGAGCCCCTGGTAGATCTGCGCCACCAGGGCCGGGATCGTCCTGTCTCCGGCCGCCAGCCGCTCGAGGATGGCCGCCTCGCGGGCGCGGCGGTGATGGGACAGGGCCCGCACGAAGCGCTGCGGCTCGCGCACCGGGCCGCCGTGGCCCGGCCAATAGACCTGCTCGGAGCGGCCCCTCAGCCGGTCGAGGGAGGCCATGTAGGCGCCCATCGCCCCGTCCGGCGGCGCCACGATGCTCGTCGACCACGCCATCACGTGGTCGCCGGAGAACAGCGCCTCCTCCTCCGGCAGCGCGAAGGCGAGGTGGTTCATGGTGTGGCCGGGCGTCTCGAGGGCCTGAAGCGTCCAGCCCGGCCCGTCGATCACATCGCCGTCGCGCATCTCCCGGTCCGGGCGGTGGTCGCGATCACCGGCCGCGTCGAGAAGGTTCAGCTCGCCGCCCCGCAGCGCCCGCGCGGGCCGATGAGGCCCGCAGCCGACGATCGGAGCCCCCGTTGCGGCCTTGAGGGCGCGGGCGCCGGGCGAGTGATCGCGGTGCGTGTGCGTGATGACGATCGCCGCCACGGTCTCCCCGTCGAGCGCGGCGAGGAGCGCCTTCGCATGGTCCGGATCATCCGGCCCCGGATCGATGACCGCGACGTGGCCGCGCCCGACGATGTAGGTGCAGGTCCCGGTCTGCGTGAAGGGCCCTCCGTTCGGGCAGACGAGCCGCCGCACCAGGGGGGAGAGCACCTCGATCCGGCCGCTCTGGGGCGCCTCGCGGGTGAAGACCGGCTCTTCGGACTGGTTCAACCGGATGCCTCCTCGCGCGATCCCGGGACACGGGTTAGCGGCGGGCAGGGTGCCTGTCGAGCGGCCCCGCCATGCGGCGATCTGGACCACCCGCGGCGATCACGCTAGGTTCCGCCGTCCGACGTCCTCCCCCGCGGAAAACGTCATGGCCTATCTGATCGAGTCCGTCGGCTGCATCGGCCCGTTTCTCGCAGACCGCCTGCGGGAGGCCGGGATCGCCACCACGGAGGCATTGCTCACCCGGGCGGGCGATCCGGACGGTCGGCGGCAGCTGGCGCAGGCGACGGGCATCGACGCGGCGCTGCTCCTGCGCTGGGTGGGGCGGTGCGACCTGTTTCGCATCCACGGCCTGGCGCGCCCGATGACGGAACTGCTCGAGGCGGCCGGCATCTGCACGGTCGCCGATCTCGCGAGGCAGAATGCGGACAGCCTCGTCGATACCCTGACGGCCCTGAATACCGAGGGCGGGTTCTGCGCCGTGACGCCCACGCGCCGCCGCGTGGCGGAGTGGATCGCGCGGGCCGGCGCATTGCCGCCCGCCTTGGCGTAAGGCTTCTCCGTCTGGATCGGCGCTAGCCGCGCCGGCGACGGGCGCGCACGGGAATCGGAATGGGGGTGGGTTGAGCACCGCCGCGCAGGGCGGCGAGGGCTGCCGCCGCGATCGCAGCGCCTGCCAGCGCGGCGCCTGCCGCCAGCACCGGGGCCAGCGGACCGGCAGACGCGAACCCGACCAGGAGCAGCCCGATCAGGAGGGCGAGGCCGGCCTGCAGGGCAATGGATCGGTTCATCGTGCAGCCTCCAGTAGTTCGCCGGAGCAACGTGCGGCGCGAAACCCCGGTTCCGGCACCGCCGCCCTCGCGCAGCGTCCTTCCCAAGATGGGGATCCGTCGGGCTCTCGTCCCTGCGACAAAGCGGAACCGAATCTCAGGCTTGACGTTTCTACGCTCAAGATCGGCCGCGGGCCGATGACTCTCTGGACGAAAGGTTCGCGCCATGCTGGGTTGGGCGGTTACTTTCCTGGTCGTGGCCCTGGTGGCCGCGCTGTTCGGCTTCGGCGGCATTGCCGGAACCGCGGTGGAGGCCGCGAAGATCATCTTCTTCGTCGCCGTCGTGCTGTTCGCCATCTCGGCCGTGGTCGGCCTCCTGCGCGGGCGATCCACGAACCTCTGAAGACGTCGCCCCCGCCGCCCCGCCCGGGCGCGCATCCTCCACGCGCGAGGCGGACCATCGCACCGAGCAGGCCGGTTTTTCGGATCGTGTCCGCCTGCGTCCCGGTCGGCGCTACCAAGCGGCGAGCACAGGACCGGGCTTGCCGATGCAAGCCTGGTCGGCCCTGCCGCGCCAGCGGTCCGGTCAGGATTCCTGTGGGGTCTGCTTGCGGGAGCGATCGAGTTCCGCGAGGAGATCGACGAACCGCTCCGGGATCGGCTGCTGCATCAGCTCGTCGTACATGGCCCGCAGGTGGGACCCGATGCGCCCTTGCGTGGTACGATCAAGTCCGGGCTGGTGGGGGTCTCCCGAGATCCCATGGTCCGCGGGCGCCTGCGCGCCTTCCATCCCCTTGCAATCGATCATGCAATTCCCCTTCGCCCTGTCCTCGACAGGCGGGCAGGACGATGCCTCGGCGCTTGTTGACCAACGCGCGCTCTTGCGCCGACAACGCTTGTCAGGCCCGGGCGGTTCCGCTCCCGGAACGAACGTGCATGCGCGGCGTTGAGCACGTTGAGGACTTCGCACGCGCGACACCACACAAGGGGAACTGAATGTCGACAGCACAACTCGTCGTGCAGCACCTGCCGTACCTGCGCCGCTACGCGCGCGCGCTGACCGGCAGCCAAGTGGCCGGCGATGCCTACGTGGCCGCGACGCTCGAAACGCTCGTCAACGAGCCCGAAACGCTGGGCCGCAGCGCGAACGTCAAGGCGGATCTGTTTCGGGTTTTCACGCGGATCTGGAACTCGCTCTCGGTGAACGGCCAGATCGAGCAGGTGCAGCACGACCTCCCGGCCGAGGTGCGGCTGGGGCAGATCACGCCTCTGCCGCGCCAGGCCTTCCTGCTGTCCTGCCTGGAGGGATTCTCGGAGGAGGATGCCGCCACCATCCTGGGCGTCGATGTCTCCGAGGTGCGCGACCTCGTGGACGAAGCGGGCCGCGAACTCGCCGCCGACATGGCGACCGAGATCCTCATCATCGAGGACGAGCCGCTCATCGCCATGGATCTCGAAGCCCTGGTCGAGGGGCTCGGCCACAACGTGACCGGCGTCGCGCGCACCCGCTCGGAAGCCATCAAGCTCGCGGAAGGCCGCCGACCGGGCCTGATCCTGGCCGACATCCAGCTTGCGGACGGCAGTTCGGGCCTCGATGCAGTCAATGACCTGCTCAAGACCTTCGAGGTGCCGGTGATCTTCATCACCGCCTATCCGGAGCGCTTCCTCACCGGCGAGCGGCCGGAACCCGCCTTCCTCATCGCCAAGCCCTTCCAGCCCGCGAACGTCTCGGCGGTGATCAGCCAGGCGCTGTTCTTCCAGCAGAGCGCCCGCCGCCGCGAGGCCAAGGCCGCCGTCTGACAAGCCAACCGCCTGACCCTGTGATGGCCGCTCCTCCCTGGAGCGGCCATTTTCCGTCGGCGCACAAAGGAACGGGCCGGATGTTCATCCGGCCCGTTTTCAGTTTCCGGCCAATGCACAAGGGGAATGCGGGGAGGACCAGGTGGCCGGGTTGTCATCTCAACGCCTCCCCGGCCCGCGAGGTTCCGATCCTGCGGTGTCGTTTTTCGGCAGGTGTGGCTCTCGCGCCGCATGCGGGGTGCGTGAGCGCACCTCGGCAGGGTGAGCAGAATCCTAACCGGTCTCCTCGGATCGCCGGCATGAACTGTGCCGTTCCCGCACGTCGCTGCGGAACGACTTGGCCGGTCACGACGTTATGAGATTGACGTGTCAAGCTTCGCCCCGAGGACTCGCGTATGCTTCGCGCTCACCTCTTCTTCAGCATCACCGCCCCGGCTGCGCTGCTTGCTCTCGCCGCGCAACCACTGGTCGAGCACTCGATCGAAGCAGTCGCCCGTCCGGCGCTGAATTTCAATCAGCTTGTCAAGGGGGATCGTCTCGCACGCGTGCAGCCCGCGCGGAGCCTGCAGAAGCCCGTGGCGGTCGAGATCACCGGTCTCGGCGCCGCGAAAGTCACCTTGCGGAACGAGGCGGGCGACATCGTCTACCAGACCGACTCGGCCGCGAACACGACGCTCGTGGCCCGCGACACGGCGGTGCCGCAGGTGACCCTGCGCAGCCGCGAGGGTGCCCCCGTGGTGGAGCGCAGCCCGGTCCCCTCGGCCAACGATGTCGGCACCAGCCGGCGGCCGATGCCCGAGGGCTGCGAGGGAGCCATCAGCGGGCTTGCAGGCCACGAGGCCCGGCGCCTGCTGCCGAGCCGCTGCCTCGCGCAGGCCGGGCCGGCAGCTTTCGCCGGCTGATCCCCGAGAAGAACATCGTGTCAGGGAGAGAAACATGCTCGGCTGTCGAGAACCCGACGATCCCGCTCCGCCGCCGGTGCCCGAGCGGGTGCGCCGCGAGGTGCAGACCCAGTCCGAGACCGAGCGCCTGGAACGGCTCCTCGCCGGGCTGGTGGTGACCCGTCCCTCGGACGACACGATCAGCACCGCCCTGCTCAAGCGCAACCTCGTGGTGACGCAGCTTTCGGCCTGAGCCGCGGCCGGTCCTAAGCAGGTTTCGGAACAGTGCGTTGCGGTTTTCCGTCAAAAACCTGCGACACAGCAAAAGCCTAATCGGCTTGCGGTGGCGTGACACCGCAAGCCGATTAGGCTTAGTCGCATAGAGGCACCGCGCCGGCGAAGGTACAGGACGACATCGCGCGAAGAGGCCGCGCAGACGAAGACGGGCGCCCCATGGGGCGCCCGTTTCGTTCGTCCGGCGGTTGGAGGGGGCCCAGGCAAGCCGACGCCGTGACCCGACGCCGGCGTCGGGTCACGGCGGAGCGTCAGACGGTGTCAGTCTTCGCTGGAGCGGCCCGAACCCGATGCCTGCCCGCCCTTGCGGCCGGCCGACGAGGCGAGCTCGCGGTCCTGCGAGAACGAGCGCTTCTCGGCGGGAACGCTGCGGCCGCCCTTGCTGGCGATCTCGCGCTGCCGCTCCATGTCCATTGATGCGAAACCGCGCTTTGAGGTCGAATTTCCGGTTGCCATGATTGCCTCCTTGGCCGGTGTCCTCGTGCTCTCAACCTTCAGCGCAATTGATGGTTCCTGTGCCGTTTCGGGGCGCTCGCCCGCGAGGGCCGCGGCGGGAGCGATTGCCCGGAACCGCGCCGGAGAGGATGACGTTCGCTTCGGTGCCGAGTCCAGGCCGGACCGGCCCGTCATGCCTGCGCAAGGCACGATTCCCCTCGAGTTGGGAGCCATTGCGATGACCAACCCCGACATGGTGAAGCGCCGCGCCGCCGCGCAGCCCGAGCCCGCACCGGCCCCGAACTGCGACGCTCTGCCGCCGATGCCGGCTCCCGAAGACAGCCCGACGCCGGTCACCGACCGCGATCCGGAAGACTCGCCGCACGCTCAGGATCTGCTGGCCACCCGCCGCCCGGGCGGCCTCACCACGCGCAAGGACTGACACCGCCGGCCCGAGCCGCGACGCGCCGGGCCGTCGACCCATCGCGAAATCTCGATGCCAAGCCAGAGGCTTGGCAAGCATCCGAGACCCGAGCCGACGGGCATGGTCGAGGCCCGTCGGGATGACGCGTCCGCTTCCCGCTACGGGCTGCCTCGACACAAGCCCCATTTCCTTGGAGGCAGCCGCGCCCTAAGCAGTCTCCGGTGGCGCGACGCCACGACGGTCGACCGAGACCCCTTGATTCCGCGTCATTTTTCCGGCGGGGCGTGCGACTCATCCGGGAAATGGCGCGCAGGGGGATCGGGCGGGGCTACAGGTGGCGCATGACGGACGGGGCAGGAGCGGTCGAGCGCAATCAGGTCGTGGCAGGCTTTGCCGGTCGCCCCGCCCCGCAGGCCGCGCCCCTCGCCGGAAACGATCCGGAGGCCGCCGACGCGGCAGGCGGGCTCGATCGCAGCCTTTTTCGCTACATCTGGCGCCACTCGAAGCGGGACCAGATCCTGATCTGCGCCGTGGTGCTGGCCTCGCTGCCGCTCTACTTCGCCTCCCTCGACCTGCCGCGCCGCATCGTCAACGAGGCGATCCAGGGCCACGCCTTCGAGAAGGGCAACGAGACCGCCAAGTTCCTGGTGCTGCGCCTGCGAATGCCGGACTGGTTCGGGGGCGAGCACCCGCTCTTCGACGGGTTCGAGGTCGACCGGTTCGAGCTCCTGTTCGGCCTCTCCTCGCTCTTCCTGCTCCTGGTGCTGATCAACGGCGCCTTCAAGTACTGGATCAATCTGGCCAAGGGCGCGCTCGGCGAGCGCATGCTGCGGCGCCTGCGCTTCCAGCTGTTCTCGCTGATCCTGCGCTTCTCGCCCGAATCGATCCGGCAGGCGAAGTCCTCCGAACTCGCCACCATCGTGCGCGACGAGGTGGAGCCGATCGGCGGCTTCATCGGCGATGCCTACATCCTGCCGGCCTTCCTCGGCACGCAGGCCGCCACCGCCATGACCTTCATCCTGATCCAGAACGTCTGGCTCGGGCTGATGGCCGCGGGCGTGGTCGGCGTGCAGTTCGTGGTCATCCCGCGGCTGCGGCGCGAGCTCTTGCGCCTCGGGCGCCGCCGCCAGCTGGCCTCCCGGCGGCTCGCCGGGCGGGTCGGCGAGGTGGTGGACGGGATCGAGGCTGTGCACGCCAACGGCGCCGAGCCCTGGGAGCGGGCCGAGATCGGGCAGCGGCTCTACGGGCTCTTCGAGCTTCGCCTGCGCATCTACCAGCGCAAGTTCATGGTGAAGTTCCTGAACAACCTGCTCGCGCAGATGACGCCGTTCCTGTTCTACTGCATCGGCGGCTACTTCGCGCTCAAGGGACAGCTCAGCATCGGCCAGCTCGTGGCGGTGATCGCGGCCTACCGGGACCTGCCGCCGCCGCTCAAGGAGCTGATCGACTGGGACCAGCAGCGCCTCGACGTGCAGGTGAAGTACGAGCAGGTGGTGCAGCAGTTCCTGCCCGAGCGCCTGCGGCCGGCCGAGACGCCGGGGCGCGACGCGCCGCTCCTCGGCACGCTGGCCATCGAGGACGTCTGGGTGAACGAGGCGCCCGGGCCGCTTCTCGAAGGGGTTTCGCTGACCCTCGCGCTGCCGACGCGGCTGGGCATCGTCAGCGACGGGAGCCCGTCGGCGAGCGCGCTGGCGCGCATCCTGGCCCAACGGCTGGCGCCCTCGCGCGGCCGCGTCACGATCGGCGGGCATGAACTCGGCGAGTGGGCCTCGCGCGCCCTCGCGCACCGGGTCTCCTATGCGAGCGTCGAACCGGTGCTGTTTCCCGGGTCGCTGCGCGACAACATCATGTACGGGCTGAGGCGGCCGCCGGACGAGGAGTACAGGCCCGAGACCGCGGAGGAGCGGCGGCACCTCGCCGAGGCGCGCCGCACGGGCAACCCGACGCAGGGCCCCTCGGGCGACTGGATCGACTATGCGCAGGCCGGCGTGCCGGATGCCGCCGCCCTCGATGCGGTGATCCTCGGCTGGCTGCGCCGCATCGGCATGGGCGAGGAGGTCTACCGGTTCGGCCTGCTCGGGCAGGTCGATCCCGTGCGGCATGCCGACCTCGCCGCGCGCCTGATCGAGGCGCGCAGGGTCCTGCGGGCGCGCCTCGCGGCGACGGGCATGGAGCATCTCGTGGAGCCCTTCGATCCGGACCGCTACAACAGTCAGGCGACGATCGGCGAGAACCTCCTGTTCGGCGTGCCGACGACCCCGAGCCTGATCGGCCGGGCCATGGCGGAACACCCGGTGGTGCGCGGCGTCCTCGACGGCAGCGGTCTCACCGACGACCTCGTCATCATGGGCGAGCGCATCGCCGAGACGATGCTCGAGATCTTCCAGGGCCTGCCGATGGGCCACCCGCTCTTCGAGCAGTTCTCGTTCCTGTCGGCGGACGAATTGCCGGAATACGAGGCGATCCTGGCGCGGCGCACCGCCACGGAGGCGTCGGAGGTGCGCCACGGCGGATCCTGGTTCGCGCGCACCCGGCGGCGCTGGCTCGGTCTCGAGCGCTACAGCGGCGCGGACGCGACGCGGCTCATCGCTCTGCCGCTCGCCTATATCGAGCCGCGCCATCGCCTCGGGCTTCTCGACGACACGCTCCGGGAGCGGTTCGTCCTCGCCCGCGCGGCCCTGCATCGGGCCCTCGACAGCGCCGGGGAGGGCGGCGTCGACTTCTACGAGCACGGCGCCGTCTGTGCGGCGGCGCCGCTGCGCGACAACCTGCTGTTCGGGCGCATCAACCAATCCGCGGCGGATGCCGCCACCACCGTCACGGCGGCGATCTCCGCCACCGTCGAGTCGATGGATCTGGCGGATGCGGTCGCGCGCGTCGGACTCGACCATCAGGTCGGGCCGGCCGGGCGCTTCCTGTCGGGCGGACAGCGGGCGGCGATCAGCCTGGTCCGTGCGCTCGTGCGCCGCCCGGACCTCCTCGTCCTCGACGGGGCCCTGACCCCCATGGGCGAGAACCGGGCGAAAGCCGTCCTGACGCTCCTGCTCGAGCATTTCGGCGACGCGACCAGCCTCGCCGTCGTCCTGCCGAACGACCGCTTCGCGCATCTCTTCGACGTGGTGCTGCGCGCGCACGGGACGGCGATCGCGCCGGAGGCGCCGAAAGCGGTCTGAGGCCGGGAGCAGGCCCCTCGCGGCGGCCTTTTCCCAGCCTTGCATGCACTCGGGACTGGCGCCGCGCGCGGCGCTGCGGCAAGGTCGGGTCGATCTGGACCGGGATGCGAGGCATGACGCTCGAGACCGAGGTGCAGTCGCTGCGCCAAGTTCCGATGTTCCGGGAGGTCGATCCGTCCCGCCTCAAGCTGCTCGCCTTCACGAGCGAGCGGGTGCATTTCGCTGCGGGCCAAAAGTTCTTCGATCAGGGCGACGCAGCGGATGCCGCCTATCTGATCCTGGAGGGAGAGGCGGCGGTGACGATCGACGGCCCGGCAGGGCCGATCCGTTTGGCGGTGCTCGGCGCCAATGCGCTCGTTGGTGAAATGGGCATCCTGGCGGATCAGCCCCGCTCCGCCACCGTGACGGCCGTCGGCGCGACGACGGCTTTGCGCATCGATCGCCGGGTCTTCCTCGAACTGCTGAGCCAGTTTCCCCAGATCGCGATCGCGGTGATGCGGGAGCTCGCGCATCGCCTCGAACTGACCAACCAGCAGCTCGCCCAGCGCCGGGCCGGCTGAGCGCCATTCGCCGAAGTGTCCCGCGGGTCGGCGATCAGAATGATGCGGAAGCAAAGACATCCAAGCCGGGTGGCGGGGAGCAGCCGCGCCACCCTGCTGAGGGGGCCTGCACCGCAGCGGATGCGGGTTCGGCCGGAGGCGCGATCGAGCAAAGACCGGGAGCCGTTCCCCGTCCCCACGGGATGGGCACGGCGCCACCGCCACCCGAGATCACCGACAAGATCATCCGAGGAGACGCCATGGATCTCGCTGCCGGCCTGAGGGGCCGCCACGTGCTCGTGACGGGCGCGTCGAGCGGCCTCGGCGACCACTTCGCCCGGCTCTGCGCCCGCTGCGGCGCCGCCGTGACCGTCGCGGCCCGACGCAAGGACCGGCTCGACGCCCTCGTGGAAGCGCTCGGCGCCGCGGGATCGCCCCGCGCCCGGGCGGTCTCCCTCGACGTGGCGGACGCGGCCTCCGTCGAGGCGGCCTTCGCGGCCCTGGACGACCTGCCCGACGTGGTCGTCAACAATGCGGGCATCGCGGAAGGCGGGGCGGCGATCGACACCGATCCCGATGTCTTCGACCGCGTCATCGCCACCAACCTGCGCGGGGTCTGGCTGATGTCGACCGCCGCCGCGCGGCGATGGCGCGATGCCGGCCGCGGCGGCGTCATCCTCAACATCGCGTCGATCCTCGGGATCCGGGTCGCGGGCGGCGTCGGCCCCTATACGGTCTCGAAGGCCGCCGTGGTGCAGATGACCGAGGCGCTGGCTCTCGAATGGGCCCGCTACGGCATCCGGGTCAACGCGCTGGCGCCGGGCTACATCGACACCGACATCAACCGCGAGTTCTTCGCGAGCCCTGCCGGAGCGGCGCTGGTCAAGCGCATCCCGATGCGCCGACTCGGCAAGCCGGAGGATCTCGACGGGGCCTTCCTGCTCCTGGCCGGCGAGGCTTCGGCCTGGATGACCGGCGCGACCGTGCCGGTGGATGGCGGCCACCTCGTCTCGAGTCTGTGATCCGGTTCCGGACGGTCACTGCGTCAGGCGGGCTGTTCGCGCTTGAGCCGGGCGACATCATCTTCACGGACACGCCATCAGGCGTGATCATCGGCATGCCCAAGGACAAGCAGGTCTGGCCGAAGGCCGGCGACCGGATCGAGAGCACGATCGAGGGGCTCGGCACGCTGCGCTTCATCCTCGCCTGAGAGCGGGGCGTGCAGAGGGGGCGAGCCCCCTCTGCCGGGGTGCAGGGGCGGCGCCCCTGCGTGGGGCGAAGCCCCTGCGGGGGGACACGCTCCCCCGCCGCGTCAGCAGCCGAGCTGCCGGGCGAGGTCGCCGATATCCCGTGCGGCGATATCGACGGGCACGCTCGGCGCGGTCTCGCCGGTACCCGGCCCCTTCTCGTCGGGGCGGGCGATGTGGGCCGTGGCGAGGCCGCAGGCGGCCGCGGCGGCGAGATCCGAGGAATGGGCCGCGACCATCATGACCTCGCCGGGGGCGAGCCGCAGCGCCTCGACGGCCCGCAGGTAGACGGCGGGTTTCGGCTTGTAGTCGCGGGCGAGCTCGGCCCCGAGGATCGCGTCCCAGGGCAGGCCGTTGCGGCGCGCATGGGCGATGGCGAGCCGGATATGGGCGTTGGAGCAGGGCGCCAGCAGGACGCGCGGCTTCAGGCGGCCAAGTCCCTCGGCGACGTCGGGCCAAGCGTCGAGCCGGTGCCAGGCGAGGACCAGCTCCCGCTTGGTCTCGGGCGCGACGGAGCCGAGGCCCTCGGCCGCGAGCACCTCCTCCAGGCTCTCGGCGTGGAGCGTGTCGAGATCCGCGAAATCGCGCGCGCCCTGGCGGATCGGCTCCATGCCGGGCTGATAGCGGTCGCGCCACGCCCGCGCGAAGGCGCCGCCGTCGAGGTCGGGGCGCAGGGGGCCGAGCAGGCGCGCCGCCTCGCGGGCGACGCCGCCGTGCCAGTCGAGCAGGGTGCCGAAGACGTCGAAGATCAGGGCCTGGATGGCCATCGGTCGCTCCCTCCCGCCGGGCCTCCCGGGGCGCCGGCGCTACCGCGTCCGCACGAATCCGACGATATCCTTCACCGCCGCGATGGTCGGGGCCGCGATCGCCTCGGCGCGGGCGGCGCCGTCTGCCAGCACCCGGTCGATATGGCCCGGATCGTCGACGAGGCGCTTCATCTCGGCCCCGATCGGCCCCAGCCTCTCCACCGCGAGATCGACGAGGGCGCCCTTGAAGGCCGAGAACTGAGCACCGCCGTAATCGCGCAGCACGTCCTCGCGGGAGACGTCCCGCAGGGCCGCGAAGATGCCGACGAGGTTGTCGGCCTCCGGCCGCCCGGCGAGGCCCGCCACCTCCGAGGGGAGGGGCTCGGCGTCGGTCTTGGCCTTGCGGACCTTCTGGGCGATGGCGTCGGCGTCGTCCGTCAGGTTGATGCGCGAATAGTCGGAGGGGTCCGACTTCGACATCTTCTTCGTCCCGTCGCGCAGGGACATGACTCGGGCGGCCGGTCCGCCGATCAGCGGCTCGGTGAGGGGGAAGAAGGCCTCGCCATGGCCCCGCGCCGCGATCGAGCCGGAGAAGTCGTTGTTGAACTTCTGGGCGATGTCGCGGGTGAGTTCGAGGTGCTGCTTCTGGTCCTCGCCCACCGGGACGTGGGTCGCCCGGTAGGCCAGAATGTCGGCGGCCATCAGCACGGGATAGTCGTAGAGGCCGATGCTGGCATTCTCGCGGTCCTTGCCGGCCTTCTCCTTGAACTGCGTCATGCGGTTGAGCCAGCCGAGGCGGGCGACACAGTTGAAGATCCAGGTCAGTTCCGCGTGCTGGGGCACCTGGCTCTGATTGAACACGATGGCGCGCGACGGGTCGATGCCGGCCGCCAGGAAGGCCGCCGTGACCTCGCGGATCTGATTCGTCAGCTCGGCCGGATCCTGCCAGACCGTGATCGCGTGCAGGTCGACGACGCAGTAGAGGCAGGTCGCGTACTGCGCCTGCAGGGCGACGAAGCGCCTGATCGCCCCGAGATAATTGCCGAGGTGAAGGTTTCCGGTCGGCTGGACGCCGGAGAAGACGAGTTCCTGGAACGCGGGCATCGGCGTCTCGTATCGGGCCGGAGAGCAGGGGGAGCCGGAGGCTCGGGCGGCCCGCGGGCGCGGCGTTCTGACCCAACGGTTCGGGCGGGTCAAGGCATCCGGGCCGCGGCATCACGGCGGGGCCGTCAGGCCTCGTCCGCGGCCTTGCGCTCGTGGCGCAGCAGCAGCGGCGTCTGGGCGAGCGCGAAGGCGATGGTGAGCGGCATGATGCCGAAGACCTTGAACCCGACCCAGAAATCCGTGGTCTGGGTGCGCCACACCACCTCGTTCAGAGCCGCCAGCACGAAGAAGAACAGGCCCCAGCGGAAGGTCAGCTTGCGCCAGCCCTCCGGATCGAGGTCGAAGACGCTGTCGAGGACGAGGGAGAGGAGCGGCTTGCCGACGACGAGGCCGCCGAGCAGGACCGCGCCGAACAGGCTGTTCACGATGGTGGGCTTGAGCTTGATGAAGAGCTCGTCCTGGAGCGCCAGGGTGAGCCCGCCGAACACCACCACCACGACGCCCGAGACGAGGGGCATGATCGGCAGGCGGCGCACCAGCAGGTAGTGGACCACGAGCGCGACGAGGGTCGCGGCGATGAACAGCCCGGTCGCCGCGAAGAGCTTCTTGTCGGACGGGAAGCCGAAGCGGTCCGCATAGGCATTGCCGAGGAAGAACAGGCCGAGCGGCCCCAGTTCGAGGGCGAGCTTGACGAGCGGCGGCAGGTGGGCCTTGGGCGGGACGGATTCGATCTGCATGGCGTGGGGTCTACTGCGTCGGCCGGGGGCTCAGGATGGCGCGGAACGTCGCGCATCGCCCGCCCGAGCATTAGACCCTCGGAGAGCGCACCGCATCCCTTCACGGAGACGCCGATGCCCATTGCCATCGACAATGAGGCCACGGCGCTCCTCACCGAGACCCGTGACGCGCCGCTCCCCGAAGCGGCCTCCGCTCAGGTATCCTTTTCCAGGCCCGCGATCGCCCGCGCGAAATCCCGCGCCGTGAAGGGTTCGAGATCGTCGACCCCCTCGCCGACGCCGATGAAGTGGACCGGCAGGCCGAACTTGGCCGCGAGCGCGACCAGGATGCCGCCGCGCGCGGTGCCGTCGAGCTTCGTCATCACGAGGCCGGTGACGCCGGCGGTCTTCTGGAACAGCTCGACCTGGCTGATGGCGTTCTGTCCGACCGTCGCGTCCAGCACGAGGAGCACCGCGTGCGGGGCGCTCTCGTCGAGCTTGCGGATCACCCGGACGATCTTTTCGAGCTCCGCCATCAGCCCGGCCTTGTTCTGGAGCCGGCCGGCCGTGTCGATCATCAGCACGTCGGTCCCGGATTCCCGCGCCGCCTGAAGAGCGTCGAAGGCGAGGCCCGCCGCATCGGCGCCCTGGGGGCGCGTGACCACGGGCGCGCCGGTGCGCTCGCCCCAGACCTTGAGCTGCTCGATCGCCGCCGCCCGGAACGTGTCGCCGGCCGCGAGCATCACGCTGCGCCCCTGAGCCCGGAACTTCTGAGCGAGCTTGCCGATCGTCGTCGTCTTGCCCGCGCCGTTCACCCCAACCATGAGGAGCACGAAGGGCTTGGCGCCCGGATCGAGGGCGAGCGGACGGGCGACGGGCTCCAGCGCCCGCTCCACCTCCGTGGCCAGGATCGCCCGCACCTCGTCGGGCGCGATGCCCTTCTCGTAGCGGCCCTTGCCGACCGCTTCCGAGATGCGCATGGCGGTCTCGACGCCGAAATCCGCCTGGATCAGGGCGTCCTCCAGCTCCTCCAGGGTGGTGGCATCGAGCTTGCGCTTGGTGAAGAGCCCGGTGACGCGCTCGGAGAGCGCCGAGGAGGTGCGGCGCAGGCCGCCGGTGAGCCGGCTCCACCAGCCACGCTTCTCGGCGGGCGCCTCGGGCTCCGGCTCCGGCTCCGGCTCCGGCTCCGCGAGGGCGCTGGCGGCAGGGGGCTCGGCCTCCGGCGCCACCGCGCCCTCGGGCTCGGTCGGGGTGGCGGGGGGCTGGCCGGCGGTGCCGGCCGGCGGTTCCTCGGGGGCGCCCTCGATGGGCTGCAGGTCGGCGCCGGCGAGTTCGGGCGGAAGGTCCCGCTCCGGCGCCGTGTCGGGCGAGGCTTCCGTGACGGTGGGCGCGGCGGGAGGTGCACTCTCGGCCGCGGTGGCGTAATCCGGCTCGCCTTCCGACGGCGTGACGGGCGGCGCCTCCGCGGGGGCCTCGCCCCGGCGTCCGAACAATCGGCCGAACCAGCCGGGCTTGGTGTTGTCGCTCATCCGCGCCTGCTCCACACCGTCCGGAAGGGATCGACCGGACTCATTCTCTCCACCAACGGCGACGGGGCCGCCATGATCGTCGAAGACATAGTCTCGCGGGTCCTCTACCGCGATGCCCTGGTGCTCGTCATCGATAAGCCGGCGGGTTTGCCGGTGCATCCGGGCCCCCGGGGCGGCGAGACGCTGGTCCAGCACCTCGACGCGCTGCGCTTCGGCCTGCCGCGCCGGCCGGAAGCCGCGCACCGCCTCGACCGGGACACCTCGGGCTGCCTTGCGCTCGGACGCCACGCCAAGGCGCTGGCGCGCCTCGGCGGGCTTTTCGCCGGCTGCGAGGTCCGCAAGACCTACTGGGCGCTGGTCGAGGGCATGCCCGCGGCGGAGGAAGGGGCGATCGATTTGCCGCTGGCCCGCCGCTCGGACGATCCGCGCAGCTGGTGGATGAAGCCGGACCCCGCCGGGGATCCGGCCCTGACCCGCTGGCGGCTGCGCGGGCGCGGTCCCGACGGCAGCGCCTGGCTCGAACTCGAGCCGGTGACGGGGCGCACTCACCAGCTGCGCGTGCATTGCGCGGCGATGGGCTGGCCGATCCGCGGCGACGCCATTTACGGCGTCGCGCCGCGCCAGGGCGGTCCGGGCCTGCAGCTGCACGCCCGGGCGCTCACCCTGCCGCTCTACCCGAAGAAGCCGGCGATCGCGGTGGCGGCGCCGGTGCCGCCGCACATCCGGCCGGGCCTTTCGGCCTGCGGATGGGCGGAGTGATCAGGCCTTGCCACGCTCCCGGTTGCCGTACTGCGCCAGTTCGAGCCGGGCGATCGAGCGGTTGTGCACCTCGTCCGGACCGTCGGCGAGGCGCAGCGTCCGGATGCGCGCATACGCATAGGCGAGGCCCGCATCGCTGCTGACGCCCGCCCCCCCGAAGGCCTGGATCGCATCGTCGATGACCCGGAGGGCGATGCGGGGAGCCGCGACCTTGATCATCGCGATCTCGAGCTTCGCGCCCTTGTTGCCGACCTTGTCCATCATATCGGCGGCCTTCAGGCACAGGAGGCGGGTCATCTCGATGTCGATTCGCGCCTCGGCGATGCGCTGCTCCCAGACCGAGTGGTCGGCGATGCGCTTGCCGAAGGCGACGCGGGACAGGAGGCGGCGGCACATGGCCGCGAGCGCCTCCTCAGCGACGCCGATGGTCCGCATGCAATGGTGGATCCGCCCCGGGCCGAGCCGCCCCTGCGCGATCTCGAAGCCGCGGCCCTCGCCGAGGATCAGGTTCTCGGCCGGGACCCGCACGTCGTCGAGGATCACCTCCGCGTGGCCGTGGGGGGCGTCGTCATAGCCGAAGACCGGCAGCATCCGCACCACCGTCACGCCGGGCGTGTCCAGGGGCACCAGGATCTGGGATTGCTGCTGGTGGAGCGGCGCGTCGAGGTCGGTCTTGCCCATCACGATCGCGATCGCGCAGCGCGGATCGCCGACGCCGGAGGACCACCACTTGCGGCCGGTGATCACGTAATGGTCGCCGTCCCGGCGGATGCGGGTCTCGATGTTGGTGGCGTCCGAGGAGGCGACCTCGGGCTCCGTCATCAGGAAGGCCGAGCGGATCTCGCCCGCCATCAGGGGCCTGAGCCACCGCTCCTTCTGGGCCGGGGAGCCGTAGCGGTGCAGCACCTCCATGTTGCCGGTGTCCGGCGCCGAGCAGTTGAACACCTCGGAGGCCCAGGGAATCCGGCCCATCTCCTCGGCGCAGAGCGCGTAGTCGAGGTTGGTGAGGCCCGCGCCCCGGTACTCGCCCTCGTCGTGCTGGGGCGAGGGCGGCAGGAACAGGTTCCACAGCCCCGCCGCGCGGGCGAGCGGCTTCAGGCGCTCGATCACCGGCACCGGCTGCCAGCGCTCCGTGCCGAAGCCCTCCATCTCGGCCTTGTAGACCGGCACGGCCGGGCGGACATGCTGGTCCATGAAGGCGACCACCCGGTCGCGCCAGTGCCGCTGCCGGTCGGAGAGGGTGAAATCCATGGGCGTGCCTCCTCCCGTGCCCGGGGTCGGAAGGCCCCGGTGCTGATCGGGCGACCCTAGCGCCATCCGGCGGTCAGCAGAACCAGCTTTTCGAAAATGGCGCCCGATGCCTTCAGCCGCACAGGACGGGAAATCCGGCGCATCTCCTCCCGAGCGTACCGCTCTTTCTATGGGGGCGGCGCAAACAGCCCGAGGAAGAGCGGGCGCGCGTAGAGGTCGGCCGCCGATTCGGGCGTCACGCCGGGCACCCAGGCGGGGAGTTCGGCGGCGGCGTTGATCATGCTGCTGACGAGCTGCGCGGCGATGCCGGGGTCGTGCGCCCGCACGGAGCCGTCCGCCATGCCGTCCACAAGGCAGAAGGTGAAGCGCTCGGCGAGCCGGTTCATGGTGCGGCGGGTCTCGGTGCGCAGCCCCTCCGGCAGGGCGCTGAAGGCGGTGATGCGCAGGAGCGGCCCCGCCGGGCCGAGCTGGCGGCGCACCAGCGTGGCCGAGGCGGTGCTGAGGCGCTCCCAGCCGCTGCCCCCCGCCGCATCGGCGGCATCCTGCACCGCCCGGATCTGCGCGAAGCTGCGGGCGAAGCAGTTGGCGACGAGGTCGTCCTTGTTGTCGTTGTGGTGGTAGAACGAGCCCTTGGTCACCTTGAGGAGCCCGGAGATTTTTTCCACCGAGGCGCCCCGGTAGCCCTGCTCGTTGATCAGGATGGTGGCCGCCCGCAGGAAGGCTTCGGGCGAGACCTCGCTCTCGGGCGGGCAGGGCGCCTCGGGCAGGATCCCGGGCGCCCAGCGCGCCGCTTGCCCGGCGAGGCCGCCGGTGAGGAGGTCGCTCACCCGCGCGGCCACCCGCCCGTAATCCCGCGGCTCGTAGCGGTCGATCCACAGCCGCACCGAATGGATCACGGTCAGCAGCAGATGGGTGCGGGCGTTGCGCTCCGCGCGCTCCAACTGCGCGCCGTCGAACAGCCCGCGCAGGCGGCGGAACAGGTCCGCATAGGCTGCGAAGACGGCCTCGGCCTGCGGCTCGGGCAGGGCGCGCACGTCGTTGAGGACGGCGGTGTCGGGCTCCTCGCCCGCGGCCACGGCGGCACGCTTGGCGAAGTAGCGGTCGAGGAGGTGCCGCAGCCGGGCGGGCGGATCGGGCTCCGCCTCCGCCTCGGCCACCAGCCCGTCGAGGACCGCGATCGTGTGCAGGAAGCAGGCGGCGGCCAGATCCTCCTTGCGGCGGAAATAATAGGTGACGCTGTTCGTCATCAGCCCGACGCGGCGCGCGACGTCGGCGAGCGTCGCACCCTTGACGCCCGCTTCGTTGAAGAGGGCGACGGCCGCATGCAGGATCGCGTCCCGCTTTTGCGCGTAGCGCCGGGTCTGGCGCGGCGCCTCCGGCCCGGGCGGGGCGGCGGGCGGGTCGATCGGATCGAGGGATCGGGGCATGGGGCGATTGAGCACGCGGGACCCGAGCGTGACAAGCCGCGCCCGCCTGCCCTGCCGCGGACCGCACGCAGAGCCTCAGGCGTGCCGGCGCGCGCCGGTCCTGTCGCCCGCGGACACGGAAGCATGGGCCGAGTTCGGGCGCCGGTCGAACATCCGGCGCTTGCCGCGCAGCGTCGTCGGGATCCGGCTCACGATCGCGAGGTCGAGCTCGAGCTCGCCCGCCAGCGCCCGGTTCACCCGCAGCAGCGTGCCGGTGAAGTCGGGGAGCGGGCCGCTGCTCGGCACGACGTGCAGGGTGACCCGGCCCGGCTCCTCCTGCACGAATTGGAAGGTGCAGACGCCGAGGAGCGCGTCGTCGGTCGGGAACAGGCCGGAGAGCGGGATCGAACGGCCGGACCGGCCCACGACCTCGTCCGGCTCCTGCCGGGAGCGGATCCGGCGCACGATCAGGCGGCGCCCGTTCTCCGCGCTCGCCGCCTCGACGAGTTCGGCCCGATCGCCGGTCTCGTAGCGGATCAGGGGCATCCCCGGAAACAGCAGGCCGGTCGCGAGCAGGAATCCGCTCTGCCCTGGGCGCGTCACCGGCCGGCCCTGCGCGTCCACGAGTTCGGTGAGGCCGAAGAGCGGATCGAACGCATAGGTGTCGGGCTCGCCCGGCACCTCGGTGGCGAAGGCTGCCTTCTCGCGCAGGCCGTAGACGGGGGCGAGGGCGGCCTGCGGAAAGGCGCGCTCGAGGATCGCCCGCAGCGGTGCGGCGAGCCGCTCCGAGGTCGGCAGCAGGCCCCGGATCTGTCGCAGAGGGCCGTGCCGCCGCAGCAGGAAGGCGGCGAAGGTCGCGAGGGCGGAGGGGTAGCCGTCCAGGAAGGCGATGCGCCGATCGAGAATCGCCTCCCGGTAGCCCTCCATGACCGCATCGGACAGGTGAAGGACCGAGAGGCGCAGCTCGCCCCGCATCGGCTCCTCCTGCATGTGCGAGGGTCCCCTGAGATCGAGGCCGCGGAACACCGCCCGCGTGTCATGCGGGGCGAAGCCGGCCCGCGCCCAGGCCTCGTGCAGGAAGGCGAGCGTCACGGTTTCGCGGCCGCGGTCGAGGAAGATGCTGAGCGGCCGGCTCGCCCCATCGCCGAGGATGCATGCGTCGAGGCGCGCGGGATCGGTCGCGCAGAGGCGCCGGCCGAGATCCAGCACGTCGGCGCGCCTGAGGACCGGCACCCTGTGCCAGGCCGCCCGCACCGCCGCCGCGTCGAGGGAGCCGAAGCCGAGGGCCGGGCCGAGGCGCTCGCGGTGGGCCGGGCTGCCGAACCGCGCCCGGTCGATCAGCGTGACGAGGGCGGCATCCTGCGCGCGGGCCGCGAAGGCCGGATCGGACGCAGCCCGGCGGATCCGGCAGCGCCAGGTCCGGTAGGGGCTGCCGTAGCGCAGGCCGGCCGGGATTGCGCGCAGCGTCCGGGCCAGTCCTTGCCGGGCGCCGTGGGGCAGGTGAGCGAGGGCATGGGGGGCGACGTCGAGGGCGTTCATGATCTTCTCCTCGTGGTCGTGGTCACAGCCGGCTGCGCGCGGACGCAGCGGGTCGGGCGCGCGCCCGCCGGACCGGCGAGGCGGCGGAGGGCGGCCGCGAGGAGCAGGCCGGCGAAAGCGGTATTGGTGCGCAGCGTGCGGCCGGCGAGGCGGCCGGGCTCCTGGACGAGCGCATAGGCCCATTCCGCACCGATCCGCCGGACGAGGGGCGGGGCGCGATGGACCCGGCCCGCGACGACGTCGAAGGCGCCGCCGATGCTCATCACGAAGGGGACGTCGAGGTGCTCGCGGTGCCGCCGCAGGAAGCCCTCCTGCTGTGGGGCCGGAAGCGCCACGAACAGCCCATCGGCGCCACTCGCGGCGATCCGGCGGCAGAGCTCGGCCTCCTGGTCGGGCCGGAAATAGCCGTGATGCAGCCCTGCGAGCACCAGCCGAGGATGGCGGCGGCGCAGGCTGCGGGCGGCATCGGCGACCACGTCGGGCTTGGCGCCCAGCAGGAAGGGCCGCAGCCCTTCGCGGGCGCAGGCGCCAACGAGGCTCTCGAACAGGTCGAGGGCAGGAACCCGCGCGACGCGGCCGCAGCCCTTGAGCCAGAGCGCGAGCGCGATCCCGGCGCCGTCGACGCCCACGATATCGCTCTCGCGCAGCTCGCGGGCGAGCGCGCCGTCCCGCCGGGCGCCGACGAGCGTGGCGACGTTGAGCGCGGCATGCCGGCACGGCGCCGCATCGCCCCGCATGGCGGCCAGCGCGCGGATGCGGGTTTCGTCTCGGCTGAGGAGATCGACCGGAAGGCCGAGGAGGTCGACGCGCATCGACGCCTCCGCGGATCAGGCGGCACCGGACCGGTCGGCCGCGCCGGGCGCGGCTGGTCCGGGCTGCGTCTGCGGGCACGCCCGGCTGGAGGGCTCCGCCGGCCCGTTGCGTACCGATCCGCGTCTCGAGAGGAGGTCCATCGCGCGCTTCATCCGTCCTGGCATCGACCGCCGCCTGGGCGGGGACGAGCAAGACGGAAACCACCGCGAAGCGGCCTCGGACATCGTGTTCGGGAACCGCGCTCCTGGCCCATGCCCAGGGACGACCGGGTCCGACTCACGGTCACGACGGATGATGGATCAAGGACTTGGAGTTCCGACGAGCCGTCCCGGAGGCGCCGCTGGACCACGCGGGGCTGTGATCCCATCCGCCGCTGCGGCGCCAAAACGGGAATCGACTTGTTCCATTCCGAGACCGCGCGACCGGCCCACGGGACGACGTCCGTCTGACGCGCCCGGAGACGATCGTCTCGCCCGGCTTCCTCTCGCCCGCTCTCCCTTTCCCGGGCGCATGCAGCGGCAGCGGAATGCGACCCGGGATCCAGCACAGGACGTCGCGCAGCGCCCGCTTGTCACCAGCGGCGCTGGAAGTCGGAGCCGCTGCGCGGCAATCCACCGTGCCGGTTCCTGGATCTCCTTCCGCTGACGCTGCAGTCGTCCGGGGAAGAGGGAGCGCGAAGGGGCGGAGAATCCGGGACAGGGCGGAGACCCTGTGATCCGGTCTCCGACCGATCGTCCGGACGCCGGATCAGCCGGTGGACCCTCTCTTGCAATTCCTCCGGCGTGGCGCCGCTCCGGCGTCCGCTCCGCTCCATCCCGGGACAGAATCGCCAGGATGCCGATCGGAAGCGGGGCAGGCTGGGGCAGGTGTCCGACCTGGAGGCACCCGATGGGCCGCATGGAGGAAGTTGGGTCGAGCGCCGGCGGGTCGCCGCCGGCAGCGGCGGCCGGGCAGCACCCCGCCGCCCCTCGGCGGGCCGCAAGGTCAGGCGGCGAGGGTGGCGGTGCCGCGGACCGCCCGGACCATCTCCGTGATGGTGTTCAGGGTGCGGAAGCTCTGCGGGCTGAGATGGCTCGCCGGGATGGTGATGTCGAACTCCGCCTCGATGGCCAGCATCAGGTTGACGAGGTCGAGGGAGGTGAGCCCGACCTCGCTCAGGATGGTATCGGCTTCGGGCGTCCGGTCGATGCCCTTCTGAGCCAGTATGCCCTGCACCAGGCTGGCGGTGCGTGCGGCGACGTCGGGGGGCGAACTCTCGGGCATCGATGGACCTCTCGCGCTTCGGTGGGGCTCCGGCGCCATTCTGGCGCACGCCACTCTGGCGCGCCGGCCTTTCGAGATGGTGCACGGGCACGGGACGAATCTCTTCGTCGGAGATCAGTGCAAGTCAGACTTAATGCTCTCTGCGCATCCGAGAGTTTGCAAGTCGGAAACAATGTTGTCCGGACGTCGCATCAGGATGCCTCGGGGTTTCGGGTTCAGACTACGGCCATCACAGGAGCAGCCCTGCAACCCGCCGGCGTGAGCGGGCGCGCGGCCGCGGCATCGAGCGAGCGAGGATCAGCATGACCATCCAGACCATTCCCGCCGGCGCCGTGCTGGCGCAGGAGACGGCCACCTCCGTCGAGCCGGGCCTTCGCGCCCTGATGGTGGCCGGCATCGCCGCGGCTCAGGCGGAGGCGGTCGACCGCGACGGCCGCTTCCCCGTCGAGGCGATGGAGGCCGCCAAGGCGCAGAGGCTGATGGGCCTCATCGTCCCGGCGGAATTCGGCGGCGAGGGCGCGAGCCTCGCCGTGGCTGCAGATGTCTGCTACGCGCTCGGCCGCGCCTGCGCGTCGACCGCGATGATCTACGCGATGCACCTGACCAAGGTCGCCTGCATCGTCGATCACGGCCGCGGGCAGCCCTGGCAGGAGGCTTTGCTGCGGCGGCTCTGCCGGGACCAGCTCCTGCTCGCCTCCTCGACGACGGAAGGTCAGGGCGGAGGCAACCTCCGCTCCAGCGCGGCCGCCATCGAGCGGGACGGCGGCTTCATCACCCTCGACCGGGCCGCGACCGTGATCTCCTATGGCGCCGAGGCGGACGGCGTGGTCACGACGGCGCGCCGTGCGCCCGATGCGGCCGCATCCGATCAGGTCCTCGCGGTGTTCCTGAAGGAGGATTACACCCTGGAGCGCCTGAGCGGCTGGGAGACGCTCGGCATGCGCGGCACCTGCAGCTACGGCTTCCGCCTGCGCGCCCGCGGCCTGCCCGATCAGGTGCTCGCCGTGCCCTACCAGACCATCCACGCCGAGACGATGACGCCGGTCTCGCACATCCTGTGGTCGAGTGCCTGGGCGGGCATCGCGGCCGGCGCGGTGGAGCGGGCGCAGGCCTTCACCCGGCAGGCGGCCCGCGGCGCGGGCGGCCAGATGCCGCCCGGCGCGGCCCATTGCGGCAAGGCGGCCTCGTCGCTGCGCAGCTTGCGCGGGCTGATCACCCAGGCCCTCGACCGCTACGCGGCGGCCGGCGAGGCGAAGGCGCTCGGCAGCCTCGATTTCCAGACCGCCATCACCATGCTGAAGGTCGAGAGTTCGGAACTCGCGCTCGCCACGGTGTCGAGCGCGATGCGGGCCTGCGGGCTCGCCGGCTACCGCCAGGACGGCCCGTTCAGCATCGGGCGCGCGCTGCGCGACATCCTGTCAGCGCCGATCATGATCCACAACGACCGCATCTCCGCGAATCTCGCGGCGACGAGCCTCCTGTCCACGGTTCCGGCCTCGCTCCGGGACTGAATTCTTCCCTCATCCGATCCGGAGCGGCGTGACGCCATGACCATGAACTGGAGGAAGCCGGCCTTGCCGGCTGTGGACGCCCTCGACAGCCTGTTCGACGGGCTGTTCCGTCCGATGGGCGCGGAGGGCGTCTATGCGCGCACCGGCCGCTACGAGGCGGTGGTGGAGGCGCTCCAGGCCCTGATTTCGCGCCAGCGCGAGGAGGGGACCGAGGTCTTCCGCTTCCCGCCCGTGATGAGCCGGCACCAGATCGAGACGCACGGCTATCTCAAGAGCTTCCCCAACCTCCTCGGCTGCGTGTCCTGCCTGGAGGGCGGCGAGGCGGAGATCCGGGGTGCCGTCGACCGGCACTATGCGGGCGGCGACTGGACCGAATCCCTCGCGGCGGCGGACCTCGTGCTGACGCCCGCCGCCTGCTACCCGGTCTACCCGATCGCGGCGGCGCGGGGCGCGGTGCCGGCCCGGGGCTACCGCTTCGACGTCGCCTGCGACTGCTTCCGCCGCGAACCCTCCAGGGATCTCGACCGGCTGCAATCCTTCCGGATGCGGGAATATGTCCGCGTGGGGACGCCGGAGCAGATCCAGGACTTCCGCCAGCGCTGGCTCGAGACGGCGAAGGGCCTCGCCGACCGGCTGGGCCTCGCCTACGAGGTGGCCCAGGCGAGCGATCCGTTCTTCGGCCGCGTCGGCCAGCTCATGGCGCTCAACCAGCTGGAACAGGCGCTGAAGTTCGAGCTGCTGGTGCCGCTTCGCGGCGACGGCCCGGCCACCGCCTGCATGAGCTTCAACTATCACCGCGAGCATTTCGGCACGACCTGGAACCTGCGCGACGCGTCCGGCGCGCCGGCCCATACGGGCTGCGTCGCCTTCGGCATCGACCGGCTCGCCGTGGCGCTCTTCGCTACGCATGGGCTCGAGGTCGCGGAATGGCCGCAGGCGGTCAGGGAGACGCTGGCGCTGTGAGAATGCCGGCTTGGCGCGGGCAGCGCGGGGAACCCCTCTCCCGATCGGGAGAGGGGTTCACGGCCGGCGCCTCAATCGAGCCCCAGGCCTCGCCGCAACCACCAAGCGTAATGCTCCGCGAGCGCCGCCACGCGGCGCCGCTCGGAGGCCGGATCGTACCATGCGCCGCCGGAGCTGGCCGGGGTCGCCGAGAGCTGCGGATGGCGCAGCAGCACCTCGCCGCGGCGCCCGATCACCAGGGCCTCGCCGTCCAGGTAATCGGTGTTCGTGGCCCCGCCGCCATGGCCGAAGCGGCCGTCGCTGCCCGCATAGGCGTTGAGCGAGACGCCCGAGACCCGCACGACCAGGACGGGTCCCGGTCCGCCCAGGCGGTCCGCGAAGATGCGCGAGAGTGCCGCCTGGAGGTCGCCCGCGACCGTCTCGGCGAAGCCGCCGAGCCCGCGGGCGCGCAGGGGCGTCACGTCGACCCGCACGGCGGAGAACCGCGTCTGGCCGTCCAGCGCGTCCGCCGGCACGCCGGCGGACGCGAGGACGAAGGCCGCGACCGCGGCCGTGAACCAGCGCCTCATCCTCGGTCTCTCCGCTCGTTGTCGGGAAGCGTCCGATTCCGGCCCCGGCACGACCCGGCCGGGCCGCGATGCTCAGCCGGAGAAGCTGATGCCGACGATCTCGTAGGACTTGCCGCCGCCCGGCGTCGAGACCTCGACCGTGTCGCCGACGCCCTTGCCGATCAGCGCGCGCGCGACGGGCGAGGTGATGGAGACCCGTCCCGAGCGCACGTCCGCCTCGGGCTCGCCGACGATCTGGTAGGTCTTCTCCTCCTCGGTGTCCTCGTCGATGAGCTGGACCGTGGCGCCGAACTTCACCTTCGAGCCCGAGAGCTTGGCCACGTCGATCACCTCGGCGCGCGAGATCAGGCTCTCCAGTTCGAGCACGCGGCCCTCGTTGAGGGACTGCGCTTCCTTGGCGGCATGGTACTCGGCGTTCTCCGAGAGATCGCCGAGCGCCCGCGCCTCGGCGATCGCCTGGATGATCCGGGGGCGCTCCACCTGCTGGCGGTGCTTCAGCTCCTGCTCCAGAGCCGCAAATCCTCGGATCGTGATCGGAACCTTTTCCATCGTTCTCGTCTCACACCACAAGCAATCGGCCCGGCAGGACGTGATGTCACGCTCCACCGGGCCTGTTCAAACCATCTCGCGCAGGCGCGAGGACTTCAACGCGGGCCTTGCTGCACGGCCCACGCGTCAGGCCGCGAAGTATTCCTGCAGGGCGCGCACTTGGAGATCGTCGCCAAGATAGGCCCTGATCCCTTCCGCGGCCGCCATCGCGCCCGCGAGAGTGGTGTAGTACGGCACTTTATGCAAGAGGGCCGCCCGGCGTAAGGATCGGGAGTCGGACAGCGCACCCGCGCCTTCCGTGGTGTTGAAGACGAGGTGGATCTCGCCGTTCTTGATGGCGTCGACGACGTGGGGCCGGCCTTCCAGCACCTTGTTGATGCGGGTGGCCGCGACGCCGTTCTCGGCGAGGAAGCGCTGGGTGCCGCCCGTTGCCAGGATCGTGAAGCCGAGCTCGGCGAGCATCCGCACGGCAGGCAGGATCCGGGCCTTGTCGGCGTCGCGCACCGAGACGAAGAGGGTGCCGGTGCTCGGCACCTGGTTGCCGGAGCCGAGCTGGCTCTTGGCGAAGGCGACGCCGAAGCTGCGGTCGAGCCCGATCACCTCGCCGGTCGAGCGCATCTCCGGCCCGAGCAGCACGTCGACCCCCGGGAAGCGCGCGAAGGGGAACACCGCCTCCTTCACGCCGATATGCGGCAGGGTCTTGGGCTTGAGCCCGAAGCTCGCCAGCGCCTCGCCGGCCATGACGCGGGCGGCGATCTTGGCGATCGGCTCGCCGATCACCTTGGCGACGAAGGGCACCGTGCGCGAGGCGCGGGGATTGACTTCCAGCACGTAGATCTCGCCGTCCTTGATCGCGTACTGCACGTTCATCAGCCCGCCGACATTGAGCGCCAGGGCGAGGTCGCGGGTCTGCTGCTCGAGCTTGGCGATCGTCTCCGGGCTGAGCGAGCGGGGCGGCAGCGAGCAGGCGGAATCGCCCGAATGGATGCCCGCCTCCTCGATGTGCTCCATGATGCCGGCGATGAACACGTCACGCCCATCCGCCACCGCGTCGACGTCGACCTCCGTCGCGTCCGTGAGATAGCGGTCGAACAGGAGCGGGTTCTTGCCCAGCACCGTGTTGATCTGCCCGGTCTTGTCGTTGGGGTAGCGGGCCTTGACGTCGGAGGGGATCAGGCTCGGGAGCGTGTCGAGCAGGTAGTCGGCGAACTGCGCCTCGTCGCGGATGATCGCCATGGCGCGCCCGCCCAGCACGTAGGAGGGCCGCACCACGAAGGGCAGGCCGAGATCGGCGGCGACGAGCCGGCTCTGCTCCACCGAGAAGGCGATGCCGTTCTTCGGCTGCTTCAGGTGCAGCTTGTCGAGGAGCCGCTTGAACTGGTCGCGGTCCTCCGCGAGGTCGATGGCGTCCGGCGAGGTGCCGAGGATCGGCACGCCCGCCTCCTCCAGGGCCCGGGCGAGCTTCAGGGGCGTCTGGCCGCCGAACTGCACGATGACGCCGTGAAGCGTGCCCGCCTGCCGCTCGGTCTCGATGATCTCCAGCACGTCCTCGGCGGTCAGCGGCTCGAAATAGAGCCGGTCCGAGGTGTCGTAATCCGTCGACACCGTCTCCGGGTTGCAGTTGACCATGATGGTCTCATAGCCCGCATCCGCGAGCGCGAAGCAGGCGTGGCAGCAGCAATAGTCGAACTCGATGCCCTGGCCGATCCGGTTCGGGCCGCCGCCCAGGATGACGACCTTCTTGCGGTCCGAGGGCTGCGCCTCGTCCGCGAGGGTGCCGGCGAAGGGCGCCACGTAGGTCGAGTACATGTAGGCGGTGGGGGAGGCGAACTCCGCCGCGCAGGTGTCGATGCGCTTGAAGACCGGGCGCACGGCGAGCGCCCGGCGGGCCGCCCGCACCGCCGCCTCGTCGGTGCCGGCGAGCACCGCGAGCCGCGCATCGGAGAAGCCCGCGGCCTTGAGCTGGCGGAAGGCGCCCGGATTCGTCGGCAGGCCGAAGCGCCGCACCTTGGCCTCGAGGTCCACGATTGCCTGGAGCTGCTCCAGGAACCAGGGGTCGATCCGGCAGGAGGCATGCACCTCCGCGTGGCTGACGCCGAGGCGCAGGGCCTGGGCCACCTTCAGGAGCCGGTCGGGGGTCGGCGTGCCGAGCGCCGCCTTGATGGCGTTGCGGTCGTCGCCCTTGCCGAGCCCCTCGATCTCGATGTCGTCGAGGCCGGTGAGCCCGGTCTCGAGGGAGCGCAGCGCCTTCTGGAGCGATTCGGCGAAACAGCGGCCGATCGCCATCGCCTCGCCCACCGATTTCATCGAGGTCGTCAGCGTCGGCTCGGCGCCCGGGAACTTCTCGAAGGCGAAGCGCGGGATCTTGGTGACGACGTAGTCGATCGTCGGCTCGAAGGAGGCCGGGGTCGCCCCGCCCGTGATGTCGTTGGCGATCTCGTCGAGCGTGTAGCCGACCGCGAGCTTCGCCGCGACCTTGGCGATGGGGAAGCCCGTCGCCTTCGAGGCGAGTGCCGAGGAGCGCGAGACGCGCGGGTTCATCTCGATCACCACCATGCGGCCCGTGGCCGGGTCGATGGCGAACTGCACGTTCGAGCCGCCGGTCTCGACGCCGATCTCGCGCAGCACCGCGATCGAGGCGTCGCGCATCACCTGGTACTCTTTGTCGGTGAGCGTCAGGGCCGGCGCCACGGTGATCGAATCGCCCGTATGCACGCCCATCGGGTCGATGTTCTCGATGGAGCAGATGATGATGCAGTTGTCCACCTTGTCGCGGACCACCTCCATCTCGTACTCCTTCCAGCCGAGCACCGATTCCTCGATCAGCACCTCGTTGGTCGGCGAGGCGTCGATGCCGCGCTCGACGATGTCGAGAAATTCCTCCCGGTTGTAGGCGATGCCGCCGCCCGTGCCGCCGAGCGTGAAGGAGGGCCGGATGATCGCCGGCAGGCCGATCTCGGCGAGCGCGATCAGCGCCTGGCCGAGCGCGTGCTCGCCGTAGCGCTTGCGGCGATCGGCCTCGCCGGCGGCCCATTTCTTCTCGAAGGCGGCGAGCGCGGCTTTACGCGCCTCCGGATCCGCATGCGCGGCCTCGATCCGGGCGATCTCCTCGAGATACTTCTCGCGGTCGGCCTTCTTGGCGGCCGAGGCGTTGGCGAGGGCCGATCGCGGCGTCTCCAGCCCGATCTTGGCCATCGCGTCGCGGAACAGGTGGCGGTCCTCCGCCTTGTCGATCGCCTCGGCGGTGGCACCGATCATCTGGACGCCGAACTGGTCGAGGACGCCCATGCGCTTGAGCGAGAGGGCGCAGTTCAGCGCCGTCTGGCCGCCCATGGTGGGCAGGAGCGCGTCGGGCCGCTCCTTCTCGATGATCTTGGCGACGATCTCGGGCGTGATCGGCTCGACATAGGTCGCGTCCGCCAGCTCCGGATCGGTCATGATCGTGGCCGGGTTGGAATTGACCAGGATGATCCGGTACCCTTCGGCGCGCAGGGCCTTGCAGGCCTGCGTCCCCGAATAGTCGAACTCGCAAGCCTGCCCGATGACGATCGGACCCGCGCCGATGATGAGGATGGAGGAGATATCGGTGCGCTTGGGCATCGGACGCGTCAGACTCTTGCGGCGCGCGCCCGGCCTCGTCCGCACCGGTCCGCTCGGGGCGGGCGCGGGTGGGGCAAGCCGGACGCGGGGGGATGGTCGTGCGGCGCCTTTAACACGCGGGGCGAGATGAAAGAAAGGCCGCGACGATGCCGCGCGGGGCAGGCTTGAGCGCCGCGCGCAACTGCGCGCGCAACTGGACGCTGGTGACGGGCGCGTCGAGCGGCATCGGCGCCGCGCTGGCGCGGGCCTTCGCGGCGCGCGGCCACGCGCTGGTGCTGAGCGCCCGCCGGACGGAGCGGCTCCAGGCCCTGGCCGGGGAGCTCAGCGGCGCGGTGCCCGTGGAGGTGATCCCGGCGGACCTGACGGATCCCTCGGCGCCGGATCGGCTCATGGAGGCGGTCGCGTCGCGCGGCATCGCCCTCCACACCCTCGTCAACAATGCGGGATTCGGGATGCGGGGCCGCTTCGCCACGCTGCCGGCGGACGAGCTCATGGACATGGTGGCGGTGAATGTCGCGGCGCCGACGGCGCTCGCGCGCCGCGTCCTGCCCGACCTGATCGCGCGGCGGGAAGGCGGCATCCTCAACGTCGCCTCGGTCGGGGCCTATCTGCCGGGTCCCAAGATGGCGGTCTACTACGCCACCAAGGCCTATCTCCTGTCCCTCTCGGAGGCGCTGTTCGAGGAGGCGAAGCCCCATGGCGTCACGGTGACGGCCCTCTGCCCCGGCGTGACCGACAGCGAGTTCGCGGCCCGCGCGGATCGGGAGGGAACCAAGCGGTTCAACGGCCGCGGGATGGCAGCCGAGGAGGTCGCCCGGATCGGCCTTATGGGCTACCTGCGCGGCGAGGCCGTGGTGGTGCCGGGCTCAAGGAATCGCCTGATCGTGGCGGGCCTTCAGCTCCTGCCCCGCCGGCTCACCCGCAAGGTCGCGAACCGGCTGCAGAGCGTGCCGGAATCATCTCCGGTTCAGCGATGAGTGCTAGAGAGAAGCGGGGCGGCCGCGGGCCGTGGTGACCCGGATGGACCGCATGGGACCAGAACGGATGTTACTGAGGGCTATCGCCCGCTGGCGCGGCCATCCGCTCGTGCGGCTTTGCCTGCAATTCATCTCTTATGTCGGCGTCGGCCTCGCCGCGCTCGTGGTCCATTACGGCCTGCTGGTGGCCCTGGTCGAGTTCGGCCGCGTCGATCCGGTCGCGGCCGCGGTGGCGGGCTACATTGCGGGCGGGGTCGTGTCCTACACGCTCAACCGCCGCCATACCTATGCGAGCGACCGGCCGCATGCCGAGGCGACTTGGCGCTTCGCCGTGGTGGCCGCGATCGGCCTCGGGCTGACCTGGATCCTGATGGCGGTCCTGACCCGCTGGGCGGGGCTCGCCTACCTGCCCGCGCAATTCGCGACGACGGGCCTTGTCGTGTTCTGGAACTTCACCGGCAACAGGCTCTGGACCTTCGCGGAGCGCACGCGGGCCGTGTCCGTGGCGCCGGATGCCGCTGTCGATCTCTAGATTCGGCTGTGCGTGACGCACGAAAAACCCCTCTTCCCGGGGGAAGAGGGGTTTTTCGCGCCGGAGCGATGCGGCGGAAAAGCTTACTCGGCGGCGGCCGGCGTGGCCTTGCCTTCTCGGCGCCACCCCCATCACAGTTCGCGTGCCGCCATCTCAGCTCGTGGCACTTGACGCTTGGATTGCTGCCCAGGCTGACCCTAAACCGACCCGACCCGAAGCAATCCGGCGTCTAGTTGAGCGGGCATTGCTATCAGTTTATTAGAACTAATCTGACTGAACGATAGCCGGGATGCCCCCGTTGTTCCAAAGTTGTCCCGGGCGCAATCCTTCTGGGGATGAAGGCAATGTGCTCCAATCAATTGATGCTCGATAGCCAGCTAGTGAGGCTGCGCCTATGCCAGATAATCCAGTTATCAGTGTAATAGTCCTTAGTATAGGGCGCGGTCCAGGTTTTATTATAGCAATCAGGTAATTGAAAATCTGGGCCGCAGCTGCGAGCATAATTCCGATCAAAAAGAGGGCGTAAGTTAAAGAACTAGTGTGCATAGATACTCCTCTGAGTTTTGGGCTTTACCACCTCGCACATCGGCGTCCAGTCCGGCTCGGCCTCGTGCCGGTTGGCGACGCCGAGCGCCATGGTGAGGGTCTGAAGGTCGTCGATGCGGCCCGTGCTCTTGGCCTTGTCGAACTTCCTCGCCCCGGTCGGGTCCGGCGTCGCCTTCGCGTTCATGGCGCACCACGACAGCACCGGGTGCATCCCGTAGAGGGGTAGGGGTGAGGGTGGAGACGGTTCCGCAAGTATCCTGAACCGGGCCGCTGCCGGCACCACGGTTGTGGATATCTGCGGCTCCGTCCGGGACCCTCACCCCTACCCCTCTCCCGCACGGGAGAGGGGATCCCGCGGTTCCCGCGCCCTCTTGTCTCCGAATGGATCAACCGGAAGCCATATGACGCACGAAAAACCCCTCTCCCGGGGGAAGAGGGGTTTTTCGTGCCGGAGCGATGCGGCGGAAAAGCTTACTCGGCGGCGGCCGGCGTGGTCTTGCCCTTCTCGCTGCCGCGCTCGGCGCGCTCGGCGATGCGGGCGGCTTTACCGCGGCGGTCGCGCAGGTAGTAGAGCTTGGCGCGGCGGACCTTGCCGCGGCGGACCACCTTGATCGAGTCGATCAGCGGCGAATAGATCGGGAAGACGCGCTCGACGCCCTCACCGTAGGAAATCTTGCGGACCGTGAAGTTCTCGTTGAGGCCGCCGCCGGCGCGGGCGATGCAGACGCCCTCGTAAGCCTGCACGCGGGTGCGGTCGCCTTCCTTCACCTTCACGTTCACCACGACCGTGTCGCCGGGCTCGAAATCCGGGATGGTCTTGTTGAGCTGGGCAATCTGCTCCTGCTCGAGCTGCTGGATGATGTTCATGGGTCAAACTCCGGCCGTTACGCCTCACCGCGGGATGCGGCCCGACGCAGGATTTCGGCGTCCTGTTGTGAGTTGGCCGGCTCTCTACAGGATGGGGCGCGGCTTGTCGATGGGGCAGGGGCCTCAGCGTAGGCGCGAGGGCTTCCGGTGCCCTTGCGGAGGCGGGCCTCTGGCGGCAGCATCCGTCCCGGTGGAGCTCCCCAGCCATGACCGAGATGAAGCGGCGCCGGTCGTTCGAGCCCGGGCACCGGCTCAAGTTCCTGGTGCTGGTCGACGAGACCCCGGAATGCGACCGGGCGGTGCATTTCGCCATCCGCCGCGCCGCGCGCCTCAACGCCCGGGTGGTGATGCTGGCGGTGGCCGAGCCGCCGGAGAGCTTCGAGTGGCTCGGCGTCGGCGACGCGATGCGGGCCGAAGCCGAGGCCGAGACCCGCGAGCGCCTCGATGGGCTCGCCGCAGCGGCCCGGCAGGCGGCGGGCGTCGATCCGGAATGCGTCGTGCGCACGGGCGAGCGGGCTGACGAGATCCTGCGCCTGATCAGCGAGGACGAGGATATCGGCTTCCTGGTGCTCGCCGCCGCCACAGGCAAGGACGGGCCGGGCCCGCTCGTCTCCACCATCGCCGGCAAGGCCGCGGGCTCCTTCCCGGTCCCTGTCGTGATCGTGCCGGGCGCGCTGACGGAGGCCGAGATCACCGCGCTCGCCGGGTGACGGTCCTGCGCGACGATGTCCGCCTGACGCGTCTGGAGGCGATCGAGGATCGTCTCGCCCGGCCTCCTGTCGCCTGCTCCCGCTTTCCCGGGCGCATGCAGCGCCAGCGGAATGCGACCCGGGAGCCAGCACAGGAAGTCGCGCAGCGACCACTTGTCAGCCACGGTGGAGACAACCGGAGCCGCTGCGCGGCAACTCACCCTGCTGGTTCCCGGATCTCCTAGCGCTCCAGTCGTCCGGGAAAGCATCTGTGTTTGGCGTCAAGCCTGTTGGGGCTGATTTGGCGTCCAGAGGCGGTCCTGAGCGATGAGGCTGTTGGCCAGCACGGCGAGCTTGCGGGCCACGGCGATGATGGCGCACTTTGGCTTCTTGCCGTTGGCGATCAGGCGTTCGTGGAAGGCTTTCAGGCCGGCGTTGTGGCGGGCGGCCGAGAGCGCCGCGAGGTAGAGGACGCGGCGCACGGGCGGGCGGCCGCCCCAGATGACCCGCACGCCCTGGCGCGCGCCGGAATCGTCGGCGACCGGCGCCAGGCCCGCCAGCAGGCCGATCTGCCGGCTGCTGCAGGTGCCCAGCTCGGCCAGGCTGGCCACCAGGGTGGCCGCGATCGTGTCCCCGATCGAGGGGATCGAGACCAGGATGGCATGCCGCCGGGCCAGTCCGGGATCGGCCGCGATGAGCCGGCGGATCTCGCCGGCAAGGGCCTCGATGTCCGCGGCGATCCTGGCCAGACGGTCCTGGAACTGGCGGATCAGGAACGGGCTTGCGGCCGCGGCCAGCTGGTTCTTGAGGGCGGTTTGTTCGGCCACGGCGCTGTCGCGGGCCGCGACCAGTTCCTGGAGCGCTTCGAGCGCGTCCGAGGCCGGCGGGCGCTGCGGGGGGGCCATCACCGCGGCAAACTGCGCCAGCACGCGGGCATCGAGCCGATCGGTCTTGGCCCAGATGCCTTGCGCCTTGGCGAACATGCGCACCCGAAACGGATCGACGACGGCGACCGGCAGGCCCGAGGCATGCAGGCTGCGGCGGGTCTGGCGGTGCCACTTGCCGGTGGCCTCGACCACGACCAGCCCCAGAGCAAAGCGCCCAAGCCAGCGCTTGAGCTGCCGGATGCCGACCTCGGTATTGGCGAACCGCTGGGCTTGGCCGGAGGGGAGGACGTGGACGTCGAGCCAGCTCTTGCTGACGTCGATCCCCACGCTAGACTTGCCCGCGGTCTCTTGTTTGGACACTTCCTTGCCTTGCATACGGGACTTGCTCCCCAGCATCTGTTCAGGACAAGAGCCAGAGGGCGGCCGGATCCTGCTTTCCCACGGTGCCAATCCTAGAGGGAGATCGATCCCGGCCGCCCGCGTCGCGGCCGGTGGCCACCGGCCGCGACGCACCTCACAGCTTGGTGCGCTGGTCGGCCCGTCAAACATGCAAGCGGGAGGAGGGGGTCGGAGCCCCTCTCATCGCGCCCCCATCCGCAAGGCGAAGCCATCGACCGGATGTCGGATGAGCTGACCACCGGCCTTTGCCGACCCTGACGGATGAGACCGTGGCTGTCCGAGCGCTGCCGCCTGCGGCTGCCAACCCCGGCCGTCAATCCCATGCTTGCTCAGCATGAGGGCCGGAGAGGGTGCCACGGCAGGGAGCGCTCATGTCACTGCGAGAGGTTGACCGATGGCCTCCGCATGGGGAGACAGGCCGTTCGCACCGTTGCGGTTTGTCCGCGCCGGGTCCACATCTCGATTGGCGCGAGGCGCCGTTCCCGGCCGGCCTTGAACCGGCGCTGAGAACCCGAAGGACCCTCCCGATGTTCATCCAGACCGAAGCCACGCCGAACCCCACCACCCTCAAGTTCCTGCCCGGCCGGGTGGTGCTGACGGAGGGCACCTTCGAGGCCCGCAGCCCCGATCAGGCCGCGCGCTCGCCACTCGCCCAGGCGTTGTTCGCCGTGCCGGGCGTGGCCGGCGTCTATTTCGGCCACGACTTCATCTCGGTCACCAAGGCCGAGGACGGGCCGGAATGGCCGCAGGTGAAGCCCGCGGTGCTCGGCGCGATCATGGAGCATTTCCTGTCGGGTGCGCCGGTCCTGGAGGCCGGAGCCGCGGGCGAGGGGACCTCGGAGGAGTTCTTCGAGGAGGCCGACGCCGACACGGTCGCGACCATCAAGGACCTGCTGGAGACCCGCGTGCGCCCGGCCGTGGCGGGCGACGGCGGCGACATCACCTTCCGGGGTTACCGCGAGGGCGTCGTCTACCTGGAGATGAAGGGAGCCTGCTCGGGCTGCCCGTCCTCCACCGCCACCCTGCGCCAGGGCGTGCAGAACCTCTTCCGCCACTTCCTGCCGGAGGTGCGCGAGGTCCAGTCGGTCTGACGGCTGTTCATAGCGGCTCCGCTTCGCGCTGACGGCGCCGGGCGCATGGGTTAACATGCCGGCTTAAAGAGCCGGGCGGGCGCTGCGTCATGCCCGGCGGGTGGAGTCGACGATCCTTGCGTATCCTGGCCATCGACACGGCGCTCGAGACCTGTGCGGCCTGCATCTCCTCGGACGAGGATTCGGAGCCGCTGGCGCAGGAGAGCCTCGCGCTGCAGCGCGGGCATGCGGAGGCGCTGCTGCCGCTCGTGGAGCGGGTGGTGGCGCGGGTCGAAGGCGGCTTCTCGGCGCTCGACCGGGTCGCCGTGACGGTCGGGCCGGGGAGCTATACCGGGCTGCGCGTCGGCCTCGCGGCGGCCCGGGCGGTCGGGCTGGCCTGCGGCATCCCGGTCGTCGGCGTCACCACGCTCTCGGCGCTGCTCGCCCCGCTCCTCGCCTCCGGCGAGGACTTCCTGGGGCAGGGCTACCTTCTCGCCGCGGCGATCGACGCCAGGCACGGCCACGTCTATTTCCAGGCGCTCAGCCCCGACGGGGGCATCGTGGTGCCGCCCGCCCTGATCCCGGTCGCGGAGGCCGTGCAGCATCTCGGCGCCGGCCCGGCGGCGCTCGCGGGCTCGGCGGCGCCCGCGCTCGCAGCGGCGGCGAATTCCGGCGGCGGCCACGCCGTCGTGCCGGAAGGGCATACGGCCCCCGAGATCGCCTGGGTCGCCTCGCTCGGCCTCGTCGCCGATCCCGAGCATGCGCTGCCCCGCCCCCTCTATCTCCGCGGTCCCGACGCGCAACCGCAGGACCACGCGCGCCTGCCCCGGCGCTAGCCCCATGTGGAACCCCTTCCGCAGCGCCGCCCCGACCGTCCACGTGGCACCGCTGCTGTCGGCCGATTGCGCCCCGGATCTCGCGGCTCTCCATGCCACCGGCTTCGCCCGGCCGTGGGAGACGCACGAATTCGAGCAGATGCTCTGCGAGCGCAGCCACATCGCCCACGGGCTGATGCGCGGCCGCGACCTCGCGGGCTTCGTGCTGTCGCGGATCGTCGTCGACGAAGCCGAGATCCTCACCGTGGTGCTCGGGCCCGCCGCGCGCGGTGCGGGCCTGAGCCGGACCCTGCTCGCGACCCATCTGCGGGCCCTTGCCGATGCGGGTGCGCGTGCCGTGCATCTCGAAGTCGATGACGGCAATGCGGCGGCGCTCGCGCTCTACCGCCGCCTCGGCTTCACCGAGACCGGCCGGCGCGCCGGCTACTACCCGCGCCCGGACGGCACCAGGGCCGCGGCGCTGACCATGCGGGCGACGCTGGTGTGATCGCCCCGGCCCGCATCCTGCGCCACGTCAAGACGGGCCTGCGCCTCCTCGTCTACGGCACGGCCTTCCTGCTCCTCGTCGGGCCGCACCGGCTCAGCCTCCGGCGGGGCGGGCGATTCGCAGGGCTTGCCCCGATGCTCCTGCATCGGCTCTTCCTGGCGCTGTTCCAGGTGCGCGTGCGAGTGACCGGCACGCCGCCCGCCCCGGGCGAGGCGGCGCTCGTGCTCGCCAACCACATCTCCTGGCTCGACATCCCGGTGCTGGGCTCGCTGCGCCCGCTCTCCTTCGTGGCGAAGTCCGAGATCGCCGGCTGGCCGATCATTGGGCTGTTCGCGAGGCTCCAGCGCACGGTGTTCATCGACCGGGCCCGCAAGCGCCACACGGCGGTGGTCAACACCGAGCTGAGCCGCCGGCTCGCCGCCGGCGACGTGGTGGTGCTCTTCGCCGAGGGCACGACCGGCGACGGCAACCGCCTGCTGCCGTTCCGCGCCTCGCTCGTCGGCGCCGCCCGGGCGGCGCTCACCGATGGCGGTCTCGACGCGGTGCGGCTGCAGCCCCTCTGCATCGCCTATACGCGCCGCCACGGCCTGCCGCTCACCCGGCGCGAGCGCCCGGAGATCGCCTGGTACGGCGACATGGAACTCGCTCCCCACCTCGCCGTGTTCCTGGAGCGCGGGCCGATCGACGCCGAGGTCGTCTGGGCCGAGCCCGTCACCTTCGCGGCCGGCACGAACCGGAAGGTGGCGACCGCGCTGGCGGAGGCCGCGGTCCGGCGCGCGCTGCGGCAGGCGGTGACCGGGCGGCCCGCCGCCGATCCCGCCGCGCCCGCGCCACTGGCCGGAGCGTCGGCGGCGCTCGCCGAGGCCCTCTGAGGCGCGGTCGCTCTCATCCCAACGGCCCGGGCTGCTGACGTAAGCCAAGTGCTGACGCAGCGGGCCGTTGACCCATCTCGAATTTTCGACACCAAGCCAAAGGCTTGGCGACAATGCGAGAGCGGAACCACCGGTCATGTCCAATGACCGTTGGTATCAACCAAACCTTAACCCTGACGGCGGCTTAACTCGGTCGGTCGCGCGGCCGGTGCCGGTCCGCGGCCCTTACTTTCGACAGATTCGGGCGCGATCGAGGGCGAAACCGCTCAATCTGAGGACACACCAGGGGCCGGATTCGCCGCCCGGGACGTGAGGACGACTGCATGAACCCCGCCGATGCCGTCCAGGCCCTGCCGGTCCACGAGATCACGCTGTTCGGCCTGTTCTGGCAGGCGCATTTCGTCGTCAAGGTCGTGATGCTGGGGCTGCTCGGCGCCTCGGTCTGGTGCTGGGCCATCATCGTCGACAAGACGCTGCTGTTCCGCCGCACCCGGGCCGAGATGGACGCCTTCGAGGAATCGTTCTGGTCCGGCCGCTCCCTCGAGGAGCTCTACCGCTCCTTCAACGACAAGGCCCCGACCGGGCTCGGCGCGGTCTTCGTCGCCGCGATGCGCGAGTGGAAGCGTTCCTTCGAGGGCTCGGGCCGCTCGATCCACAGCCTCGGCCAGCGCATCGACAAGGTGCTCGACGTGACCATCCAGCGCGAGGTGGAGCGCCTCGAGTCGCGCCTGCTCTTCCTCGCCTCGATCGGCTCGGCCGGCCCGTATATCGGCCTGTTCGGCACGGTGTGGGGCATCATGACCGCCTTCACCTCCATCGCGGCCTCCAAGAACACCAGCCTCGCGGTAGTGGCGCCGGGCATCGCCGAGGCGCTCTTCGCAACCGCGATCGGCCTGTTCGCGGCGATTCCCGCCGTGCTCGCCTACAACAAGCTGCAGGCCTCGGTGGCCAAGGCGCAAGGCCGCCTCGAAGGCTTCGCCGACGAGTTCTCGGCGATCCTCTCGCGCCAAATCGACGAGCGCCTCGCGCTCGCCGCCTGATCATCCTCCACGCGAGCCGGGACGACGCATCATGGGCATGGCCACCGGAGCGGCACAGGGCGGCGGACGCCGCCGGCGCGGGCGGCGGGGCGGCGCCATCAACGAGATCAACATGACGCCGTTCATCGACGTCGTGCTGGTGCTCCTGATCATCTTCATGGTGGCGGCCCCGATGATGACGGTGGGCGTGCCCCTCGACCTGCCTCAGACCAAGGCCGCGCCGCTCAATTCCGACGCCAAGCCCGTCACCCTGTCGATTCGCCAGAGCGGCCAGGTCTTCCTCGGTGAGGACGAGCTCGCCGACGACGCGATCGTGGCGCGCCTCACCGCCACCGCCCGCGAGGGCTTCGACGAGCGCGTCTTCGTGCGCGGCGACAAGCGGGTCGATTACGGGCGCGTGGCGCAGGTGATGGCGATCGTGACCGGCGGCGGCTTCAAGCGGGTCGCCCTGGTGACCGAGCCCGACCAGCGATAGGCGAGGCGCGGCGTGCCCCCCCTCAAACGGTCCGAGCCCGGCGTCTGGATCTCGGGGCTGGCGCATGCGGCGCTGCTCGGCGCTGCGCTCTATGCGGCTGCGGCCCACGAGCTGCCGCAGGCCGAGGAGGGCGTGCCCGTCGAGGTCATCACCGAGAACCAGTTCTCCGAACTCACCAAGGGCAGCCAGGACGGCGAGGCTCCGGCCAAGACGCCGCGTGCGGACCGCGTCGCGGACACGAAGCAGGAGCGCGACCCCGGCGAGGCCAAGACGGATGTCCCGACCCCGCCGACCCGTCCGCCCGAGATGAAGGTCGCCAGCGCCGAGGAGCCCCCGATGCCGCCCCTGCGGCCGGCCCTGGAGCAGCCCGCGCCCCTGCCGCCGAGCCGGCCCGACGACAGCGAGGCCCGCGAACAGGCGAGGGCGGAGGCCAAGGCGAAAGCGGACGCGGAAGCCAAGGCGAAGGCGGAAGCCCAGAAGGCCGAGGCCGCCCGTGCGGCCGCGGAGGCCGCGAAGGCCGCCGCGGAGGCCAAGGCCGCCGCCGCGAAGGCGGAAGCCCAGGCGAAGGCCCAGGCCGAAGCCAAGGCCAAGGCCGAGGCGGCCCGCCGCGAGGAACTGGCGCAGCTCATCGCCCGCGAGGAAGCCGAGGCGAAGGAGCAGGCGGCTCGCGAGGCGGCCGCCGCCAAAGCGCGCGCCGAAGCGAAGGCCAAGGCCGAGGCGAAGGCCCGCGCGGAGGCCCAGGCCAAGGCCGAGGCGGAGGCCAGGGCGAAAGCGGAAGCCCAGGCGAAGGCGGAGGCGGAAGCCAAAGCGCAGGCCGAGGCCAAGGCCGAGGCGGAGGCCAAGGCGAAGGCCGAAGCCAAGGCGGCAGCGGAGGCGAAGGCTGCTGCCGAGGCCAAAGCCAAGGCCGAGGCGGCGCGCGCCAAGGCGCTCGCGGAGGCCAAGGC
Source organism: Methylobacterium nodulans ORS 2060 (assembly GCF_000022085.1). Classification (NCBI taxonomy): domain Bacteria; kingdom Pseudomonadati; phylum Pseudomonadota; class Alphaproteobacteria; order Hyphomicrobiales; family Methylobacteriaceae; genus Methylobacterium; species Methylobacterium nodulans. The sequence continues at coordinate 4,484,096 of NC_011894.1, forward strand.
CAAGGCCGCCGCCGAGGCGAAGGCGCGCCGTCAGGCCGAACTCGCCAACCAGTTCAATGCCGGCTCGATCCGCGACGTGCTGGCCTCCCGAGCCCCCGCGCAATCGACCGGCTCGACGGGCCGCGAGGTCCAGCGCACGGCGGCGCTCGGCACGACGACCGGCACCGCGGCGCGCCTCAACCCGAGCCAGCGCGACGCCCTCGTCGGCCTGCTCCAGCAGCAGATCGAGCGCTGCTACTCGGCCCCGCCCGGCGCCCAACAGGGCGTGGTGCTGCCCCAGCTCGACATCCGCCTGAACCCCGACGGCTCGCTCGGTGCCGACCCGCGCATCCTGCGGGCCGGCGGCAGCGCGGTCGACCGCTCGATCGCCGAGGCTGCCGTGCGGGCCGTGCGCCGCTGCGCGCCCTACCGCATCCCCGCCCAGTTCGCGCCCTTCTACAACGACTGGCGGGTGATCAATGCGGAGTTCGAGCTGCCGCGGGCTTAAAGGGCGATGCCGAGATCACCACGCTCAACGGACCTGCACGGGACCTCCTCTCCCGCGGGGGAGAGGGTCTTTTCGCGCTCCGCACGAATTCCGCCTCCGTAACGGACCAGACGCCCCCATGCCTCCTCGCTTCTCGCCGCGATGGCCGCACGCGCTCGCCTCCCTGCTGTGGCTCCTTCTCGTCCTCGTCCGGCCGGCCGAGGCGCAGCTGAACCTGCGCGTGGGGCCGGGCGGCTCCTTCCAGCCGATGCCGATCGCGGTGGCCGACTTCTCCGGCGATCCGTCCCTGGCGCCGCTCGTCGCCGGCATCGTCACCAGCAACCTGAAGCGCTCAGGGTACTTCGTGCCGATCGAGAAGGCGCGCTTCCCCGAGACCCCGAACTTCGACGCGGCGCCCCGCTTCGCGGCCTGGAAGGAGGCGGGCGCCCAGGGGCTCGTCACCGGCCGGGTCAGCCGCGACGCCTCGGGCGGGATCAAGGCCGAGTTCCGTCTCTGGGACGTGCTCGCCGGCCAGCAGATGATCGGCCAGCAATATGCGGGCAGCGCCGCGAATGCGCGCCGCATGGGCCACCTGATCTCGGACGCGGTCTACACCAAGATCACCGGCATCGGCGGCTTCTTCGACACCCGCATCGCCTTCGTGGACGAATCCGGCTCGAAGGAGCGCCGCCGCAAGCGCCTCGCCATCATGGACCAGGACGGCGCGAATGTGCGCTACCTGACGAGCGGCGAGGCCGCCGTGGTGGCGCCGCGCTACTCGCCCGCCACCCAGGACATCACCTACATGTCCCAGATCACCGGCCAGCAGCCGCGGGTGCAGGTGATCAACCTGGAGACCGGCGCCCGGCAGGTGATCCCCACCAAGGCCGAGATGAGCACGAGTCCGCGCTTCTCGCCGGACGGCCGCCGGCTCGTGATGAGCGACCAGGATGGCGGCAATGCCAGCATCTACGTGATGGATCTCGCCTCCAAGGCGCAGACCCGCGTCACCAACGCCAACGCCATCGACACCTCGCCCTCCTTCTCGCCGGACGGGCGCGAGATCGTCTTCGAATCCGACCGCGGCGGCCAGCAGCAGATCTATGTGATGGGCGCCGACGGCTCGAACCCGCGGCGCATCTCCTTCGGCGAGGGCTCGGCCTCGCAGCCGGCCTGGTCGCCGCGGGGCGACTACATCGCCTTCACTCGGCAGCGGAAGGGCTCCTTCGCCATCTGCATCATGAAGCCCGACGGTTCCGGCGAGCGGGTGCTCACGGAAGGTTTTCACAATGAGGGCCCGACCTGGGCGCCGAACGGCCAGTACGTGCTGTTCTTCCGCGATCCCGGGGGACAGGCCGGCGGCAAGCTCTACATGGTCGACATCACCGGCCGGGTGGAGCAGCCGGTGCCGACGCCCTCCTACGCCTCCGACCCGAGCTGGTCGCCGTTGATCGACCCGCAGCGCTGATCCCGCGCGGCGGCTGGCCTCCTCTCGCCCGCTCTCCCTGTCCCGGGCGCATGCAGCGTCAGCGGAATGCGACCCGGGACCAAGCACGAGACGTCGCGAAGCGACCGCTTTTCACCCGCGGCGCTGGAAGTCATCGGCTTACCCCAAGAGCCCGGACCCCAAGAGCCCGGAACGCTGCTTCCGGCTCCCGTGCAACGATCGTCAGCAGGGAGCGAGCGGCGGGATCAGGCTGTTTTCGGCCCTGCTCCCAATTGCGGATGGTGGCGACAGGGACGCCGAGGGCCTGCGCGAACACGGTCTGCGTCATGTTCAGCCGCTCCCGGATGGTCGTGACCGAGAGAACGGGGCGGTAGCCGGTCGGCTCTGCGTCCGGGTTCTGCCCATCTTCGATCATATGGCGACGAATATCCTTCTCCGTCGTCGCTTCAATCTTGGCCTGGTCGATTGCAGGGCGGTTGGTCTTCAGCTGTTCGAGAGAAATGCGAGCCATAGCCTGCGCTCCTTCCTGTCGGCGCGGCGAGCGGAGATAATCCACCTGACCTCTTCGCGGTCTGTATAGGTGACGTGGTAGACAACTCCGTCGATCTCACCGAGCGCGTTGACGCGAACTTCGCCGCAATCCGCTCTGCCATCCACCTTGGCGAGGACAGGGCCGAGGAACACGAGGGCAGCGCAGTCAAAGCCGAACCCGCGCTCTGCGAGGTTCTTGTCCGACTTCGCGGGATGCCAATCGAGGTCCATGCCGTATATGCGCCCAGGGCGCACATACGGCAAGGGTCATGGAGGGGGAAAGCAGGATGCGCCCGCGACCGAAGCCGCGAAGGCGCAAGACTGCGGACGCCGCCTGAAAATAGAGAGCGGGGCGGCTTCCGCGCCTGTCGGTTGTCGATTCGGATACAGCCCGGCGGCGCCTCGGCGCGCCGCTGCCCCCCTGCGCCGGGGATCATCGGGTGCTCTGTCGGATTCAGCGATAGTTAACCACGCACTGCTAGTACGGAAGCAGCCGAAATTGGCACTTCCTGGAGTAACGGACCGATCCGAGGCGGCGTGAGCTTGCGTCTCGCCAGCATCTCTTGGCGCGTGCATAGCAACGATCGACCGGTCGCCGTACGGGAAGCGCGTATCCGAGTAGCGTCCCGATGGTCCAGCGCGCGTATTCCTCCGATCGCACGACCCGCCACGGTCGGACGACCCTTCGTCTGCGCTGGCCCGCCCCCCGCCGAGGATTGATCCGCAGCCTCCTGGTGGCCGGAGGAGCGGTCTGGCTCGGACTCGCGAGCCAGCAGGAGCGCGGTCCCGAGGACCCAGGTCCGGCGCACTTGGCCTCCGATGCTCCCGCACCCGTGGCGCCCACGCCCGTGCCGGCTCCCGTCGCCGTGCCGGCGCCCCGTCAGGCCTGGCTGCTCGATCCGAACCCGATGCTCGATCCGGCCCTGCTCACGTGGCGTCAGGCGTCCCTCGACACCGCGAACGGCTTTGCCGCCGCAAAGCCCGCCGAGTCGCCCGTGCCGGAGACGCAGGCCGAGTCGGCGCCGTCCGCCCCGTCCCAGCCCTCGCTCGCGCCCGATGCGCGGCTCGTCCTCCAGGCCGTGCCGCTGCCGGTGCCGCGTCCGGCCGAGTTCCGCACGCCGCGGATGGCGGCGACCCCGCGCTTCGCCGAGCGGCTCACGCCGCGCCGGTCCCGCTCCCAGAGCACCGCCGCCGCCATGGCGGATACAAGGTCCTTCTTCGAGAAGCTGTTCGGCGGCCCGCCATCCCCGTCGGAGCCGGCCCTCGCCTATGCCTCGGTCGGCGGCGGCAGCCTCGACGAGACCCCGCGCCAGCCGCTCAGCCCGTCCCCGTTCCGCCCGGTCGAGGCGGCCACCGCCGTCTACGACATCAGCGCCGGCACCGTGACCCTGCCGAACGGCGAGCGGCTGGAGGCCCATTCCGGCCTCGGCCCGCACATGGACGATCCGCGCTACGTGCACCTACGCATGCGCGGCGCCACGCCGCCCGGCACCTACATCCTGACCGAGCGCGAGGCGCTCTTCCACGGCGTGCGGGCGATCCGGCTCAACCCGGTGGGCGGCAGCGGCGCCATCTACGGCCGCACGGGCCTCCTGGCGCATACCTACATGCTCGGGCCGAGCGGGGCCTCGAACGGCTGCGTCTCCTTCAAGGACTACAACCGCTTCTTGCAGGCCTTCCTGCGCGGAGAGGTCCAGCGCCTCGTCGTCGTCGCCGGGCGCGGCTAGAGCGGTGCCCGACCCGGCCGGGTCGGATCACGGCTCTCAAGTCTTGCTGTCACGCGCTCCCTTGCGCCGAACCGGCACCACTGCGGCGGGGTGCGCTCTCGCGGCGCGATCGCCCATTGCCCGAAGGTCTGCGGCACCCTGCCGCGGGAGCTTTCGCTTGTATCGTTGCCCTGCGCCGCGAGACTGAACCCGTGAGTTCAGTTGTGTGCGTATGAGCCAACTCGTCCGTCCTCTCGATCCGGACCGCAGCCGCCGCATCCTGGAGGCCGGGATGCGGCTGTTCTCGGGCATGCCCTATGCGGACGTGCACATGGAGGCGGTCGCCGCCGCGGCAGGCGTCGCCAAGCCGACGCTCTACCGCTACTTCCCGACCAAGGAGGCCCTGTTCATCGCGGGGCTGGCCTGGACGCTCGCGGAGCTGCGCGAGGCGATCGGGGCCACCCGGACGACCGGCGGCGACGAGGCCCGGCGCCTCGAAGTCGCGGTGGGGCTGGTGCTGGAGCGGATCGGGCGGCTCTCGCCGGCGCTCCACGCCATCGAGAGCCGCAGCAGCGATCTCGGCGAGAAGAGCCGGCGGGTCCTGCGCGAGGGATTCGACGGCCTGCGCGACGCGCTGGCGGCGCTCCTGCGCGACGGGGTGGCGGCCGGGCGCTTCGATGTCCCCGACGTGGATCTGGCCGTGATGATGGTGCTGGGCGGCATCCGCATGGCCGCCCACGGCACCGGCCGGGAGGCGCCGTCGCCCACCGCGGTCGCCGCCTTCTTCCTCAACGGCCTGCGGGCCGGCGCGGCGGTGCCGCTTCCGGCCGTCCGGCGCCTCGGAGCCCTCGCATGACCCGCCTCCTGCTCCTCCTCGTGGCGGCCCTCGGCACGGGGGCGGGCGTGATGGTCTACCGCCATGGGGGTGATTCCCGCGCCGCCTGGGAGACGACCCGCTCGGCCCTGCCGCCGTCCCTCGCGCAGCACCTGCCGCTCGCCTTCACGCCGCCGCCGCCCAAGGCGCCTGCGGCGCCGCCGCGGGTGACGGTCGGCACCGTGGCGGCGGGCAGCGTGGATCTGCCGCTCACCCGCACGGCCGTCGGCTGGATCGAGCCCATCGCCACCGTGGTGGTGCGGCCCCGCATCGACGGCGTCATCACGGAACAGCTCGCCCGCGACGGGCAGATGGTGAAGGCGGGCGAGGTGCTCTACCGCCTCGACGACCGCGAGCTGCGGGCCCAGATCGCCCGCAACGAGGCGGCGCTCGCCCGCGACGAGGCCACCCGCACGCGCACCCAGAACGACATGCGCCGCGTCGGCGAGCTCCTGTCGCGCAACTCCGCCTCGCAGGCGCAGTTCGACCTCGCCGCCGCGGAGGCGAAGGTCGCCGCCGCCAATGTGGAGGCCGCCAAGGCAGCCCTCGACGCCGACCGGGTGCGGCTCGACTACACCACGATCCGCGCGCCCATCGCGGGCCGGCTCGGCACGGTCCGGGTCACGGCAGGCAACCTCGTGAAGGGCAACGAATCGGCCGGCACCGGCCTCGTCACCATCACGCAGATGAAGCCCCTGCGCGCGACCTTCTCGCTGCCCGAGCGCGAGCTCGACCGCCTGCGGGAGGCCCTCGCCCGGCCGCAGACCGCGCCGGTGCGGGTCTTTTCCAGCGGCAGCGACGCGGTGCTCGCCACCGGGCGGCTCTCCTTCGTGGATTCGAGCGTCGATCAGGCCTCCGGCACAGTGACCGCCTGGGCGCTCTTCCCCAATGAGGACGAGCGGCTCTGGCCGGGCCAGTACGTGCGGGTCGAGATCGATCTCGGCCGCCGCCCGAACACCGTCACGGTGCCGCAGGTCGCGGTGCAGCCCGGCCAGGACGGCAGCTATGCCTGGGTGGTGCGCCCGGACGGCATCATCGAGCGGCGGGCCGTCGAGGTGCTCTCGGCCGCGGGCGGCGTCGCGGCGCTCACCCGCGGGGTGAGGGCGGGCGAGCGCGTCGTGGTCGAGGGGCAGGCGCGGGCGCGCGAGGGCCTCGCCGTCGTTGAGCGCCCGCAGGACGTCCCGCCCGACGCGCAGGCGGCGGCAGGCCAGCGGACCCGGATCGAGTAGGGGCTTTGAGGCGTGAACATCTCGGCCCCCTTCATCCGCCGGCCGGTCGCCACGATCCTGCTGTCGCTGGCGCTCACCCTGTCGGGGCTGTTCGCCTACCGGCTCCTGCCGGTCGCGGCGCTCCCGACCGTCGATTTCCCGACCATCTCGGTCACGGCGCAACTGCCCGGCGCCTCGCCGGAATCCATGGCGGCCTCGGTGGCGACGCCGCTCATCAAGGAATTCTCCACGATCCCGGCCATCGCCACGATCTCGGCGACCAACTACCAGGGCTTCACCTCGATCACGATCGAGTTCGAGCTGTCGCGCAACATCGATCAGGCGGCGGCCGACGTGCAGGCGGCGATCACCCGCACCCTGCGGCGTCTGCCGGTCGAACTCACCATCCCGCCGAGCTTCCGCAAGCTCAACCCGGCGGATGCGCCGGTGATCCTGCTCGCCGTGTCGAGCGACACCACGCCGCTGCCGACCCTCGACGCCTTCGCCCAGACAGTGATCTCACCTTCGCTCTCGACCATCACGGGCGTCGGGCAGGTGCTGGTCTATGGCAGCCAGAAATTCGCGGTGCGGATCCAGTTCGATCCGAACGTGCTCGCCGCCCGCGGCATCGGCGTCGACGAGGTCCAGGCGGCGATCTCGAACGCCAACACCTCGACGCCGGTCGGCGTGGTCGAGGGGCGGGGCCAGAACCTCACCATCCAGACCAACACCCAGCTGATGAACGCGGATGCCTTCCGCGACATCATCGTGGCAGTGAGGAACGGCCGCCCGGTCCGGCTCGGCGAGGTCGCCCGCGTCATCGACTCGGTCGAGAACGCCCGCATCGCCTCCTGGAAGGACGGCCGGCGCGCCCTCGTGCTGGCGGTGCAGCGCCAGCCCGACGCCAACACCGTCGAGGTGGTCGACCGCGTCCGCGCCATGCTGCCGAAATTCCAGGAGCAGCTCGGCGGCGGGGGCACGATCAGCGTCGTCAACGACCGCTCGGTCTCGATCCGCGAGGCGGTGCACGACGTGCAGTTCACGCTGCTGCTCACGATCGGGCTCGTCGTGGTGGTGATCTACCTGTTCCTCGGCCGGCTCGCCGCGACGCTGATCCCCTCGATCGCGGTGCCGATCTCGATCATCGCCACTTTCGGGGCGATGTACCTGCTCGGCTTCTCGATCGACAACATCTCGCTGCTCGGCCTGACGCTGGCGGTCGGCCTGGTCGTCGACGACGCCATCGTCATGCTGGAGAACATCGTCCGGCACGTGGAGGAGGGCATGAAGCCCTTCGAGGCTGCGCTCAAGGGGGCGGGCGAGATCGGCTTCACCATCCTGTCGATCACCATCTCGCTGATCGCGGTGTTCATCCCGGTCCTGCTGATGGGCGGGGTGGTGGGCCGCATCTTCAACGAATTCGCCATCGTGGTGACGATCGCCATCGTCGCCTCGGCGGTGATCTCGTTGACCCTCACGCCGATGCTGGCCGCCCGGTTGCCGGCGGGGGCCGCAGGCCACGGGACGAACAAGAACCTGTTCGAGCGCGGCTTCGCGCGCCTGCAGCGCGGCTACGAGCGCGGGGTCGATCTCTGCCTGCGCCATCCCTTCGCGGTGCTGCTGGTGTTCCTCGGCTCGGTGGGGCTCACCGCCGCCATGTTCGCGGCGATCCCCAAGGGCTTCTTCCCGTCCGAGGATATCGGGCAACTGCAGATCGCCACGGAGGCGCGCCAGGACATCTCCTTCGATGCGGTCGCCTCCCTCCAGCACGAGGCCGAGACGGTGCTGGCCCGCAACCCGGCGGTCGCCCATGTGGTCAACCGGGCCGGCTCGAACGGCTTCACCGGCACGCTCAACCAGGGCTCGTTCTTCGTGGAGCTCAAGGACCGCAGCGAGCGGCCGCCCCTCCAGACGACCATCGCCGAGCTGCGCCGCGACCTCGGCGAGGTGCCCGGCCTTGCGGCCTTCATCACGCCGGTTCAGAACCTGCGGCTCGGCGGCCGCCAGTCGAAGTCGCAGTACCAGTACGTGGTGCAGGGCCTCGACCGGGCGGAGCTGGAGCGCTGGTCCCTCAAGCTCACCGATGCCATGGCGCAGGACCGCGCCACCTTCGCGGGCGTGACCAACGACCTGCAGAACGCCGCCCTGCAGGCCAGGATCACGGTCGACACGGACAAGGCGCAGGCGCTCGGCATCAGCTCCGACCAGATCCGCCAGACGCTCTATACCGGCTTCGGCACCCGCCAGATCTCGACCATCTACGGCACCGCCGACAGCTATCAAGTCATCACCGAGTTCGATCCGCGGCTGCAATGGACGGCCGACCGGCTCGACGACGTGCGGCTGCGCGCGTCGAGCGGCAAGCTGGTGCCGCTCTCGGCCTTCGCCACCATCACGCGCGAACCCGGCCCGCTCTCGATCAACCAGCTCGGCCTGCTGCCGGCGGTGACGATCTCGTTCGACGTGCCGCCCGGCGTCGCCCTGGGGCAGGCGGTCGACCGCGTCGCCGCGATCAAGCAGTCGCTCGGCCTGCCCGGCACGCTCACCACCACCTTCGCGGGCACCGCGCAGGTGTTCCAGGATGCGCTCGCCAATCAGGGCCTGCTGCTCGCCGCCGCGGTGCTGACGATCTACCTCGTGCTCGGCATCCTGTACGAGAGCTTCATCCATCCGCTCACGATCCTCACGGGCCTCCCGGCGGCGGCCGTGGGGGCGCTGGGGGCCCTCCAGCTGCTCGGGATGGACCTCTCGGTCATCGCGATCATCGGCGTGCTGATGCTGATCGGCATCGTGAAGAAGAACGCCATCATGATGATCGACGTGGCGCTGGTGCTCCAGCGCGAGCAGGGCTGGACGCCCGCCACCGCGATCCGCGAGGCCTGTCTCCTGCGCTTCCGTCCGATCATGATGACGACGGCCGCCGCCGTGATGGGGACGCTGCCGATCGCCATCGGCCATGGGGCGAGCGCCGAACTGCGCCAGCCGCTGGGCGTCGCCGTGGTGGGCGGGCTGCTCGTCTCGCAGCTTCTCACGCTGTTCATCACGCCGGTCCTGTATCTCTACATGGACCGGCTCGCCGCCGGCACGACCCGGCTCCTGCTCAGGCTGCGGCGCGGGCGCCTGCCGGCTGCCAGGGCTCCGGCGGAGTAGCCCGTAACGGTCAACCCCTCGGTGTTCCTCCCCTCGACGTCATCCTGAGGTACTGGCGAGCGGCTGCGTCGCGGCCTCGAGCCAGGCCCGGGTCTCGGGGTCGAGGAGCCGAGAGAGCGCCTCGCGGACGCGGGCGTGATAGGCATCGACCCAGGCGGCCTCGGCGGGCGTGAGAAGCTCCGCCGCGATCAGCGTCCGGTCGATCGGCGCAAGCGTGAGGGTCTCGAAGCCGAGCATCGGCCGCTCTCCGCCGGGAATCGCGCGCTCCTCCACCAGGACCAGGTTCTCGATCCGGATGCCGTAGGCGCCCGCCCGGTAGTAGCCGGGCTCGTTCGACAGGATCATGCCCGGCTGCAGGGCCGTCGTGCCGGTCTTGGCGATGCGCTGCGGCCCCTCGTGCACGGACAGGAAGGCGCCGACCCCGTGGCCGGTGCCGTGGTCGAAATCGAGCCCCGCCTCCCAGAGCGGGCGGCGCGCGAAGCCGTCGATCTGAGCCCCCGTCGTACCCCGCGGAAAGACCGCGGTGGCGATCGCGATGTGGCCCTTGAGCACGCGCGTGAAGCGGTCGCGCATCTCCGGCGTGGGCGCCCCCACCGCGACCGTGCGGGTGATGTCCGTCGTGCCGTCGACATATTGCGCGCCGGAATCGATCAGGAACAGCTCGCCCGGCCGCACCGTCCGGTCGGTGGCCTTCGTCACCCGGTAGTGGACGATGGCCCCGTTCGGCCCGCTTCCGGAGATCGTCGGGAAGGAGACGTCGCGCAGCTCGCCGGTCTCGGCGCGGAAGGCTTCGAGACGCGCGACCGCCGCGATCTCGCTGACCCGGCCCTCCGGCGCCTCGCGGGCGAGCCAGGCCAGGAAACGCGTCACCGCGGCCCCGTCGCGCCGGTGCGCCGCCCGCGAACCGTCGATCTCGGCCGCGTTCTTGACCGCCTTCATCCCGGTGATCGGGTCCGGGCCGATATCCGTCGTGCCGCCAGCCTCCTCGATGCGGCGGCGCAGGGCGACCGCACCCGTCGCCGCATCGAGCCGCACCCGGGCCCCCGCGCGGCCGAGCGCGGCGAGGGACGCGGGCAGCCCCGCCGGATCCATGCGCTCGGCCAGGCCGTCGAGGGCCGCCGCCGCCTCGGGCGTCACCTTGGCGGCGTCGAGGAAGAGGGTGGCGGAGCCCTCGCGGGGAATGATGGCGTAGCCGAGCGGCAGGGGCGTATGGGCGACATCGCCGCCGCGCAGGTTGAACACCCAGGCGAGGTTGTGCGGGTCCGAGACGACGAGGGCATCGGCCTTCGCCTTGGCGAGCGCCTCGCGCACCCGGTCGAGCTTGCGCGCGGCCGCCTCGCCGGCGAGCGCCTCCGGGTGCGGCACGACCGGCGCCCGCGGCGCAGGCGGCCGATCGATCCAGATCTGGTCCACGAGGTTGAGGCCCGTGGGCTCAAGCCGCCCGCCCGCTTCCTTCGCGGCCCGTTCGAGCCGCGCGAACCCATCCGGCGTGTGCAGCCAGGGGTCGTAGGCGAGGATGCCGCCCGCGGGCAGATTCGCCTCGATCCAGGCTTCGGCCGAGGTCTCGGCGAGGGGAACCGGCGTGATGACGCTGGTGTCGACCTGCTCGGCGGCCTGGAGCGTGTAGCGCCCGTCGACCACCAGGGCGGCCCGGTCCGCCAGGATCACGGCGGTGCCGGCCGAGCCGGTGAAGCCCGTGAGCCAGGCGAGGCGCTCCGCATAGGGCGGGACGTATTCGGACTGGTGCTCGTCGGCCCGCGGCACCACGAAGCCCGAGAAGCCCTTCTGGAGCATGGCGGCGCGGAGCGCCGCGATGCGGGCGGCGCCGGCGCGGTGGCTGGGATCGTCGAAGGTCTGGAAGCGGGCCTGCGTCATGGCCAAGGCCTACGCTGCGCGGGCGGGCGCGGCAATGGGGCGGGGGAGCATGGCTTGCAGGGCACTGCCTCGGGCGGGCGGGCCCTCAGTAGAGGGGGTCGAGTCTCACATTCGGGATCACGAAGGGGCCCACCGCGACCTTGCCGCCCGCGAGCCGCACCGGCGGCAGGGGCTTGAGCGCGGCCTCGTCCGGCCGGCCGGACGCAGGGGCCTCCTCGCGCCGCCGGCCGCCGCCGAGCAGCTGGCCGACGAGGTTTCCGATCAGGGCCGCGTTCGCTCCCCCGACCCGCTCGCCGAGCTGCTCGGTGACGAGGGGCGCGATCACCGCGTCGAGCCCGGCCGTGCGCACATCGAGCTGGCCGGCGAGCCGGTGCGATTCGTCGAGCGCGAGCGTGCCCTGGGCCTGGAGGCGGCTGCGGCCTTTCTCGGCGGACAGCCGCGTCAGCGCGACGCTGCCGCCCGCCAGGCGCCAGCGCTCCAGCTCCTCGGCGAGCGGCCGCGTGCGGAGGCCCGCCGCGCGGCTCGCCGTCGCATCGAGGCCAAGATCGGCCGGCTCCGTCCCGCCGAGGATCGGGTCGAGGAGCGGCAGCGTCGCCTGGGTGACCCGCGCGCTCAGGTCGACGGCGCCGTCGGATTCGAAGCGGCCCGGCGTCGGGCGGGCATGCAACTCGAGATGCTCCGCCGTAAAGGCGATCGGCTGCCCCGCGGCGCCCGGCACCTCGACGCCCGTGACCTGACCCCGCAGATCGTCCGTCACCAGGGAGGCGCGCTGGAAGCCCCCGTCCGTGAGGTGCAGCGAGGCTTCGAGGAGCCGCCACGTCACGTCGCCGACCTTGCCCTCCTGCTCGACGTGGAAGGGGCCGTCCGCCTCGACGATGACGTGACGGGGCTGGTAGATCTGCGCCACCGCCACGACCGGCCCGACCGAGAAGGTCACGTCGGAGCGCGCGAAGCGCAGGGCGGCGCAGCGCAGTTCGAGGCGGAACGGATAGCCGCCGAGGCTGCGGTCGCTGCAGGTCCAGCTGCGGCCGGCCTGCGCCTCGCGGGCGAACCACTGGTCGACCGCTTCCTCGGCCCGGCCGCGGACCCAGACCCAGCCGGCCGACCACAGGGCCGCGACGAGGACGAGCAGGATGAAGGGGGCGAAGAGGCCGATTCGCCCGCGATGCTGCGCCGGCACATCCCCGTCGGTCTCGGTCGTCCGCACCATCGGCCTTAGCCTCCGCTCGCGATTGAACCGGGTCTCCCTAGCTGCTACCGGCCGCGGCCGGCAAGGCGGGGAGGGCAAAGCGTGGGCATTGGCGACGTAACCGCGGATCTGTGGGTGTTCGGGTACGGGTCGCTGATGTGGAACCCGGGCTTCCCGGCGGTCGAGCGGCGCAAGGCGCAGCTGCGCGGCTACCATCGGGCGCTCTGCGTGCTCTCGCATGTCCATCGCGGCACGCCGGAGCGGCCGGGCCTCGTGCTCGGCCTCGACCGCGGCGGCAGCTGCCGAGGCGTCGCCTTCCGGATCGCGGAGACGGAATCCGCCGCGACGCTCGCCTATCTGCGCGCCCGCGAGCAGGTCACGGCGGTCTATGTCGAGCGCCGGCTCGGGGTGACCCTCGAGGACGGGCGCCGCGTCACCGCCGTGACCTACCTCGTCGACCGCACCCACCCGCAATATGCCGGCCGTCTGCCGGAGGCGGAGCTGCTGCGCCTCGTGCGCCAGGGGCTCGGCCGCTCCGGCGCCAATCCCGATTACGTCCGCAACACCCACCAGCACCTGCTGGCGATGGGGGTCGCCGACCCGCTGCTGGCCCGGATCGCCGCGGCCTGCGCGGTGCCGAGCCCGTGAGCGGCAAAGATTGGATCGACCTTTTTCCGCCCGTCATGCGTTGCTCAGGTCCGCGCCGGCTTCGGGCGCACGAGGATCATGCGTCGATGCAGGCCACCTCCCATCTCGCGCTCATCAACGTCTTCGTCGGCGACATCCAGGGAGGGCTCGGCCCTTTTCTCGGCACATGGCTGGCGCAGGCCGCGCAGTGGAGCCCGAGCCGGATCGGCCTCGTCACCACCATCGTGGGCTTCTCGACCCTGGTTCTCAGCGGCCCGCTCGGGGCGCTGGTCGACCGGGTCGGGCGCCCGCGCCTGCTGATCGCGCTGGCCTGCGCGGCGATCCTGGGCGGGACCGTGATGCTGATGCCCGCCCGCTCCTTCCCGACGGTGCTGGCGGCGCAGTTCGTGGCCGCTCTTGGCGGAACGCTCGTCGTGCCGGCGGTCGCCGCGCTCACCCTCGGCATGGTCGGCAAGCAGGCTTTCCCGAAGCAGCAGGGACGCAATCAGGCCTACAACCACGTCGGCATCCTCGGGGCCGCCCTGGCGATCAGCTTCGGCACGCCGGTCTTCGGCCCGAGCATCGCCTTCTGGGTCCTCGGCCTCCTCGCCGTGGGGGCCATCGTCGCGACGGTCACGACGCCCGGCAGGGCCTGGAATGCCCGCCGGGCGGTCGGCTGGAAGGAGGACGACCCGGACGACAAGCCCGAGCGATCCGCCATCCTGAAGGTGCTGGGCGACCGGCGGCTCCTGCTGCTCTCGGCGTCCCTGGCCCTGTTCAACCTCGCCAACGGCTCGATGCTGAGCCTGCTCGGCCAGAAGCTCGTCGCGGCCGGACAGGACGGCACCGGCTGGACCGCGCGCTACGTCATGGTGGCCCAGCTCGTGATGATTCCCGTGGCGCTGCTGGCCGGCTCCCTGGCGGACCGGCGGGGGCGGCGCCAGCTCCTGATCGCGGCCTGCGCGGTGCTTCCCGTGCGCGCGCTCCTGTCCGCGCTCCTCGACGACCCGGCCTGGCTGATCCTGGCGGAAGTGCTCGACGGTGTCGCCTCCGGCGTGATCGGCGTCGCGGTGCCCGTGGTCGTGGCCGACCTCACCTGGGGCTCGGGGCGGACCCAGACCGCCCTCGGCACGGTCGCGGCCGTCCAGGGTGTCGGCGGCGCGCTCTCGGGCTGGATCGGCGGCCTGCTGGCGATCCACTTCGGCTGGACCTGGACCTTCCTGGCCCTCGGCCTGCCGGCCCTCTTGAGCCTCGGCCTCGCCCTCTGGCTGGAGGAGACCTGCGCGCCCAGTGGCCAGGATGCGGCGGGCGCGCCCTGCGGGACCATCGGGGCGGCGAGCCGGCTCCCGCCGGAGGGCCCGCGGCTGGCCTTCGAGGAGCAGGGGCGGGCCTGATGCCGACGGGCCTTGTCAATGACCCTTGGTTCCATTTTCAAATTGTCGTCAGGCCCAAGGCTTGGCATCGACCATTCGAAATGGGTCAACGGCCCGATGCGTGAGCAAGCGCATCAGCATCTCGGGTCGTTGACATGAGGCCGGCGACTGGTCGGAATCCGCCTTGAATCCGGTCGATCGCCCGGCCTGCCGGCGCGATGGCCGGATAGACCCGCCCGTTCCGGCCTTATTCGAACGGATGAGCCGCATTGTCGACCGCTGAGCGGCGGAGCGGTTGACTCACTCCCGGCGCCATGCTGTGAGGCATACCAATGTCGCATAAGCGCGATCGAGGAAACGCAGGGGTGACGCTAAGCGATGGCTGAAACCACCACCCATGCCGCGGCCGCGCCGCCGGACATCGTGCTGGCCACGGAAGGCCTGACGATGGAATTCAAGGGCTTCCGCGCCGTGAACGGCGTGGCGCTTCGGGTCGAGCGCGGCACGATCCACGCGCTGATCGGCCCGAACGGGGCCGGCAAGACCACCTGCTTCAACCTGCTCACCAAATTCCTCACCCCCACCGCCGGCGCGATCCGCTACAACGGCCGCGACATCACCCGGATGAAGCCCGCCGACGTGGCCCGGCTCGGCTTGGTGCGCTCCTTCCAGATCTCGGCGGTCTTCCCGCACCTGACCGTCAAGGAGAACGTCCGCATCGCCCTGCAGCGGCGCCAGCGCGGCGATTCCTTCGACTTCTGGCGCTCCGAGCGCGTGCTGCGCGCCCTCAACGACGAGGCGCTCAGCCTGATCGAGGCGGTGGGCCTGGCCGACTTCGCCGAGGTGCCGGCGGTCGAGCTGTCCTATGGCCGCAAGCGGGCCCTGGAGATCGCCACCACGCTCGCCCTCGATCCCGCCATGCTGCTGCTCGACGAGCCGATGGCCGGCATGGGGCACGAGGACGTCGACCGCACCGCCGCCCTGATCCGGCGGGTCTCGGCCAACCGCACCATCCTGATGGTCGAGCACAACCTCTCGGTGGTGGCCTCGCTGTCCGACCGCATCACCGTGCTGGCCCGCGGCCAGGTGCTGGCGGAGGGCGACTATGCCACCGTCTCGAAGGATCCCCGCGTGGTCGAGGCCTATATCGGAGCCGGACATGGCTGAGGCGGCGCTGACGACATCCGCGGCCGCGGCGCCGCTGCTCGCGGTCCAGGGGCTGGAGGGCTGGTACGGCGAGAGCCATGTGCTGCACGGCGTCAGCTTCGACGTGCGGCCGGGCGAGGTGGTGACGCTGCTCGGCCGCAACGGCGCGGGCAAAACCACGACGCTGCGGGCGATCATCGGGATCCTCGGCAAGCGCAAGGGCTCGATCCGCTACGCCGGCACCGAGACGATCGGGATGGCCTCGCGCAGCATCGCCAAGCTGGGTCTCGGTTACGTGCCGGAGGAGCGGGGCATCTTCTCGAGCCTGTCGGTCTACGAGAACCTGATGCTGCCGCCGCGGGTGAAGCCCGGCGGCATGAGCGTGGAGCAGATCTACACGCTGTTTCCGAACCTGCAGGAGCGCGCGGGCAGCCAGGGCACCAAGCTGTCGGGGGGCGAGCAGCAGATGCTGGCGATCGGCCGCATCCTGCGCACGGGGGCCAAGCTGATCCTGCTCGACGAGCCGACCGAGGGGCTTGCGCCGGTGATCGTGCAGCAGATCGGCCGCACGCTGGCCCGGCTGAAGAGCGAGGGCTACACGATCGTGCTGGTGGAGCAGAACTTCCGCTTCGCCCAGACGGTGGCGGACCGGCATTTCGTGGTCGAGCAGGGGCGGGTGATCGACATGATCCCCAATGCCGAGCTCGACGCCAACATCGACAAGCTCCACACCTACCTCGGGGTGTGATGAGCATCCGGGCCCTCCTTGCCGCGATCGTCGCCGTCCTCGCGGCGGGGGCGGTCCGGGCGCAGACACCGGTCAGGATCGGCGTGCTCAACGACCGCTCGGGCGTCTACGCCGACATCTCGGGCGAGGGCTCGGTGGTGGCCGCCCGCATGGCGGTCGAGGATTTCAAGGCCGCCGAGAAGGGGCTCAAGGTCGAGATCGTCTCGGCCGACCACCAGAACAAGCCCGATGTGGGCGCCTCGCTCGCCCGCCGCTGGTTCGACCGGGATGGGGTCGACGCGATCTTCGACGTCCCGACCTCCTCGGTTGCGCTCGCGGTCAACGAGGTTGCCCGTGAGCGCAACAAGGTCCTGGTGGACTCAAGCGCCGGCATCGCGGACCTGACCGGCACCCGATGTTCGCCCAACACCGTGCACTGGACCTTCGACACCGTGGCGCTCGCCAACGGCACCGCGGGCGCGATGGTCAAGCGCGGCGGCGATACCTGGTTCTTCCTCACCGCCGACTACGCCTTCGGCGAAGCGGTGCAGCGGGATGCCGCCGCCCTCATCGCCCGCCGGGGCGGGCGGGTGCTCGGCGCGGTCCGGGCGCCGTTCCCGGCCTCGGATGTCACGCCGCTCCTGCGCCTCGCGCAGGGCTCCGGCGCCAAGGTGATCGGGCTCGCCAATGCGGGCGGCGACACCATCGCGGCCATCCGGCAGGCCGCCAAGCTCGACCTCGCGCGGAGCGGCCAAGCGCTTGCGGGCCTGCTGATCTTCTCGTCGGACATCCACGCGCTGACGACGAGGGTCGCGCAGGGCCTGGTGCTCACCGAGCCGTTCTACTGGGACCTCAACGACGCCACCCGCGCCTTCTCGGACCGCTTCGCGGAAAGGTTCGGCGGGCGGATGCCGACCTCGGCCCAGGCGGGCGTCTATGCGGGCGTGATCCACTACCTCAAGGCGGTCGAGGCGCTGAAATCGGCGGGTGACGGGGCGCAGGTGGTGGCCAAGATGAAGGAACTGCCCACCGACGACCCGCTGTTCGGCAAGGGCACGATCCGGCCGGACGGGCGCAAGATCCACGACATGTATCTGTTCGAGGTGAAGAAGCCGGGCGAGTCGAAGGGGGAATGGGACCTCTACAAGACGCTGGCGACGATCCCCGGTGCCGAGGCCTTCCGGCCCATGAGCGAGGGCGGCTGCCCCCTCGTCGGCGCGGAAGCCTTGGGCCGGGGCGACGTGGTCCGGCTCGATCGGGCTACGCCGTGACGGGCGAAGCCTGATTCGAACCGCAGGCCCGCGGCACGTAAGGTGGCGCGGGGGACGATCAACGACAATCGGCGCCCCTGTGCGGAGGGCGCTCACCGGAGGAGAGACGGATGCTGAAACGACTCTTGACCGCGACGGCTCTCGCGGCGCTCACCGCCGGGGCGGCCCTGGCCCAGACGCCCGTGAAGATCGGCGTGCTCAATGACCGTTCGGGCGTCTACGCCGACCTTTCGGGCGAGGGCTCGGTGGTGGCCGCCCGCATGGCGGTCGAGGATTTCAAGGCCGCCGACAAGGGCCTCAAGGTCGAGATCGTCTCGGCGGACCACCAGAACAAGCCCGATGTGGGCGCGGCCCTCGCCCGCCAATGGTACGACCGGGATGGCGTTGACGCGATCTTCGATGTCCCGACCTCCTCGGTTGCCCTGGCCATCAGTCAGGTGACCCGCGAGAAGAACAAGGCCTTCGTGAATTCGGGTGCCGGCACCGCCGATCTCACGGGCGCGCAATGCTCGCCCAACACCGTGCACTGGACCTACGACACGGTGGCGCTCGCCAACGGCACCGGCGGCGCGATGGTCAAGCGCGGCGGCGACACCTGGTTCTTCCTCACCGCCGACTACGCCTTCGGGCAGGCGCTGCAGCGCGACACCACCGCAGTCGTGGTCAAGAACGGGGGCAAGGTCGTCGGCTCGGTCAAGACGCCGTTCCCGACCTCCGACTTCTCATCCTTCCTGCTGCAGGCTCAAGGGTCGGGCGCCAAGGTGATCGGGCTCGCCAATGCGGGCGGCGACACCATCAACGCCATCAAGCAGGCGGCGGAGTTCGGCATCACCGAGGGCGGACAGTCGATCGCCGGCCTGCTGATCTTCGTGTCGGACGTGCATTCGCTGACGACGAAGACCGCACAGGGCCTGGTGCTCACCGAACCGTTCTACTGGGACCTCAACGACGCCACCCGCGCCTTCTCGGACCGCTTCGCCAAGTCCTCCGGCGGCAAGAAGCCGACGGCGGTGCAGGCGGGCGTCTATGCGGGCGTGATCCACTACCTCAAGGCGGTCGAGGCGCTGAAATCGGCGGGTGACGGGGCGCAGGTGGTGGCCAAGATGAAGGAACTGCCCACCGACGACCCGCTGTTCGGCAAGGGCACGATCCGGCCGGACGGGCGCAAGATCCACGACATGTATCTGTTCGAGGTGAAGAAGCCGGGCGAGTCGAAGGGGGAATGGGACCTCTACAAGACGCTGGCGACGATCCCCGGTGCCGAGGCCTTCCGGCCCATGAGCGAGGGCGGCTGCCCCCTCGTCGGCAAGAGCTGATCCGGCCGACCTGATCCTGCGGGGCGGGGCCGTCGGCCCCGCCCGACCGGCTCTTTCGCAACCCACGAGTCGCTGATCCCCATGACCACGATCTTCGGCGTACCCCTGCAGGCGCTGTTCGGGCAGCTGCTGCTCGGCCTCATCAACGGCTCGTTCTACGCGATCCTGTCGCTCGGCCTCGCGATCATCTTCGGGCTCCTCAACATCATCAACTTCACCCACGGCGCCCAGTACATGATGGGCGCCTTCGTGGCCTGGATGCTCTTGAACTACGCCGGCATCGGCTACTGGTGGGCGCTGCTGCTGGCCCCGCTCGCGGTCGGCCTGTTCGGGGTGATCCTGGAGCGGCTCCTGATCGCGCGGCTGTACAAGCTCGACCACCTCTACGGCCTGCTGCTCACCTTCGGGCTCGCCCTCATCATCCAGGGCCTGTTCCGCAACCAGTACGGCGTCTCGGGCCTGCCCTACGCCATCCCCGCCGAACTGTCGGGCGGCCAGCGCCTGCCCTTCATGTTCCTGCCCAACTACCGCGGCTGGGTGGTGGTCGCCTCGCTCGTGGTCTGCCTCGCCACCTGGCTGGTGATCGAGAAGACCAAGCTCGGCGCCTACCTGCGCGCCGCCACCGAGAACCCGACCCTGGTCCAGGCCTTCGGCGTCAACGTGCCGCTGCTGCTCACCCTCACCTACGGCTTCGGCGTCGCGCTCGCCGCCTTCGCGGGCGTGCTCGCCGCCCCGGTCTATTCGGTCAACCCCAACATGGGCGCCGACATCATCATCGTGGTCTTCGCCGTGGTGGTGATCGGCGGCATGGGCTCGATCCTCGGCTCGATCGTCACCGGCTTCACGCTCGGCCTGGTCGAGGGCCTCACCAAGGTGTTCTACCCCGAAGCCTCCTCGACCGTGATCTTCGTCATCATGGTGCTGGTGCTGCTGGTCAAGCCCGCCGGCCTGTTCGGACGCACCGCCTGATGTTGCATCCTCCGCTTCCCGCTCCCGCAAGGACCGCCTGAGATGGCCCACTCCGCCGCCACGGCGCCCGACGACGCCACCCCCATCGCCAGCGCCCTGCCGGAGGGCCGCGACACCAAGGCGCTCCACCGCCTGGTGTTCATCGGCATCGCGGTCGCGCTCGCGGTGCTGCCGCTGATCCTCTACCCGGTCTTCCTGATGAAGGTGCTGTGCTTCGCGCTGTTCGCGCTGGCCTTCAACCTTCTGCTCGGCTACGGCGGGCTGCTCAGCTTCGGCCATGCCGCCTATTTCGGCATGGCGAGCTACATCGCGGCCTATGGCGCCAAGGTCTGGGGCCTGAGCCCGGAACTGGCGATCCTGGCCGGCACGCTCACCGCGGCGCTGCTCGGCCTGGTGTTCGGGGCGCTGGCGATCCGGCGCCAGGGCATCTACTTCTCGATGATCACCCTGGCGCTGGCCCAGATGGTGTTCTTCTTCTCGCTGCAGGCGGCGTTCACCGGCGGCGAGGACGGCATCCAGGCGGTGCCGCGCGGCCAGCTGTTCGGGGTGATCAGCCTGGCGGACGACCGGGTGCTGTATGCGCTGGTGGCGCTGATCTTCTTCCTGGGGCTGCTGCTGATCTACCGCATCATCCACTCGCCGTTCGGCCAGGTGCTGAAGGCGATCCGGGACAACGAGCCGCGGGCGGTGTCGCTGGGCTACCGGGCGAGCCAGTACAAGCTGGCGGTGTTCGTGCTCTCGACCACGCTGGCGGGGCTGGCCGGGGCGACCAAGGCGATCGTGTTCCAGCTCGCCTCGCTCACCGACGTGCACTGGTCGATGTCGGGCGAGGTGGTGCTGATGACGCTGGTGGGCGGCATGGGCACGGTGTTCGGGCCGATCATCGGCGCCTTCGTGATCGTGGCGATGGAGAACTACCTCGCGCAGTTCGGCGCCTGGGTGACGATCATCCAGGGCGTGGTGTTCGTGATCTGCGTGATCTTGTTCCGCGAGGGCATCGTCGGCCTCTGCGCGCGGATGCTCAAGAAGCCGCTCTGAGGGGCGGCTCGGCCGGAGCGGCGTCACCGGACGCCGCTGCGAAAATATCTCGCGATGATGTCGGATCGCACCCGCCCCGATCGTCCTTGGGGCGGGCCCGACAAGAGGCCGCCTTCGAGAGGACCGACACCGATGAGCACCGAGACGAAGCCTTCCCCGGCCGTGAAGGGCGGGGTCGTCGCCTACCTGACGGTCGACGGCGCGATGGACGCCGCCGCCTTCTACACGCGAGCCTTCGGCGCCGAGATCGCCGCCGCGCACCCGGCCGACGAGAAGGGCCGCACCATGCATGTGCACCTTTACGTCAATGGCAGCTCGCTGATGCTGAGCGACGCCTATCCGGAGCACGGGCATCCGTGGCGGGCGCCGCAGGGCTTCTCCCTCCTGCTCCCCGTCGACGATATCGCGGCGTGGTGGGACCGGGCGGTGGCGGCCGGAGCCGAGGTGGTGATGCCGGTGGCGGAGATGTTCTGGGGCGACCTCTACGGCCAGCTGCGCGACCCGTTCGGAATCATCTGGGCGATGAACCAGCCGAAGCGCTGAGCGGGAGGGGCCCATGACGACCGACGACCGCGACCTCGTGCTCACCCGCCTGATCCCGGCGCCCCGCTCCGCCCCCTACCGCGCCTGAACCGAGCCCGACCTCCTCCACTGGAGCCACGCCGACCGCGAAGCGCACGAGGCCATGGGCTTCCACACGGGCTGGGGGCGCTGCGCCGATCAGCTCGCCGCCCTGGCCGCTTCGCTATAGGCGAGCCGCTCTCACCGCAGGCTCTCGGCGAGGCTGGTCCCGCGCCCGATCCCCCGATCGACCGGGACCGTTCCGCCGAGCAGCAGCCCGACCTCGATGCAGAGCATCAGGAGGATGCCCGTGAGGAGCGCGATGATCGCGGTCTGGCCGCGCGGGCTAAAGGCGACGACGAGGTGCGTCGGCATGGCGGGCTCCGCAGCGGCCGGGGCCACAACGGGCTCCGCAGCGGGGGAGGGCGGTTCGACCATCTCGAAATGCGGTCGATAGGTGCCGACCGGGATGCGGATCCGGACGCCGAATCCCGGGCCGGCCAGCGCGTGAGCCTCGTCGAGGGTGCGGCGCAACCGCCCGGCCTCGACGCGCACGCTCGGATCGAGGCTCGGATCGAAATCACCTCCGCGGCCGAGCGCGCGGGTCGCGATCGTATAGGCTTTGAGCGCCGCGCCGCGTCCGGCGAGTTCCTCCTCGACCACGAAACGCAGGAAGCTCGCGAGCTTGGGTGAACGGGTGAAGCAGGGCGTGCGAAGCACGGCGTCGAGCGTCTTCCGGATCTGTTCCTCGGCGATCCGCTCCCCAGACTCCCCCATCGCCACCTTTCCCGACAGACGCGACCGACCCCGATCTGATAACTCCCCCACAGTATAACGCAATGGCGCACGGTCCAGTCGCGTCGCGCAGGGAGGATCGGTTCCGCACAGTCTGGTTCGGGGTGCTTGGAGTGCTCCCCGCCGACATGGACACCGGTTCGGCGCAAGGGAGCGCGTCACATCAAGAGCTGAGAGCCGCAGACCTGATGCAATCAGGTCGGGAACGGCTCTAGTCGAGCCGGGGCGGGAACGGCACGCTGAACAACAGGCTGCGGGCCTCGTCGCGGACTTCGACGCGCCATAGACGCCAATCGAGAGCGAGCGTCTCCGGTCCGGTCATGGCGTCGGCGATGAGGGCGCAGGCTCGCAGATGTGCCTCGCCGAGGTCCCGGCATTCGAGGCCGGCCTCATCGGGGACGCTGCGCGTCGAATCCATCACGTCGAAGAAGTAGCGAGGCACGGCATCCCGGCGCGAACACTCATCCGAGACCCGTCGGCCCCGAGTTGCCGCCCGAAGTCGTCACGACAGGCCGGGCGGCAAGTCCTCGCAGCCGTCAGGTTGCCCTGTACCCTGGCATATGAAATGCAGTTCGCCAAGCTGCTCGACCAATAGGCGAGTCGGCCCGGTCTGCGATCCCGATTTCTATCCGGGGACATGATCGGGCCAGAAGATATCCAGGAACATCTGGCAGGAACTGATATATCAGTACTCCCGGGATGGGGGAGGCGGAGCCGCCTCCCGGTCGGTTTCCACCGCGGCGGGAGCGCCCGGGCTTGCACGCAGCTGGGCCGCGATCGCGCGGCTCGCGGCGGCCTCTCCCTCGCGGATCATGCGCTCGCGCAGGCCGGGCGGCAGGGCGTCGAGGGTGGCCGGCACCGCCGCGGCAGCCTGCTCGGCGAGGCCCGGCCCGGGCCTGCCCGCGGTCACGGTGGTCGCGGGCGCCGACGCATAGGCGAGAAGGCCGATCACCAGGCCGGCGCGCAGGAGGAAACCCATTCCCGTCTCCCGAACTCCATCGCCGGCACTCTCGCGAGGAGTCGTGAACCGCGCCTCTCCACCGGTTGCGAATCGTACGGAATGATTAACGTCGCGCCCTTTTGCGTCGCAGGGACGCCCCTGCTACCGTCGCGGCTACGCAATCGGCGAGGAGAGGGCGGATGGCGGTGAACGCGGCGGGCTTGAGGGCGGCCAACGATGCTTTGGCGCCGAACGATCTCGATGCGTGGTGGCTGCCTTTCACGGCGAATCGCGCCTTCAAGAGCAAGCCCCGCATGATCGCCCGCGCCAAGGACATGCACTACTACACGCCGGACGGGCGGGCCGTGCTCGACGGTTCGGCGGGCCTGTGGTGCTGCAATGCCGGCCACAACCGAGACCCGATCGTCTCGGCAATCCAGGCCCAGGCGGCCGAGCTCGACTTCTCGCCGGCCTTCCAGTTCGGCCATGCGGGCGGCTTCGCGCTGGCCTCCCGCCTCGCCGCCCTGGCGCCGGGGGACCTCGATCACGTCTTCTTCTGCAATTCCGGATCTGAAGCCGTCGACACGGCGCTCAAGATCGCGCTCGCCTACTGGAACGTGCGCGGGCAGGGCAGCCGCACCCGGCTGATCGGCCGCGAGCGCGGCTATCACGGCGTCGGCTTCGGCGGCATCTCGGTCGGGGGCATCGTCAGCAACCGCAAGTTCTTCGGCACGCTGCTCGCCGGCGTCGATCACCTGCCCCACACCTATTCGCGCGAGCACCAGGCCTTCTCGCGGGGCGAGCCGGAATGGGGAGCGCATCTCGCCGACGATCTGGAGCGCATCGTGACGCTCCACGACGCCTCGACCATCGCGGCGGTGATCGTCGAGCCGATGGCAGGCTCCACCGGCGTGCTGCCGCCACCCAAGGGCTACCTGCAGCGCCTGCGCCAGATCTGCGACCGGCACGGCATCCTCCTGATCTTCGACGAGGTCATCTCCGGCTTCGGCCGCCTCGGCCATGCCTTTGCGGCCGAGCGCTACGGCGTCGTGCCCGACATGATCACCTTCGCCAAGGCGGTGAATTCCGGCACCGTGCCGATGGGCGGCGTGCTCGTGCGCAAGGGGATCTACGACGCCTTCATGCAGGGGCCCGAGCGCACGATCGAGCTCTTCCACGGCTACACCTACTCGGCGCATCCGCTCGCCTGCGCGGCGGCGCTCGCCACCCTCGATCTCTATCGCGAGGAGGAGCTGTTCGCCCGCGCCAAGCGCCTGGAACCGGTGCTCGGCGAGGCCCTGATGTCCCTGCGGGGCCTGCCGAACGTGCTCGATATCCGCACGCTCGGCCTCGTCGGCGCCATCGACCTCGCCTCGCGGCCGGATGCGGCCGGCGCCCGGGCCTTCGAGGCCATGGACCGCGCCTTCCAGGAATTCGGCCTGATGATCCGCATCACCGGCGAGACCATCGCGGTGACGCCGCCCCTCATCATCAGTGAGGACCAGATCGGCGAGCTCGTCGACAAACTCGGCCGAGTCATTCGCGCGGTCGCCTAGAGCGGCATCCGTTCACGGTGGACCGGATGCCACTCTAGGCCTTTGAATTTGCCACATTTTCTACGACGAACCGGTATCCGCTTCGTCGGAAAAAGCTCTAGACTAAAGTACAGTCTTGGCTCGCGTGCGTTAGAATTTTCTGAGCCGAATGATCAACCGATTTAGTCTGGCCTGAATCCAGCCGCGCGGCTTAAGGTGACCTGAGACGGACGCCACGTCACGCTCCCCAGAACAACAGCCATCGGGTTCCATGCCGACCGACATCGAGATCGCCCGCGCGGCGACCCTTCAGCCGATCAGCGCCATCGCCGAGAAGATCGGCATCCCGGACGCGGCCCTGCACCCGCACGGGCGGCACATCGCCAAGATCGACCATGCCCACATCGCCTCCCTGGAGGCGAAGCCCGAGGGCAAGCTGATTCTGGTGACGGCGATCAGCCCGACGCCCGCCGGCGAGGGCAAGACCACCACGACGGTGGGCCTCGGCGACGCCCTCAATCGCATCGGCAAGAAGGCGGTGATCTGCCTGCGCGAGCCGTCGCTCGGCCCGTGCTTCGGCATGAAGGGCGGCGCGGCCGGCGGCGGCAAGTCCCAGGTCGTCCCGATGGAGGCGATCAACCTCCACTTCACGGGCGATTTCCACGCCATCACCTCGGCCCACAGCCTCGCGGCGGCGCTGATCGACAATCACGTCTACTGGGGCAACGAGCTCAACATCGACGTGCGCCGCATCGCCTGGCGCCGCGTGGTCGACATGAACGACCGCGCCCTGCGCTCCATCACGCAGTCGCTCGGCGGCGTCGCCAACGGCTACCCGCGCGAGGACGGGTTCGACATCACGGTGGCCTCCGAGGTGATGGCGGTGTTCTGCCTCGCCCGCGACCTCGCCGACCTCGAGGCGCGCCTCGGCCGCATCGTGGTGGCCGAGACCCGTGACCGCAAGGCGGTGACGCTCGCCGACCTCAAGGCGACCGGCGCCATGGCGGTGCTGCTCAAGGACGCCCTGCAGCCGAACCTCGTCCAGACCCTGGAGGGCAGCCCGGCCCTGATCCATGGCGGCCCCTTCGCCAACATCGCGCATGGCTGCAACTCGGTAATCGCCACCCGCACGGGCCTGCGCCTCGGCGAATACGCGGTGACGGAGGCGGGCTTCGGCGCGGATCTCGGCGCGGAAAAATTCATCGACATCAAGTGCCGCCAGACCGGTCTGTCGCCGAGCGCTGTCGTCATCGTGGCGACCCTGCGCGCGCTCAAGATGCATGGCGGCGTCGAGAAGAAGGCGCTCGGCACGGAGAACATCGCGGCACTCGAGAAGGGCTTTGTCAACCTCGCCCGCCACGTGGAGAACGTGCGCCGCTTCGGCCTGCCGGTGGTGGTGGCGGTCAACCACTTCCATACTGATACCGAGGCCGAGCTCGCCACCCTGAAGGCGCTCTGCCGCGACAAGCTCGACGTCGAGGCGATCACCTGCCGCCATTGGGCGGAGGGCGGGGCGGGGGCCGAGGAACTCGCCCGCGCGGTGGTGGCCCTCGCCGAGGGCGGGGCGCCGAAGACCCCGAACTTCGTCTATCCCGAGGACGCCAAGCTCACCGACAAGATCCGCACCATCGCCCAGACCCTCTACGGGGCTGCGGACATCCAGGTCGAATCGAAGGCCGCCACCAAGCTCGCCCAGTTCGAGAAGGACGGCTACGGCAAGCTGCCGGTCTGCATGGCCAAGACGCAGTACTCGTTCTCGACCGATCCGAATCTGATGGGTGCTCCGAGCGGCCACGTGGTGGCGGTGCGCGACGTGCGCCTGTCCGCCGGGGCCGGCTTCGTGGTGGTGATCTGCGGGGAGATCATGACCATGCCGGGCCTGCCCAAGGTCCCGGCCGCCGAGGGGATCCACCTCGACGCGAATGGCCAGATCGAGGGGTTGTTCTGAGGCGCCGAGGCTCCTCGCCCGCTCAAGCGGGCGAGGCCAACGGCTTGTCCTTCTCGACGATGTAGGTGCTGGTGAAGCGCAAGGTCCGGTCGCCGTTCCGGGCTCCCGCATGCGGCGTGTTCGGCGGCACCTGGAACGCCTCCCCGGCCTTGTAGGTTCTGGTCGCCTGGCCCTCGATGGGGATCTCGATCGCGCCGTCGAGGATGTAGCCGGATTCGACCCCCGGATGGGTGTGTCGTGCGACCAGCACGCCCGGGTCGACCTCCGCCTCGACGATGATCGTGACGTAGCCCGGCGTCGGTCCTTCGACCTGCGACAGGACCTTGCGCCGCACGCCCGATGTCGGGCTGGGCGGCGACTGCGCCGAGGCGTCCGTCGCCAGGAACCCCGCCGTCGCGCAGAGCGCGCAGGACGCGATACGGCCGAAGCCGCGCCGTGTGAGCATCCCCGATCCTCCCGACCGGCCGGTCTCGCCTGCCGGCCGCATGCGGCAACGCTCCGACGCCCTGGCCCGATCGTCAAGGGCGCGGACTCGGCGATATGACGGTTAAAGGTCTGTCCTCCTCGTTTCGACTTCACCCTGCCGGCCCGGCCCTCACCGCTCAATCCGGGCGCGCAGGTGCAAGTGAAGCGTCCCCCGTTCGGCGCGGGATCAGATGCACATGGGCATGAAAGATCTTCTGCCCGGCCGCTTCACCGATATTCGAGCCGAAGTTGAACCCGCCGACGCTCTCGTCCTCATTGCGAATCTGCTCGCAGCACAGTGCCGCAAGTTCATGGATGGCCTCGCGCTCCGCGGCGTTGGTGTGAAAGATGTCGGCAACATGACGCTTTGGGATGATCAGTGTATGAAGCGGGCGTGCAGGGAACTTATCCCTGATGGCAAAAGCCAGAGTGTTCTCAGTGATGATGTCAAGGCTGAAGCGGCGACAGAATACGCAAGCGTTTCGTGTTACTTAATTGTGCCCTCATTGCGCGGATGCGCAGCTTTTCGAACTCTGCGGGAGGAGGTCAGGGGAATTTCAATAGCGGCTCCCACCCGGCCGGACATCGATCCGGTTTCCGGACGACCGGTTCGAAAACCGGACCACACGCCGTGTGCGGCGCTCGAGCGAAGCCGAAAGCCCGATGGTCACGCCATCAGGCGGGATTTCGGATCATAGGCGTTCAGCTCTCGATGGATCCTGCGTCCAGATGAGGAACCGGGGTCCGGCTCGTCCGGCCGGACGAGCCGGCCGGACCTCAGGGCAGTGCGGTGCCTCAGCGCACGGAGCCGCCGGCCCCGCCGGCCCCGCCCACGCCGCCGCCGACCCCGGCTCCCCCGGCGCCGCCCAGGCCGGCACCCGGCCCGGTCCCGGCCCGGCCGCCTCGCCCGCCGATCCCGCCCGCAATGCTCGGCCCATCGGCCGCCCGCCCGCCAAGCCCGGTCGCGTCCCGGCGCGGGGCAGTGCTGTCGAGGCCCGTCACCAAGGCGCTGCAATCCTCCGGCTCCAGGCCATCGGTGTCCATGGTCGCGCCGGGGTGCCTGAGCCAATCGGCGCAGCTGCGGGCGAGGGACCGGTCGGACCGCCCGCTGCCCACCGGCCCCGTCTCGGTCCCGGCGAACAGGCCGGCGCAGTCGGCGGGCCGGAATTCCGTGGATGATGACGCCGACCGGGCATCGGCCGGGTCGAGGAGGTCGACGCAGTAGCGGCGCAGGGCCTCGGGACTGGCCGGGGCCGCGGGCCCGCTCCAGGTGCCGCCGACGCGGCCCGGGGCACCGGCCCGTCCGCCCGGGGCGCCGGGGAGGCCGGCGCCATCACCCGATCCGGTCCGTATGACCAGATCCCGGGTCGGCTCCGGCATTGCCGGCCCGGGTGCCGCCAGGGCGAAGGTGCCGGCGAGCGCTGCGCTGCCGGCGGCCGCCAGAAGGGTGAGGGTCTTCATCGGATCTGCCTCGTGTCGGGAATCCGGCCGCCGGCCTTAAGGCCTGCACGATGTGCCGGGCCGGAGCCCCGCGTCGCCGCAGGTCTCCGGCCCGGATGCGGTCCTCCACGGGCCGGCGACCGTCGCCGTGGAGGGGTTCGCTCAGCCGCCGTTAGTAGACGTTGCCGCCCTGCCCGCCGGCCCCGCCGACGCCGCCATGGCTGCCATTGCCGCCGGCGCCGCCGTTGCCGCCCCTCGAGCCGTACCCGGCCGCCGATCCGCCGCCGCCGCCCGAGCCGCCGATGCCGCCATAGCTGCCCATGCCGCCCTTGCCGCCGTTGCCGCCCCGGCCCCCGAAGGCGCCCGAACCGCCGCCGCCGCCGCCGCCGCCGGCCCCGCCATAGTAGCCGCTGCCGCCGCCGCCGCCATTGCCGCCCCGGCCCCCGTAGGAGCCGCTGCCGCCCCAGCCGCCACCGCCACCGCCGCCGCCATAATAGCCGGAGCCGCCCCTTCCGCCGTTGCCGCCGTAGCCGCCCTTGGTGGCGCCGCCGCCGCCGCCGCCGGTCCCGCCATAGCCGCCGTAATAACCGCCGCCGCCGGCGCCGCCGTTGCCGCCGACACCCCAGGCAAAGGCCTGCGGCGAGGCCGCCATCATGGCGATGACCGACACCACCGCGAACATCGTCTTCTTCATGACAACCTCCTGTACCGGCCACCGTTGGTGCCGAGTTGCTGTGACGGGATGTAAAGGGGCCGCTGAGCGCGCCGGACCCCATGCGCGTTTACGCAGATACGAGCGTATTACTTCGCGACGTCTTCTGGCGCGAGCTTGCCATCCCCTGTTTTGAAGGAATGGCCGATATTTGTTCTGTATTCTCTGTTGTTTCAATTTGCTGGCGTGGCGCTGAATGGAGTATGAATGTTAACCACTCTCGCCATTCAGGTGCTGTGCCGGTCGTGAACTGGGCCGATCATTTGGGGTGTGCGGGTGAGTGCGGGCACCGACCTAGGGTTCGGTCCAATCCGTTCGATGTTTTCGCTGCCGGTTGGTCTGTTCCAGCGACACGAGAACTGTATCGGCCCTTCCGAGGGCCGGAGGTGCTATCGCGCACGCGTGACGGGATGGCGCCGAGGACTGGCCGGAAGACCGTTCGTATCGCGCCGGGCTTGGCGAGCCTCGCACGCATGGAGCCGGCCCGTGCCAGGATCGCCCGGCAACGGCCGCGCCGCCGCGCGCTATCGCGACGGCAGGCTGTGCGTCGCCGACGCGCTCAGGAAGGGGACCGAAATAGAACCTGACCGGCGTGGCGGCCGCCACGCCGGTCAGGTTCGATCGAGAACGATGATGGCCGCTCGCCGGGGGCGCTCAGGGCTCGAAGCTGAACGAGAGGCGCGTGCGCAGGACGAGAGCGTCGTTGCCGCGGCCAGCCACCAGGGTGCGGCCGGGACCGGGCAGGGCGGGCGCGAAGGCGCGGCTGGACAGGCCGTAATAGAGCGCCTCGGCGCCCGCGCTGACGCGCTCACTCAGGCGTGCCTCGAGGCCGCCGCCGACGACGAAGCCGATCTCGGTGTCGTTGGCCCGGAAGGCCAGGGCCTGCCCGCCGGCTCCGCCCGCCCCGCCCGGCGCGGCCAGCACCGCGCCGCCATTGCCGCCGGCCCCGCCGTTGCCGGCGAAGACCGCCCGTACGCTCTCGTTGCCCGCGAAGGCGACGCCCGCCGTGGCGTAGACCAGGGTGGCCCCGCCGCTCCAGCCCAGGCGGCCGCGAATCGTCCCCAGATACCGGTGGCTGTCGGCAGCCGAAACGGAGACATCGCCCTCGGCCCCGTAGACCAGCGCGGCGTTCTGCCAATTGTAGCCCAGATGGGCACCGCCGAGGATCGCGGGGCTGCGCGCCAGCCCGGCGAAGGCCACGGCGCCGCCGCCACCGCCGCCGCCATCGATCCCGCGCTGCCCCGCTCCGCCGGGCTCGCCCCCGGCGAGCGCCGTGGACCCGAAGGTTCTGCCGGACAGGGTGTGAAGCGCGCCGAGGTGCCCGCCCACATAGGCGCCGGCCCAGGACACGGGGAAGGAGGCCAGGGACGAGGCCGGGGCGAGTGCCGCGCCCGGGTGGAGGGTCAGGCGGCCCCGCAGGGTCAGGAAGTCCCGCGGTGCGCCGAGAAGGCGCGGGCCGTCGAAGCGATAGTACAGGGCCTCGAGGCCGGCCCCCACCAGCGGAGTCAGCTTCACCTCGACGCCGCCGCCGCCGACGAAGCCGACATCGTCGCTGCCACCGCGGGCGATTGTCAGCGTGCCGAATCCGTTGCCGCCATTGCCGCCGGCGCCGCCCGGTCCGCCATTGCCGCCGGCCCCGCCGTTGCCGCCCACGAAGGTGCCGAGCACCAGGCCGGGCACGGACCGGATGGCGAGGCCCCCCGTCCCGTAGATCAGCAGCCGGTCGCTGCCGAAGCCGAGGCGGCCGCGCACGCTGCCGAGCAGGTCGTCCACCGGCCCGAGGCTCGCCAGGTCGGCCTCGATGCCGGCGACAGCGCTGCCCTGCTGCCAGTTGTAGCCGGCATGCACGCCCTGGAAGACGGTGCGGCCCTCGATCCGGCCGATGGCGATGCCGGTGCGGCCGCCGCGCCCGCCGAACCCGGCCGGAATCAGCCCGCCGCCGTCACCGCTGACCACGCGGCGCTCGCCCCGCCCGCTGACGACGCCCCCGAGATGGCTGCCGACATAGAACCCCGACCAGTCCTGGACGACGAAGGCCGGTATCGGAGCCGCCTGCGCCGGCAGGTCCGCCGCCCGTGAGGCCTGCGAGGCCAGTAACCCCGCCGCCGCCGCGCCGAGGGCGCTTGCTCGAATCACCATCGGGCCGGTCCGAATCCAGAGTGTTTCCGACAGAAGACTAGTCGGCACCGAGTGAAGCGGCAGTTGAAAAGCGGCGCGGCGTTCGCTTTCGACTGCGTTGCGGCATTTCGGTCACGATACCGGGTCGCGGTTCAGATCTCGGCCCGCAGCGGCCGGCTGAGCAGGCCCGCGATGGCGTCGTCGAGGCTGATCGTCCCGGCCACGAGGCTGGCCACCGCCTCGGCCACCGGCATCTCGACGCGGCGCCGATGCGCCAGGGCGACGAGGGCCGCCGCCGTGTGCGCCCCCTCGGCGAGCGCGCCGCCTCCCGCCTCCATCGGGCTCGCGCCGCGGCCCAGGCGCTCGCCGAAGGCGAAGTTGCGCGACTGGGCCGAGGTCGCGGTGAGCACGAGATCGCCGAGGCCCGAGAGGCCCATCAGGGTCTCGGGCCGTGCGCCCCAGGCCCGGGCGAACCGCATCAGCTCGGCGAAGCTGCGGGCGACGAGCGCCGCCCGGGCGCTCTCGCCGAGGCCCCGGCCGATGGCGGCGCCGCAGGCGATGGCGAGGACGTTCTTGGCCGCCCCGCCGATCTCGACCCCGCGCGGGTCGGTGCCATGGTAGACGCGCAGGCTCGGCCCCGACAAAGCTGCCGCGAGCCGTGCCGCGAGGTCGCCGTCGCGGCTCGCGAGGGTCACGGCAGTCGGCAGCCCGCGGGCAACGTCCGCCGCGAAGCTCGGGCCCGACAGCACCGCCAGGGCGGCGCCCGGCACGATTGCGGCCGCGACATCGGTGAGGAAGGCGTTGGTGCCCCGCTCGATGCCCTTGGCGCAGAGGATCAAGGGGGCGGCCGGATCGAGGGCGGGCGCGAGGTCCGTCAGTACCCCGCGCAGCGTCTGGGCCGGGGTGACGAGGAGCACGGCCTCGGCCGTCCGCAAAGCCGCCGCATCGGCCGTCGGCCGCACCCCGGGGTGAAGCGGCACCCCGGGCAGGTGGCGGGCATTCTCGCGCGACGTCGCCATCGCCTGGGCGGCCGCGGCGTCGCGCAGCCACAGCACCACCTCCCGCGGGGCGGCCAAGGCGGCGGCATTGGCGAGCGCCGTGCCCCAGGAGCCGCCGCCGATGACCGCGACAGGGCGGGCGCTCATCGGTCGCCTCCGGACGCGACGGTCGCGGCGCCGGCTGCGGAATGCACCGTGCCGCCCGCGAAGCGCACGGCGCTGCCCGCGAAGCGCGCAGCGCTGAGCCGGTAGACCACGTGCGGGCGCAGCGGATCGCCCTCGACGAGCGCCGGATGGGCGAATTCCTCGATCCGCTCCATGCCGAGCCGCTCCATCACCCGCTGCGAAGCGCGGTTCAGAACCGCCGTATAGGCCACGACCTCCGGAAGACCGCAGCGCCCGAAGGCATCCGCCAGGGCGAGCCGCGCGCCTCGCGTCGCCAGCCCCCGGCCCCAGGCGGAGCGGGCGAGCCGCCAGCCGATCTCCACGACGTGTCCCGGCACCGCCGCGAAGGGCAGGGGGCGCACCGGACGCCAGCAGCCCACGAAGCCCACGAAGGTGCCCTCCGCCTCGAGCACCCAGGGGCCGAAGCCGTCCTGCTCGAAGCGCCGGTCGAGCGCGCGGGCCTCCGCCTCGCTCTCGCGCCGGCTCTTCAGCGCCGGAAAGAAGCGCATCACCGCCGGATCGGCATTGAGGGCCGCGAAGGGGGCATCGTCCTCGCGGCGCCAGCGTCGCAGGCGAAAGCCCGGGCCTGCGAGTTCCGGCGGGGCTGCGGCGCTGCGCAGCCTGCCGCGCCATGCCAGCGAGCGGCGGTTGAGTTCCGCGAGATCCGCCTCGCCCCGCAGGACGGCCTCGCCGAGGGCGAGCGCCGCCGCGAGCCGCGCGGGCGGCATGTTCGCCCAGGCGGGGGGCGCGACGCTCTCGCGCCACGGCCCGCCGCAGGCATTGTCGAGGAGGATGCGGGCAAAGCAGTGGTTGAGGCGCACCGGCCAGTCGCCGCGCGATGCGGCCGCTTCGGGCAGGCGCTCGTCGACCAGCGCGCGCCAGCGCCGCTGCATCGCCGCGGCGTCGGGCGCCGCCTCTCGCCGGGCGGGGCTCATCCGGCGGTCGCCGGCAGCGCCTCGGCGAAGGGCCAGCGCGGGCGGGCGGGCGCCGTGATGTCGTCGATAAGGCCGAGCCGCAGGCGCTCCAGCCCGGCCCAGGCGATCATCGCGCCGTTGTCGCCGCAGAGGGGCAGGGGCGGGGCCACCAGGGGCAGGCCGGCCTCGCCCGCGAGCTGCGTCAGCGCCCGCCGCAGCGCCCCGTTCGCCGCGACGCCGCCCGCCGCGACGAGCGCGGTCGGGTGCCCGGCCACGTCGCCGAAGGCGCGCAAAGCCCCCCGCACCCGGTCCACCACCACGTCCACGATGGCGGCCTGGAAACTGGCGCAGAGGTCGGCCACGTCCTGGTTGGTGAGGGGCGCGATGCGCTCGGCTTCGAGGCGCAGGGCGGTCTTGAGCCCCGACAGGGAAAAATTCGGCTCGCGCCGGCCGAGCATCGGGCGCGGCAGAGCGAAGCGCTCGGGATTGCCCGTCTCGGCGGCGCGCTCCACCTCGGGGCCGCCCGGATAGGCGAGGCCGAGGAGCTTCGCCACCTTGTCGAAGGCCTCGCCGATGGCGTCGTCGATGGTGGTGCCGAGCCGCAGGTACTCGCCGACGCCCTTCACGGCGACGAGCTGCGTGTGGCCGCCCGAGGCCAGGAGGAGGAGATACGGGAAGCCGATGCCCTCCGTGAGCCGGGCCGTGAGGGCATGCGCCTCCAGGTGGTTGACGGCGAGCAGAGGCTTGCGGGTGACGAGGGCCAGGGTCTTGGCCGTGACGAGCCCGACCAGCACGCCGCCGATCAGCCCCGGTCCGGCCGCGACCGCGATGCCGTCGAGATCGTCGAAGACGAGGCCGGTCTCGTGCAGGGCGCGGGCGATCAGGCGGTCGAGCACCTCCACGTGGGCCCGGGCCGCGATCTCCGGCACGACGCCGCCATAGGCGGCGTGCTCGGCGATCTGACTCAGCACCTCGTTGGCGCGGATGACGCCGCGCCCATCCTCCGCGGCGGCCACGATCGCGGCCGCGGTCTCGTCGCAGGTGGTCTCGATGCCGAGGACGTTCATCGTAGTGGCGCTCGCGAGGCAGGCGGAGGGATGGCGCACAGCGCCGGGCCCGGTATGCTTGGGGCTCAGATAACCCGGGGGACCCGCCCCGCAAAGATGGGAGGCGAGGTGAGCGGCGGCGCGCTGAGGCTGGATCGGACGCCCCTGCGGGTCTGGGTCGCGCGGCCGCTGCCGGCTGGCGCACGCACGGCCGCGCTTGTGTCGGATCTCGGCCATGCGCCGCTCCTCGCGCCCGTGCTCGATCTCGGCCTTAGCCACGCGCCGCCGCCGGACGGAGTGTTCGACGCCCTGATCCTGACGAGTGCGAACGCGGTGCCGGCGCTGGAATCGGCGGGCCTTATCCATCTCACCGCCTTCTGCGTCGGCGCCCGCACGGCGCAGGCGGCCCGCGCGGCCGGGCTCCCGGATGTGCGCCAGGGGGAGGGTGATGCGGCGGCGCTCGCCGGGCACGTCGCCGCCGTCCTGCCGGTCGGGGCCCGCCTCCTCCACGCGGCGGGCCGCGAGCGCAAGCCGGAGCCGGCCGCCTCCCTCGCGGCCGCGGGCTATGCGGTCACGGCCTGGGTCGCCTATGCGGCGAGGCCGGTGGCGTCCCTGCCCGAACCCGTCGCGGCTGCCCTGGCAGAGGGGCGTCTCGATGCCGTCCTGCACTATTCCCGCCGCAGCGCCGCCACCGCCCTCGGGCTCGCGCGCGCCGCCGGATGCGACGAGGCCTTCGCGCGGCTCGCGCATCTCTGCCTGTCCGAGGATTGCGCCGCGCCCCTGGTCGGCGCCGGCATCCAGTCCCATCTCGTCGCGGCGCAGCCGACCGAAGATGCGCTCCTCGCCGCCCTCGCTCCGGCCTCCCCCGCGCAAGGAGGCTCGCGCCTGGATGGGAAGCGGTGCTAAGGACGGCGCACCAGAGCAGCCGCGGTCGGCGCCGGCCGGTCTTAGGCCGCGTCATCGTTGGGCCAGAGGCAGCCGGCGGGCGTTCCCTTCGTTCACGTTCCGCGCAGTCGTGAGGATCTTCGTCCGTGACCCCATCCGACAAGGACCCCCAGGATTCCCGCAACCGCCCCGGCGGACGCGGCCCCAACCCGGCGGACGGCCCGATCATCGACCTGAAGGCGACCCGCGTGAGCGAGGCCCCCGGAAAGGGGCCGGGCCCCGGTACGCCGCCGAAGCCGGGCGAGGGGGCCAAGCCCGGCGCTTCGGCCGCCGACACCCCGCCGAAGCCGCCCGCCGGGGCCTCGCCGGCCTCCGGCGCGCCGCCGAAACCACCCGGGGGCGCCCCGTCCGGAGCAGCCGCTGCGGCGAAGCCCGGGGCCGGGCCGGCCGAAACCGCCAAGCCCGCGACAGCGCCCGCGGCGGCTGCCGGCGCAACCGGGCCCGGCAAGGGACCGGCCGCCGGTGACACGACAGCGCCCGGCTCGACCGGCGCCGCCAAGCCCGGGACCCCTCCGTCCTCGCCATCGTCGCCCGCTTCCGCGGCGGGTGCGACGGGGGCAACCGGCCCGGCGAAACCCGCTTCCGCGGCTGCCACCGGCTCCGCGCCGTCATCGGTCCCGAAGACGGGTCCGGCCGCGGCCACCACGGCGGCGAAGCCCGAGCCCGGCAAGGCCGAGCCGTCCAAGACCGAACCGTCCAAGGCCGAGCCCCCGAAGTCGGAGCCGCCCAAGGCGGTCCCCACAGGGAGCGCACCGCCGCGGCCGACGGCCGTGCCCGCATCCGGCCCGGCGCCCGCGCGTTCCGGCGCCGGGTTCGGCTCCGTTCTGGCCGCCTCGCTGCTCGGCGGCGTGATCGGGGCGGGCCTTCTCTACGGTGTTCAGGTCTACGGCCCCGCCTATGGCCTCCTGCCCAAGCCTGCCGACCCGGCGGCCGGGCTCGATCAGCGCCTCGCCGATCTCGCGCCGCGCGAGAGCGTGCAGGCCCTCGACCGCCGGATCGCCGCCGCCGAGGCGGCGCTGCGCCCGCTGCCCGACGCCGTCCGCACCGCCGAGGCGTCCGCCAAGGCGGCCTCGGACCAGGCGGCGGAGGCCCTCCGGCGGGCCGAGGCCGCGCCGGCTGCCTCCGCGGCTCCGGCCGCCTCCGCGCCCGGCACGCCGGAATCTGCGCCGACCCCGGCCGAGCCCCTCCAGGCGCGGCTCGACGCGCTCGACAAGCGCCTCGCCGACCTGCAGGGCCGGACCGAAAACCCCGAGCTGCGCCAGAAGGTCGACGACCTCGCGCAGGCGCTCGCGAGCCTGCAGGGCAAGGCCGACACGAGCGAGCTGCGCGGGCGGCTCGACGGGCTCGATGCGGGCCTGAAGGCGCTCCAGGCCGATCTCGGCCAGCGTCTCGGCGCCGACCAGGAGGCGGACAAGGCCCTGGCCGGTCGTCTCGATGCGCTCCAGCAGGCCGTCGAGGCCCGCGGCAAGGCACAGGACCAGCGCCTCGCCGAGCTTGCCCGCGAGGTCGCCGGCCGGGCGGAGGCCGGGGCGCTCCAGGCCGGTCTGCGGCTGGTCGCGGCAGACCGGATCGCGACGGCCCTGGCCTTCGGTGCGCCCTATGCGGATGCCCTCGCGACGCTCAAGCAGCTCGGGCCGGACGACGGCGCTCCGCTCGCCGCCCTGGAGCCCTTCGCGGCGACAGGCGCGCCGACCGCCGCCGCCCTGGCGCAGGAATTCCAGCCGGTCGGCGCCCGGATCCTCGCTGCCGTGAAGGCGGCCCAGCAGCGCGAGGTGGCCGAGCGGGGCAGCTTCACCGACCGGCTCGCCAGCATGGCCGGATCGATCGTCTCGGTCCGCAAGGCCGATGGCGGGGCGAGCCCGGGCGCGGCCGAGCCGGCGGCTGATCAGACCGAAGCGGCGGTGGCGAAGGTGCAGAGCGCCCTCGACCGCGGCGCGATCGCCGAGGCGGCCGCCGCCTTCGACGCGCTGCCGGAGGCCGCCCGCAAGGAGGCCGCCGCGTTCGGCGACAAGCTCAAGGCGCGGGCGGCGGCCGGGGATGCGGCGCGGGCGCGGCTCGCGGCCTCCTTCGCGGCGCTGTCGGGCGCGGCGCGCTGAGGACGGGAACCAACCGCCGGACGATTCGGCTCGCGGCCGAACGACGGTCATGCCTGTGTGGCGCGGTTCGGTGCGGGTCGCTCCGCGGATCCTGACCGGCCGCGCCGAACGTGGAGATCCAAGGGGCGCTCACGTCCCCGCCGCGCGGCCCCGCGCGGACCTGAGGAGAAGAAGAACCGATGTGGCGCGCACTCGCCTTCCTGGCCCTCCTGGCCATCGCCGCCTACGGGGCGGTCTGGCTCGCCGACCATCCCGGCGTCGTGACCGTGACCTGGAGCGGCTACGAGGTGGCGACGAGCCTCGCGGCAGCGCTCGTCGGGGTGCTGATCTTCGCCGTGATCCTCGGCTTCGTCTGGGCCTTCACCCGGGGAATCCTGCGGTTCCCGCATCGCCTGCGCGTCAGGAACCGGGCGCGGCGGCGCGCCCGGGGCTACGAGGCCCTCTCGCGCGGCATGGTGGCGGTGGGATCCGGCGATCCGGCGGCGGCCCGGCGCCACGCGGGCGAGGCCGCGCGCCTGCTCGGCGACGAGCCGCTCGCCCTGCTCCTGAAGGCGCAGGCCGCGCAGATCTCCGGCGACCGGGCCGGCGCCGAGAACGCCTTCCGTCGGATGACCGAGGAGCCCGAGACCCGGGTGCTCGGCCTGCGCGGCCTCTTCGTCGAGGCGCGGCGCCAGGGCGACGAGGCGACGGCCCGGGCCTATGCGGCCGAGGCCGCGCGGCTCGCTCCCGGCGTGTCCTGGGCCAACGAGGCGGTGCTCGAGGCGCAATGCGCGGACCGCGACTGGAACAACGCTCTCGAAACGGTGTCGCGCCGCGCCTCCCTCGGCATCGCCGACAAGACGGCAGCGCGCCGCCAGCGGGCGGTGCTGCTCACCGCGAGCGCCCTGGAGCTTGAGGCCGGCGATCCCGAGCGCGCCCTCGCCCAGGCGCGGGAGGCGGTCAAGCTCGCCCCCGACCTCGTGCCGGCGGCGGCCGTGGCCGGGCGCCTGTTCGCGCGCCGCGCGGATCTCAAGCGCGCCGCGCGCGTCGTCGAGGCGGCGTGGAAGGCCAGCCCGCATCCCGACCTCGCCCGGGTCTATCTCGACCTGCGGCCGGGCGATTCGAGCCGCGACCGGCTCGCCCGGGCCGAGACGCTGGCCCGGCTGTCCTCCTGGCATCCGGAATCGCGCTTCGCCATCGCGCGTGCGGCCCTGGAAGCCCGGGAGTTCGGCCGCGCCCGCGACGTGCTGAGCCCCCTGCTCGCGGACAACCCGACGCAGCGCGTCTACCTGATGATGGCCGAGATCGAGGAGGCCGAGCATGGCCGCGGCTCGGGCCGCGCCCGCGAGTGGCTCGCCCGCGCCGCCCACGCTCCACGCGACCCGGCCTGGTGCGCGGACGGGATCGTGTCCGACCGCTGGGCACCGGTCTCGCCGGTGAGTGGCCGGCTCGATGCCTTCGTGTGGCAGACCCCGCCGGAACTCCTCGGCCGCTCGAGCCGCGAGGTTCCGCCGGAGGAGAAGGAGGTCTCGGAGCCGGGCCCGCTCCCGGCGCCCGGCCCCGCGGTGAAGGAGGAGAAGCCTGCCCATCCGGCCGGCAACGGCCTCGACACCTCCGCACCGCCCTTCGTGGCGACCGCCACCCCGGTCGTGTTCCCGCCGCCGAAGCCGAAGGAGGACGAGGCGCCGGTCCCGGCCCCGGAGCCCTCGCGGCGGGCCGGTTGAGCCGGCCGCCCTCCCGATCGAAGAAGGCCCGCGCATCCTCTCGGATGCGCGGGCCTTCTGGTCTCGCACCGAAGTGCTGCCAAGCCGCCGGTGAACTCAATGCGTCCAGCGGGTCGCGAACCGCGCCAGCTCGGTGGCGTCCGCGAACGACACCACCTCCAGGGTGCGGGTCTCCTCCGGCCAGCCCGGGAAGAGCGCGTAGGTGACGTCCCGGAGCGACAGCCGGGCGCTCGGCGCCTCGGTGGCGGCCCAGACCTGAACCTCCTCCGCCAGCGCGTCGGGCGCCTCCGGGGCGATCAGGCCGGACATGGGCCGCAGCACCACGAAATAGGGCCCGAGATCCGGGTGCTGCTCCTTCACGATCTTGACGATGTCGATCATGCGGGGCGGCTCACCACGCCTGCGGCTCGTTGATCTGCACCACGGCCTGGGCCCGCGTGAAGTTCGGGATGTCGGCGAAGATCTCCTTGCCGTGCGCCGCGGCGGCCTTCTGGAAGTCCTCCAGCGACCGGAAGCTGAGAAGCGCCATGATCTGGAAGGGCGGCGGGCTGCCGTCGGGGGTCGCGGCGGCCTTCACGACCTCCGCCTTCTCCAGGCCCATCGGCGACCAGCGCTCGCGCACGAGCGGCATGTGACGCTTGAGGTAATAGTCGAGATCGAAGGCGGCCGGCTCGGCCCCACCCGGATACATCACGCTGACCAGGATCATCGCTCGTCGGTCCTCTCCGGCCCGCGCGGGCCGGGCGCACGGAAGCACCGATCGGGGTGCGGCGCAACCGCCCCCCTTGGAGCCCTGCCCGATCCAACCGGATCGGGCAGGGCGCTTAAGGTTTTTTGCTCTGTCGCGCTCCCTTGCGCCGAACCGGCGTCCACTTCGGCGGGGAGCGCTCTAATGCAGCTTCACCCGGGGAACGGTCTGCCGGGTGAGCGCGCGCGCCGCCGTGTCGAGCGTGACCTTCCAGGTGCCGTGCAGCGCCTGCTCGTGCATCTTGTAGAGGGACTGGTACATCATCCGGGCGAACAGCCCCGCGATGAAGACGTTGCGGCCGCGGATGAAGCCCATCAGGTTGCCGACGGTCGTGTATTCGCCGAGCGAGACGAGGGAGCCGAAGTCGCGGTAGCGGAACGGCACGAGGGGCTGTCCGGCGAGGCGCTTCGGCATCTGCTTGAGGAGATGGGTCGCCTGCTGGTGGGCGGCCTGGGCGCGCGGCGGGATCGGCTTCTGGGTGGCCGCATCGATCAGGTGGGCGCAATCGCCGATCGCGAAGATGTTCTCGTCCCGGGTGGTCTGCAGGGTCGGGGTGACCACGAGCTGGTTGTTGCGGGTGGTCTCAAGGCCGCCGAGGTCGCGCAGCACGTCGGGCGCGCGCACCCCGGCCGCCCAGACCACCAGTTCGGATTGGATGAAGCTGCCGTCGGCGAGCTGCACCCCGTCGGGGCGCACCTCGGTGACGCGGGCGCGGGTGCGCACCTCGACGCCGATCCCGGCGAGCAGGGCCATGACGTCCTGCGACAGGCGCTCGGGCACCGCCGGCAGGATGCGGTCGGCGGCCTCGATCAGCGTCAGCTTCAGGTCCTTGTCGGGGTCGATCCGGTCGAGGCCGGTCGCCGCCACGTGGCGGGTGGTGCGGTGGAGCTCCGCGACCAGCTCGGTCCCGGTCGCGCCCGCGCCGATCACCGCCACGTGGAGCTGGCCGGGCCGCACCGGGCCTTCCTGCACATGGGCGCGAATCATCGCGTTGACGAGGCGGCGGTGGAAGCGCTCGGCTTGGTCCGGCGTGTCGAGCGCGATGGCGTATTCCTTCACGCCGGGCGTGCCGAAATCGTTGCTGGTGCTGCCGACCGCAATGACGAGGGTGTCGTATGGGATCTCGCGCGCCGGGGTCACCTCGCGACCCTCCGCGTCGTGGCTCGCGGCAAGCTTCACCACCCGCCGGTCGCGGTCGAGCCCGGTCATCTCGCCGATCCGGTAGCGGAAATGGTGCGCGTGGGCGTGGTGCAGGTAATCGACCGCATGGTAGCCCACATCCATGCTGCCTGCCGCCACCTCGTGCAGGAGCGGCTTCCAGATATGGGTGCGCGAGCGGTCGATCAGCGTGATCTCCGCCTGTTTGCGCTTGCCATACCGGTCGCCGAGCTTCGTCGCGAGTTCCAGCCCCGCGGCGCCGCCCCCCACCACCACGATCCTGTGCCGTCCCGCCACGCCGCTCTCCCCCCTCAAAGATCCCGATTGTGGCCTGTATCCGATGGCATTGGCCAGTGCCCGATGACGGGATGGTCGTTCCTCGCGGAGGATCCGGCGCCGCTGTCGAAGTCGGGATCCTCTCGCCGCACGACCCCTGCGGGAACAGAGGGTGGGCAAGGGCGCAGGCCCCGGGAAGGGGTACGAATGTCCGAGGCGGAGCGGGCCGGCCTCGGCTGTGGACGGGCGAACTACCCGGCCATCCGCTCCCCGGCGCGGAAGACCAGGATGAGGTTGTTGGCGGGCATCGCCACGCCCTCGGCGAGGTGCAATGGGGCCGGTGATGCCGTGTGTTGAGAGGCGGTCCGACAAGGGCTGAATAACACGTCCCGTGACCCGCATCTCCCTTTGCGGAAGATGAGGCGAATCACATAGGGGTCTCGGGCCGGAGCATGCCGAAGCGTATCGCTCCCGTCATTTCCCTATCAGCAGCCGGTCCGTTCTATCCTGCTCGTACCAGTCTCTTCTTGCCGCCCACCTGCACCGCCTCCGGGCCATGACGGCTCGGAAAGCCGCGGCAGGCTTACCTGCCTGAAAGAACCACAGCAGGGCTTGTTGCTGCCTCCTCGGGTCAACGTGATGTCCCTCATGCCTCTCCTGCGCAGCTTCCATCGTTGGAACGCCGCCCTTCTCGGCCTTTTCCTCACCCTGCATCTCGCCACCCATGCCGCCGGGATGGCAGGGGTTGCGGCGCATCTCGCGGTGCTGCGGCGGCTCCGCGAGATCTATCGCGGGATGTTGACCGAAACCCTTCTCATCGGGCTCTTCGCCGTCCAGATCCTTCTGGGCGTTGCGCTGGCCTTCGGCCGGGGGTGGCCGCGCGGAGGGTGGGCCTGGCTCCAGGTGCTCTCGGGCGGCTATCTCGTTTTCTTCCTGCTGCAGCACGTGCCCGCGATCCTCCTCGCGCGGATGCAGGAGCCGCCGCTCGACACCGACAGCCATTTCGCGGCCGCCGTGGTGAGCCGCGCGCCCTTCGTGTTCTACTTCGGTCCCTATTACGCGCTGGCCCTCGCGGCCCTTGCCGCGCACCTTGCCGCGGCGCTCAGGTTCCGGAACTGGCCCGCGCCTGCGCCGCTCTGGCTGCGCTTGCTGCCCCTCGCGGGGCTCGCCTTCGGTCTGGCGGTGGTGGCCGGGCTGTCCGGCCTTTGGAGCCCGGTGCCCCTGCCTCCCGCCAATGCCGCCTATCTTGAGCGCCTGCGCGCCTGGTGACGCCGGCACTCATGCAGACTTGCACGGGTGCTCGCCGGACCCTCGCAACTTCCCGCACGAGACCGGCGAGCGACTGCAGACGCAGTCAGGGCATCCCCGGACGCGGTCGACCCCGGCACCGCGCGCATCTTGGTTGCCGGTCCGTCACCCCCACAGGGCCGGCTCCGGCGGATGGATGGTGCTGCCCTCGAAGCGCAGGCCGGGCTCGCGGTCCCGGGCGAGGAGGAGCGGCCCATCGAGATCGACGAAGGCGGCGAAGTCCGCGAGCAGCATGGCCGGCGCCATGGCGAGCGAGGTGCCGACCATGCAGCCGACCATGATGGTGAGCCCCCGCTCGCGGGCCGCGCGGGCAAGCGCCAGGGCCTCGGTGAGGCCGCCGGCCTTGTCGAGCTTGATGTTGATCGCGTCGTAGCGGCCGAGCAGCGCGTCGAGGCCGGCCGTGTCGTGCAGGCTCTCGTCGGCGCAGAGCGGGATGCTGCGCGGCAGGCCGGCGAGGGCGCCGTCGTCGGAGGCGGGGAGCGGCTGCTCGATCAGTTCCACGCCCGCCGCCGCGCAGGCCGCGAGATTCTCGGCCAGGGTGCCGGCCCGCCAGGCCTCGTTGGCGTCGACGATGAGCCGCGCGGCCGGAGCCCCGCGGCGCACGGCCGCGATGCGCGCCGGGTCGCCCTCGCCCCCGAGCTTCACCTTGAGCAGGGGCCGCTGCGCCGCCGCGCGGGCCGCCGCCTCCATCTCCTCGGGCGTGCCGAGGCTGAGCGTGTAGGCGGTGGTGGCGGGGCAGGGCGGCGGGAGGCCGGCGATGGCATGGGCGGGCCGCCCGGTCGCCTTGGCCTCGTAATCCCACAGGGCGCAGTCGAGGGCGTTGCGCGCCGCGCCCGCCGGCATCAGCCGGAGGAGGTCGGCGCGCGTCGCACCCGCCGCCACCGCCGGCCCCTGCGCGGCGACGAGGTCGCGCACGCCCTCCACGGTCTCGCCGTAGCGGGCGTAGGGCACGCATTCGCCCCGGCCCGTATGGGTGCCGTCCGTGACCCGGGCCTCGACGACGACCGCCTCCGTGCGGCTGCCGCGCGAGATGGTGAAGCGGCCCGCGAGCGGCCAGGTCTCGACCGCGACCTCGAGGCGGATCATGCCGCGACTCCCGCCGGATACAGGGTGGCGATGCGCTCCACGATGCTCTCGACGCCGAACCGCACCGGGTCGGTCGCCGGCAGGTCATGGGCAGCGGCGAGGTGCTCCAGCAGCGCCCGTGCCTCTGCCTCCTCCAGCGCCTGCGTGTTCACCGCGATGCCGACCGGGCGGATCTCTGGATTGGTGAGGCTGCCGCAGCGGACCGTGAGGTCGATGACCTCCTCGATCGAGGGCAGGGGATGCTGCACGCCGCGCATGCGGGTGCGGGTCGGCTCGTGGCAGACCACGAAGGCGTCGGGCTGCGCCCCGTGCAGCAGGCCGAGGCTCACGCCCGCGAAGGAGGGATGGAACAGCGAGCCCTGGCCCTCGATCAGGTCCCAGTGCTCGGGCGCGGCGGCGGGAGAGATCCATT
The DNA here is from genome assembly GCF_000022085.1 of Methylobacterium nodulans ORS 2060. NCBI lineage: Bacteria > Pseudomonadati > Pseudomonadota > Alphaproteobacteria > Hyphomicrobiales > Methylobacteriaceae > Methylobacterium > Methylobacterium nodulans. Next base: position 4,528,378 of record NC_011894.1, read on the forward strand.
CCACCGCGCCGGAGATGAAATCCGCCACCACGGCGTCGATGGCGACGCCGCGGCCGGAGATGAACACGCCGGTCTGGCCGGTGGCCCGGAAATCGGCGTCGAAGCCGCGAGCGCGCATGCCCTTTTCCAGGGCCAGCACCGTGTATTTCTTGCCGACCGAGCAATCCGTCCCGACGGTGAGGAGGCGACGGCCCGGCCGCTTCGTGCCCTTGCCGGTGTCGAAGCGCTGGTCGGAATGGCGCACGTCGTAAAGCTGCCGGCCGCCCCGTGCCGCCGCCTCGGCGATGGCGGGGATCGAACCGAGCCGTGTGTGCAGCCCGCTCGCCACGTCGAGCCCGGCCTCGAGCGCCGCGACGATCGAGGTGATCCAATGGTCCGGCAGCACGCCGCCCGCATTCACCACGCCGACGATCAGCGTGCGCACGCCCTTCGCCACTGCCTCCTCGATCGTCAGGTCGGGGATGCCGAGATCGGCCGCGCAGCCCGGCAGGCGCAGCTGCCCGACGCACCATTCCGGCCGCCAGTCCACGATGCCGTAGGCGGTCTTGGCGGCGAGGCGGTCGGGGACGTCGCCGAGGAACATCAGGTAGGGCGTGGCGATCTGCATGCGGTCCGCTCCTGGCGGGGGCGTTCAGGCGGGCATAAGGGCTGCCGCGGGGCGGCGCCCGCTGTTCTCGCGCGCGGCTGCGTGTTCCGCAACCGGTCCCGGGCGCTGCACAACATGGGCACGGCCCTTGACGCCGCGGCCCGCAATGGCGGACGTAGAACCCCGCCCAAAAGGAGAATGTGGATGCCCTTGAAACGCCTGCTGCCCCTCCTGGTCGCTGGCCTCGCCGCGATGCCGGCCTCGGCGGAGGAACTCACCGGAACTCTCAAGAAGATCAAGGAGACCGGCGCGATCACCCTGGGCTACCGCGACTCGTCCGTGCCGTTCTCCTACCTCGACGGCAACCAGAAGCCCGTCGGCTACGCCATGGACATCTGCTACAAGATCGTCGAGGCGGTGAAGGCGAAGCTCGCCATGCCGAATCTCGAGGTCAAGCTGAACCCGGTGACCTCGGCGACGCGCATCCCGCTCATGGCCAACGGCACGATCGACCTCGAATGCGGCTCGACCACCAACAACGCCGAGCGCCAGAAGCAGGTGGCGTTCACCAACACCCACTTCCTGACCGCCAACCGCTTCGTCGCCAAGAAGGCCAGCAACGTCAACAAGTTCGAGGATCTGAAGGGCAAGACGGTGGTGTCCACTTCCGGCACCACCAACATCAAGCAGATCAACGAGTACAACGCGGCGCACAAGTTCGGCATGACGATCCTGCCGGCCAAGGATCACGCCGAGGCATTCCTGATGGTGGAGACCGGCCGCGCGGTCGCCTTCGTGATGGACGACGTGCTGCTGGCCTCGCTCGCCGCCGGTTCCAAGGAACCCGACGCCTACATGATCTCGAAGGACGCGATCTCCAAGCCCGAACCCTACGGCATCATGCTCCGCAAGGACGACGCGCCATTCAAGAAGGTGGCCGACGAGGCGACAGCGGCCTTCTACCGTAGCCCGGAGGGTCCGGCGACCTACGACAAGTGGTTCACTAAGCCGATCCCGCCGCGCAACATCAATCTGAACCTGCCGATGGATGCGGCGATGAAGAAAGCCTTCGCGCAGCCGAGCGACAGCCCCGACCCGGCGATGTACTGACGCGCCGCCGGTTCACGAGCAAGGACCCGTCCAGGACAGAGCGGATGCCGCTTCTCCTGGACGGAGATGCGATCGATCAAGGACCCGGGATCCGTCGGGCGTTCCCATCGGCGCCTGACGGATGCTCGGTGGGAGAATCCTCTCTCCCGCGTCGGGGGGAGGGGCGCGACGGCGTCATGAAGCCGTGGATACGGCGGATTTCGCCCCCGCTCCCACCCGAAATGGCGTAACGTCGGGCCGGCGCGTAGCCGGGATCGGGATCACCGCGGCAACGGGGTGTGGGATGAACTACAACTGGAACTGGAGCATCTTCTTCGATCTGTCGCCGGAAGGCACGGGCACCTACGCCGACATGCTCCTGTCGGGCTTGGTCTGGACCATCGTCACGGCGCTCTGCGCCTGGATCATCGCCTTCGCGGTCGGCTCGGTGATCGGCGTGATGCGCACGCTGCCGAACCGCGCCGCCCAGGCGTTCGGCAACGGCTATGTCGAGGTGTTCCGCAACATCCCGCTGCTCGTGCAGATGTTCCTGTGGTTCTTCGTGCTGCCGGAGCTGCTGCCGCAGGATTGGGGCACCTGGCTGAAGCAGCTGCCCGATGCCCCCTTCTACACCGCCGTGGTGTGCCTGGGCTTCTTCACCGCCTCGCGCGTCGCCGAGCAGGTGCGGGCCGGCATCCAGTCCCTGCCGCGCGGCCAGCGCATGGCCGGCACGGCGCTCGGCCTCACCACCGGCCAGACCTACCGCTACGTGCTGCTGCCCAACGCCTACCGCATCATCCTGCCCCCGCTCACCTCCGAGTTCCTCAACAACCTCAAGAACACGTCGGTGGCGCTGACCATCGGGCTGCTCGAACTCACCGCCCGCGCCCGCTCGATGCAGGAATTCTCGTTCCAGGTCTTCGAGGCCTTCACGGCGGCGACCATCCTCTACATCATCATCAACCTGGTGGTGGTGACGGCGGCCGGGTTCCTGGAGCGCAAGGTCGCGATCCCCGGCGCCCGCTGATGATGCCGATCCTTCCACCTTCCCGACGCGGGTGAGAGCCGATGCTCGCCAATTTCGATTTCAGCGTCATCGTCAATGCGCTGCCCTACCTGTTCCTGACGGGCATGACCTTCACGCTGACGCTCACCGCGCTCGCGGCGCTCGGCGGCGTGATCCTCGGCACGCTGATCGCGATGATGCGGCTCTCCGGCCTGCCGGTGGCGCCGGTGGTGGCCAAGGGCTACGTCAACTTCATGCGCTCGCTGCCGCTGGTGCTGGTGATCTTCTGGTTCTACTTCCTGGTGCCGTATATCGGGCAATGGCTCACCGGGGCCGACCGGCCGATCCAGGTCGGCGCCTTCACCTCCTCGCTGGTCACCTTCACGCTGTTCGAGGCGGCCTATTTCTCGGAGATCATGCGGGCCGGCATCCAGTCGATCCCGAAGGGCCAGAGTGCGGCCGCCTCGGCGCTCGGCCTCACCTATTGGCAGAGCATGAGCAACATCATCCTGCCCCAGGCCTTCCGCAACATGCTGCCCGTCCTGCTGACCCAGACCATCGTGCTGTTCCAGGACACCTCGCTGGTCTACGTGCTGTCGATCACCGACTTCCTGGGCGCCGCCTCCAAGGTGGCGCAGCGCGACGGCCGCCTCGTCGAGATGTACCTGTTCGCGGCCGTGGTCTATTTCGTGATCTGCTTCTTCGCCTCGACCCTGGTGCGCCGTCTGCAGCGCCGCATCGCCATCATCCGCTGAACTCGAGAGGCCCGTCCCATGACCTCGTCCGCGATGCCGCCTCCCGCTACTGCCCCGGAGCCCCAGGCCACGGCCGCGATGGCGCCTCCTTCCGGCCCGGTCACAGCGCCGTTCGTCGAGACGCCGCCCGTCACCACGACGTCTGGCCCCATGATCGTCATCGATCAGGTCAGCAAGTGGTACGGCGACTTCCAGGTGCTGACGGACTGCACGACCTCGATCGCCAAGGGCGAGGTGGTGGTGGTCTGCGGCCCCTCCGGCTCCGGCAAGTCGACCCTGATCAAGTGCGTGAACGCGCTCGAACCCTTCCAGAAGGGGCAGATCACCGTCGACGGCACCAAGATCGCCGACAAGCGCACCAACCTGCCCAAGCTGCGCTCGCGGGTGGGCATGGTGTTCCAGCATTTCGAGCTGTTCCCGCACCTGTCGATCACCGACAACCTGACGCTCGCCCAGCGCAAGGTGCTGGGGCGCGGGCGCGCGGAGGCGGAGGCGAAAGGGCTCGCGCTGCTGGAGCGGGTGGGGCTGAAGGCGCATGCGCACAAGTTCCCGGGCCAGCTCTCGGGCGGGCAGCAGCAGCGCGTCGCCATCGCGCGGGCGCTGGCCATGAATCCGATCGTGATGCTGTTCGACGAGCCGACCTCGGCGCTGGACCCGGAGATGGTGGGCGAGGTGCTCGACGTGATGGTGGAGCTTGCCCGCGAGGGCATGACCATGATGGTGGTCACCCACGAGATGGGCTTTGCCCGCAAGGTGGCGAACCGGGTGATCTTCATGGACCGCGGCGAGATCGTCGAGGATGCCCACAAGGAGGACTTCTTCGGATCCCCGCGCAGCGAGCGCGCCCAGACCTTCCTCTCGAAGATCCTGTCGCATTGAGCCTTCGGGGGTGGCGATGCTGCGGATGGTCGGGAACTGGTGCTCGGCCGCGGCCATCCGAGTGCGCATCGTCGCCGCAGATCAAGCGCAGGGTTCGGATGCCGAGCCCCCTACCCGATTGGGATCAGGCGCAATCTCTCTCCCTGGAGCGGTCGTCGATAGCGCAGCGTCTCAGAAGATCCTCATTGTGTTGCAGTGAATTCCTTCATCCTGGTGCAGAGTGTTGCCAGAACGGGACCGCCTTCCGTTCCATCGGCGATCCATATTTTATCTATTCTAAATTATAGCAGGTCAGGTCAGTGCAGCCTCCGTGGTCGATCCCATGAATAATGTTTGCGTTATGGTCTCAATAATAACCAATTTAAAAATTTCCTAAATTCCTCTTTGACGATTCGACGGACAAAATTAATATACAATAGTGACGACAAATCATTGAACGTGATTTGATAACCCAGGGTAATAGATTGTTGTGAAGGCAGGTTGCTGCAAGTTTTTCTGAGTTGATCGACCGATGCGGATGCGAAATCTACTGTTGCGTGCGCGCAACGCATCGTTGCCGTTGCGGTGATCTTGCTCAAAACATATGCAGATGCTCAGAAAATGCCTTTGCGCCACATGCCACGCGCTGTCAGCTTAGCCGTAGTCAGACCGACATTGGATTTGAGAACCGTGGCGATCCGTTTCACTCCCGTCAGCATGGCTGCCCTGGCGCTGATGTCCGGCTACGCTCAGGCGGCCGATATGCCCGCCGCGCCAGCGCCGGCCTCCGCGCCGCAAGCCTGCAAGGCCACGATCTCGTTCCCTGCCTTCAACGGCCCGATCAAGCAGAACCCGGATCCGACCTGCTTCACGATCGGGGGTTTCGGCGACATCTACGTGGGCGGCGCTCTCACGGGCTACGCCTACACGCAGACGAATCCGTTCCCCTTCTCGGCGGCTCCCCTGCCGAGCGATCGTGCGGCGCGCGTCGACATCTCGAACCTTCAGGCCTTCATCCAGAAGGCTGACGGGCCGTTCCAGTTCTACATCCAGGCCGGTGCCTACGCGATTCCGGCCCTGGGCTTCGTGAACTACAGCGCCTTCGACCAGACCGACCTCCTGTTCAGCCCGCTGCCGGTCGCCTTCGGCAAGATCGTCATCAACGACATGTGGTCGATCCAGGGTGGCCGCATGCCGACCCTGATCGGATCGGAGGCGCCGTTCACCTTCCAGAACCTCAACATCTCGCGCGGCCTCCTGTTCAACCAGGAGAACATTATCAATCACGGCATCCAGCTGAACTTCTCGGACGGCCCGTGGTCGGCCTCGGTCGCGGTGACGGATGGGTTCTTCTCGGGTGAGTTGAGCTGGCTGACGGGGTCGGTCTCCTACAAGATCGACGATGCCAACACGATCGGCATCAACGGCGGCTTCAACTTCGACCGCACGAACGTGCTCAACCGCAGCCTGCGGTATCAGTACGCCACTCCGCTCTTCCAGCAGAACAGCGGCATCTTCAACATCAACTACACCTATTCCGAGGGTCCCTGGACCATCACGCCGTACTTCCAGTTCACGAACGTCGAACGTGATCTGCGGATCGGGATCCTGGAGAGCGCCTCGACCTATGGCGGCGCGGTGCTGGCGAGCTACTCCTTCACAGACAACTTCGCCTTGGCCGGCCGCGTCGAGTACGAGACTCAGACCGGCAACCGCCTGACCGGCATCACCAGCCTCCTGTACGGACCGGGCAGCTCGGCCCTGTCGTTCACGATCACGCCGACCTTCACGATCGGCCGTTACTTCCTGCGTGGCGAGTACTCGCACGTGCAGCTCTACGACATCACCGCCGGACTCGGCTTCGGTCGCCTGGGCAACAAGACCTCCCAGGACCGCTACATGATCGAGACCGGATTCACGTTCTAAAGCCGTCCGGGAACCCGGTTTCATGCCACAAGCCCCGTCCGGATTCTTCCCGGCGGGGCTTCGTCCTTCCTGACGCTCCGGTCTGTCGGAGTGGCAGCTCGGCAGATCCGATCCGGCGGTCTCTCGCCGCGATCGCCGTCCCCCACGATTGAGCGGCCCAAACAAAACCCCCGTCCGGGAGGACGGGGGGCCGGCCGGAGGCTGAACGGCTGGGTGAGGCGGGGCTCCGCCCGCTCACTCCCGCTCGCCGGTGAGGTTCAGCAGCATCTGAAACAGGTTGATGAAGTTGAGGTAGAGCGACAGCGCGCCGAACACGGCGAGCTTGTTGTTCGCCTCCTGTCCCCAATGCTCTGCGTACTGCTCCTTGATCGATTGCGTGTCGTAGGCGGTCAGGCCGACGAAGATCACCACGCCGATGAGCGAAATCGCGAACTGCAGGGCGCTCGACGCCAGGAAGATGTTCACGAGGCTGGCGATGATGAGGCCGATCAGGCCCATCATCAGGAAGGAGCCCATCTGCGACAGGTCGCGCTTCGTCGTGTAGCCGTACAGGCTGGTCGCCCCGAACATCGCCGCCGTGATGAAGAAGGTGCGGGCGATGCTCGTCCCGGTGAAGACCAGGAAGATCGAGGCCAGCGACAGGCCCATCACGCCGCAGAAGCTCCAGAACAGGGTCTGGGCGGTGGCGGCCGAGATGTGCTCGATGCGGAACGACAGGAACAGGATGAAGGCCAGCGGGGCCAGCATCACCACGTATTTGAGCGGCGTGCCGAACAACGGCTGGGCGATGGCCGGGGTCGAGGCCACCGCGAAGGCGACAAGGCCGGTCAGGGCGAGACCGAGCCCCATGTAGTTGTAGACCCGCAGCATGTGCTGCCGCAGGCTCGCGTCGAAGGCGACCGCGGACGAAGCCGCTCCGGTCTGCCAAGCGTAAGGCGTGTTCATGCGTCAAGATCCTCGCGTGGAACCCGCCAGAGCCGCGGGGCGGCCCGACAGGAAGGGAAACGGGGAAGGGCGATCAGGGCTTGGGGGCGCCGAGCGTCGCGGCGGCCCGGCCCAAAGCCGGCTCGTCGGCTCCACCGCTCAGGGCGAAGGCCGTGTGGCCCGCCTTCCAGTAGACGGTCACGGCCTCGGCCGAGCGCGTCACCTCGGGCGCCAACGCCTCGCCGTCCTCCGTGCGGGTCGCGAACAGCGCGACCGGCCCGAGCGCGGCGGCGTCGATGGCCACCTCCACCCCCGCGCCGGAGCGGGTGGGGAAGATCTGCAGGTCGCGCACCCGCCAGTCCTGTGGCAGGTCCGGCAGGTGGATGCCGGTCGCGGCCTCGATCCCGCTGCGGTCATAGGCCGGCGTCGGCCGCAAGGACGCGACCCGGGCCCGGATCTGCGAGGCCTGCCGCGCCTGGATCGCATCCTCCACGAAGGGGGGCGAATGCGTCGAGGCGATGGTGCCCGGCACCCCGAAGCCGCCGGTCTCGGCATGCATCAGCCAGCCGGTGCCGACGAGCAGGGCCACGACGGCGGCGCGCTGGAAGCGCTGCCCGATGCGCCGCCAGGTCAGCGCCCGGTCGAGCCGCCGCGCGGCGAGCGCGATGCGCTCGGGCACCGGGCCCGACTGCGGGTTCGGATGCGACGGCGCGAAGGCCGCACTGAGCGCATCGCGGGTGCGCAGATCCGCCATCACGCGGGCTGCGATCCGGGGATTGGCGGCCAGATGCTCCTCGACCTCGATGCGTCGCGCGAGGTCGAGCTGGCCGTCGATATAGGCGTTCAGGTCGCTCTCGGTGATCGGGTCCATCATGAGTCGAACTCCACGGACGGGCTTCCCCCCTGGACCACGCGCAGGCGCGGCGGGGAGCGCGGCGTCTCGGGTTCCGCGGACGGCAGGCGGCCCTGTCCGTTCTCGAAATTGCGCAAGGCCGCCCGCCCCCGCCCGAGGCGCGACATCAGCGTCCCGATCGGGATGCCGAGGACGTCGGCGGCTTCCTGGTAGGCCATGCCCTCGATGGTCACGAGGTGGAGGGCGGCCCGCTGCTCCTCCGGCAGCCGGGAGAAGGCCTCGCGGATCTGCGCGAGGCGCACGTGGCTGTCCTGGGCCGGCGGCACCGCCTCGTCGGCGAGGTGCTCCAGCGTATCGGCGTAGCGTGCCTCGACCTGCCGCCGGCGCTGGCCGTCGATGAAGGCGTTGTGCAGCACCGTCATCAGCCAGGTGCGCAGGTTGGTTCCGCTCTTCAGCGCCCCCTGGTGCTCCAGGGCGCGCAGCAGCGCATCGTGCACGAGGTCGTCGGCCTGGGTCGCGTCGCGGGTCAGGGCGCGCGCATAGCGGCGCAGCGGCACGATCAGATCCACGACGTCGAGGCGTTTGCGAGGTCTCATCATCCGGACGGTTCGAGAGGGCTCCTGATGAATGAACGGCTCGGCCGGGCCGAATAATCCCTCACGGGCCGTCCGCCAGGGTGCCGCGCTGGCGCGGGTCGGCGGCGCCCGCCCAGCCGCCGGGCACGGCCATGATGGAACTCGCCGAGCCGGAGGTCGATCCCACCACCACCCGGTGGCCGCGGGCCCGCAGGAGCGCGAGGGTGTCGGGCGACAGGCCGGTTTCGACCAAGAGCGCATCCGGTCGCCACTGGTGATGCACCCGCGGCGCCGCCACCGCCTCGGCGAGGTTGAGCCCGAAATCGAGGACGCCCGTGACGACCTGCAGGACCGTCGAGATGATGCGGCTGCCGCCCGGGCTGCCGGTGACGAGGAGGAGCCGCCCGTCCCGGAACACGAAGGCGGGCGTCATGCTCGACAGCGGGCGCGCGCCCGGCGCCACCGCGTTCGCCGCGCCGCCGACGAGGCCGTAGGCGTTCTGCGCCCCGGGCTTGGCGGAAAAGTCGTCCATCTCGTTGTTGAGGAGCACGCCCGTGCCCGCGGCGACGAGGCCGAGCCCGTAGGAGAAATTCAGCGTGGTGGTGTTGGCGACCGCATTGCCGTCGCGGTCGACCACCGAATAGTGGGTGGTCTGGTCGGGCTCGAAGGGCAGGGGGTCGCCCGCCTGAACCGCATCGGCCGGCCGGGCGCGGGCGGGATCGATGCGCGCGCGTAAGGCGTCCGCATAGGCCTTGGCGGTCAGCCCCGTCACCGGCATGCGGACCCGGTCCGGATCGCCGAGAAAGGCCGCCCGGTCGGCATAGGCCTGCTTCATCGCCTCCGCCAGGATGTGGATCGCCTCCGCGCTGCCCGCGCCCATCGCCGCGAGATCGTAGCCTTCGAGGATGTTGAGGATCTCGATGAGGTGCACGCCGCCGGAACTCGGCGGCGGCATCGCCACGATGGCGTTGCCCCGGTAGGTGCCGCGCACGGGCTCGCGAAGCGCCACCCGGTAGGCCGCGAGGTCGTCCTCCGTCATCACGCCGCCCGCCTCCCGCACCGCCGCGACGATCCGCCGGGCGATCTCGCCCGTGTAGAAGGCGTCCGGCCCGGTCTCGGCGATGCGCCGCAGCGTCCCGGCGAGATCCGGCTGCACGAGGCGCTGGCCCCAGGCGAAAGGCTTGTCGCCGTTGAAGAACACGGCGCGGCTCGACGGCCAGCGCCCGAGCCGCCCGGCGGCCCGCGGCAGCGAATCCGCCAGATCCGCCTCCACCGTGATCCCGTCGCGGGCCAGCGCCTCGGCGGGTGCGATCAGGTCGGCGAGGCTGAAGCGGCCTGAGCCGTAGCGGGACAGGGCCTCGGCCATGCCGCGGACGGTGCCCGGCACCCCGACGGCCTTGCCGGTGGCGGTCGAAAGCCTCGGATCGGGCTCGCCATCGGGGCCGAGGAAGAGGTCGCGGGTCGCAGCTTTGGGGGCCGTCTCGCGGTAGTCGATCGCGATGGTCTCGTTGCGGGCGGCGAGATGCACCAGCATGAAGCCGCCGCCGCCGAGATTGCCCGCCCGCGGCAGGGTCACGGCGAGGGCGAAGCCCACCGCCACCGCCGCATCCACCGCATTGCCGCCCCGCCGCAGGATGTCGACGCCGATCCGCGTCGCCCGCGCCTCCTGGGAGGCCACCATGCCGTGGGGCGCGAAGGCCGGCAGCAGCCGCGCCGTGTCCGACTGGATCGCGCCCGCTCCCGGCATCCCGGGCGGGGCGCCCTGCGCCGCGGCCGGGGCCGGGGCGGCGAGCGTAAGGGCGACGAGGAGCGCGAGGACGCGGCGCAGCGGCATGGGACGGGCCTCCTGCCGTCAAGGTGGGGCTGCCCCGGCCCGCCTCAACCCTCGGCTTGCGCCGGGGCGGCGGCCTGGGGCATGTGGGCCCGTGAGGGCTCACCCGGAGCGCTGCCATGAGCTTTCTTCCCGATACCCCGACGCTCGTCGCCTATCTGGCGGCCTGCCTCGTCCTTTTCGTCACGCCGGGGCCGGATATGAGCCTCATGCTCGCCCGCACCATCGGGGCCGGCCGCCGGGCCGGCATCGCGACGGTGCTCGGCACCAGCGTCGGCACCCTCGGTCACACGCTGGCAGCGGCGTTCGGCGTCTCGGCGCTGCTCGCCGCCTCGGCCACGGCCTTCCTGGTACTCAAGCTGGTGGGGGCCCTCTATCTCGCGTGGCTCGCGCTGGATGCCCTGCGGCACGGCTCGGCGCTTCGTGTGCGCGCCGAGCGGATGCAGGGCGGGGTCTGGCGCACCTTCTGGACCGGGGTCGGCGTCAACCTGACCAACCCGAAGGTCGTGCTGTTCTTCATCACCTTCCTGCCGCAATTCGTGCGCGCCGATGCGCCGAACCCGACCGGCCAGCTCGCCTTCCTGGGCGTCGCCTTCGTGGGGCTGACGCTGCCGCTCGGGATCCTGCTGGTGCTCGGAGCGGAGCGGGTCACCGGCGCGTTGCAGGCCCGGCCGCGGGTGCTGCGGGCGATGGACTGGCTGTTTGCCGGGATGTTCGGTGCCTTCGCGGCGCGCATCCTGGCGACGGCGCGGTGAGCGGATCCACGCCGCCCTGCGGCATCTAAATAGAAACGACGTGGGTGGAAGCCGCCCCGCTCCTCATGCTGAGGTGCTTGCGCAGCAAGCCTCGAAGCACGCCTGACCGGTGCTCCCATCCACCAGAGCCTCGGACCAGCGCTCAGGCGTGCTTCGAGGCTGCGCGATCTTCGATCGCCCAGCACCTCAGCATGAGGGCCGGTGGGACTGCCCCAGGCGGGAGCGCTCGGTCAGCCATGGTTTCATCCGCGAGGGTCGGTTGCGCCGGCGTCGGACGAAGGCTCAGCGCCGGCCGGGCAGCGCCATCGGGGCCGGCGGGCGGCCCGCAGAGCAGCCGGCGACGAGCCAGTAGGCCAGCCCGGCCGCCGCGCCCGCGACGAACAGCAGCGCGGTGACGCGGCCCTCCGCGATCCCGCTCGGCCCCGCCGCGCCCGCCGCACGGGTGCCGCGCATCAGCCAGGGCAGGAGGGCGGTGAGGAAGCCGGTCGCGCCCGCGTACCAGGCGAGGGAGCGCCAGCCGAGCACCTCGCCGACGACCGCGTTGAGGGCCGGCGGCACGGCGAGCAGCAGCAGCAGCGCACGGCCGACATCCAGGACAGCCTCGACCATGCCGGCATCCGGCGGATAGCCCGCCGCGAGTTCCGACCATATCGCCTCGATGCCGTAGAGGCCGAGCTGGCCGATGAGGTCGCGCAGCACCGGATCGGCGAGCGTGCCGATCCCGAGCAGGGCGGCGCCGGCCGGAATCGCCAGCAGCAGCGCGAAGCCCATGACCAGGAGGCGGCCGATCAGGCGCATGGGGCCGGCCCGAACTCAGTCGTCGTCCACCGCGCCGTACACGCCCTCGGCGCCGATGCCGTCCTCCAGCATCAGCCGGGCGCGGGCGCGCAGCTTCTCGGTCTCGCTCTTCAGCTGGCCGCAGGCGGCCAGGATGTCCCGGCCCCGCGGGGTGCGCACCGGCGAGGCGTAGCCGGCATTGAACACGATCTCGGAGAAGCGCTCGATCCGCTCCCAATCCGAGCATTCGTAGGACGAGCCGGGCCAGGGATTGAACGGAATCAGGTTGATCTTGGCCGGGATGCCCTTGAGCAGCCGCACGAGCTCGCGCGCCTCGGCATCCGAGTCGTTCACGCCCTTGAGCATCACGTATTCGAAGGTGATGCGCCGGGCGTTCGAGACGCCCGGGTAGTTCCGGCAGGCGTCGAGGAGCTCGCGGATCGGATATTTGCGGTTGAGCGGAACCAGGACGTTGCGCAGGTCGTCGCGCACCGCATGCAGCGAGATCGCCAGCATCGCGTTCGCGTCGATGCCGAGCCGCTCGAATTGCGGCACCACGCCCGAGGTCGAGACGGTGATGCGGCGGCGCGAGAGGCCGAGGCCCTCGTTGTCGCTCATCACGCCGATCGCGTCGATGACGTTGTCGACGTTGTAGAGCGGCTCGCCCATGCCCATGAAGACGACGTTGGAGACGAAGCGCGAGCCGTCGACGGGCACGAAGGTGCCCTTGGGCGGGCTCTGGCCGGGCCAGTCGCCGAGCCGGTCGCGGGCGACGACGAGCTGCGCGGTGATCTCCTGGGCCGACAGGTTGCGCACGAGGCGCTGCGTGCCGGTGTGGCAGAACGAGCAGGTCAGGGTGCAGCCGACCTGGGACGAGACGCAGAGCGTGCCGCGGTCGTTCGCCGGGATATAGACGCACTCGATCTCGGCGCCGCGATTGTGGTCGTGGCGGCCGGTCGGCGGCATGCGCAGCAGCCACTTGCGGGTGCCGTCGCGCGAGACCTGCTCGCTTACCACCTCGGGCCGGTCGAGGGTGTAGACCTGCTCAAGCTCGGCCTTCAGCGCCTTGCCGACATTGGTCATGGCCTCGAAGGAGGAGGCGCCGCGCACGTTGATCCAGTGCCAGAGCTGGCCGGTGCGCATGCGCTGCTCGCGCTCGGGCACGCCGATCGCCGCGAGGCGCTCGCGCAGCGCGTTGCGCGTCAGGCCGACCAGGGACGGCCGGCCCGTCGCCACCATCGCCTCGGGGCGCACCTCGGGCGTCTTCTCGATGAGGGGAGAGGAACCGGCGCGGCGCTCGGGCCGCGCGGTGTCGAGGGACGCCGTCGCCATCAGGAAACCTTCGGCAGGAAATCTCTGGAATGCAGGTTTCCGTCGATATAGGCGCTTTGCGGCCGAAACGCGAATACGGGGAAGTCGCCCCCTACTTGCACTCCTCGCGGGTGCGCTTGAGCGCGTCCCCGAACCCGTCGAGGCTGTACTCGTCGGTCGAGGCGTTGCCCCGCTGCGAGACGGCCTTCACGATGACCTTCTTGCCCCGGTTCATCTCGTTGACGACGCGGCCTTCCTCGGCCGGGTTCTGCAGCCACGCATTCGTGCCCTTCACCACCAGGGCGTAGCGGGCGGCGCCGATGGCGAGCGACGGGTCGTTGGCCGCCGAGGGCGTGGGCACGGCGGCGTTGGCGGCCGCGGTCTCGGTGCCGGCCCCCGTCTGGTTGCTGCCGGGCTTCGGCGCGAAGCCCATCATCAGGGCGATCTCGTTCGACACCCGCTCGCCCTTTCGCACGGTCACGAACAGGTAGGCGGCGTCTCGCTTGAGGCTCTTCGGCAGGCGGGCCTGGGGCTGGCTGATCGCGTAGCAGATCCGGCTCCTGCCTTCGCCGGCCGCGAAGACGTTCCAGGATCCGAAGCTGCCGATCGGGCTCGCCTGCAGGTTCGGCGGCGCCGAGGCCTCGGGCTTGGCCTTTGGCCTGGCGAGGGCCGGAGCGGCCGCGAGGAGGGAGAGGGCGAGGACGGGAAGGAGGGCGCGACTCATACGGGGATCCTACGCATCATTCCGCGGTGTGTCCTGCGGTTCGCAGAAGGATGGAGGCGAAATCAAGGGCCCGATGTGGCGGCGGCGGTGCTTGCGCCCGTTCGGTCCCCGCCCGCGACCGGAAACCCGGGCCGTGTATTCCGGGAAGGCGTTGGCGAATTGCTGCAGTGCAGGAATGACCCCGACCGGCGCTTGAGGCATGGTCCCGCCGCGATCCCCCGGAGCGGATACCGCATGACAGCCCTGCCCGAGACCATCCCGGTGCGCGAGGCGCATCGCTTCCCCACCGCAGCGCTGGAGGCCTTCCTGGCCGGGCAGGGGCAGGGACGCCTCACCGACCTGCGGCAGATGCGGGGCGGACAATCGAACCCGACCTTCCTGATCGTGACGGAGACGGGCGAATACGTGCTGCGCAAGCAGCCGCCCGGCAAGCTGCTGCCCTCCGCCCACGCGGTCGACCGGGAGTTCCGGGTCCTACAGGCCCTGTCCCGCACCGACGTGCCAGTGCCCCGGGCGGTCGCCTTCTGCGCCGACCCGGCGGTGATCGGCACGCCCTTCTATCTGATGGAGCGGCTGCAGGGCCGGGTGTTCTGGGACCCGGCCCTGCCGGAGCTTCCCCGCGAGGAGCGCGCGCCGATCTACTTCGCCATGAACGAGGCGCTGGCGCGCCTGCACCGTGTCGATCCGGCGGCCATCGGCCTCTCGGATTTCGGCCGGGCGGGAAATTATTTCCGCCGCCAGATCGAGCGTTGGTCGGGCCAGTGGGCGGCCTCGAAGACCCGCGAGAACCCGGCGATCGACCATCTCGCCGCCTGGCTTCCCGCCCATATCCCGGAGGATGACGAGACCCGGATCTGCCACGGCGATTTCCGGCTTGACAACATGATCTTCCACCCAAGCGAGGCGCGGGTGATCGGCATCATCGACTGGGAACTGGCGACGCTCGGGCATCCGCTCGCCGACCTCGCCTATAACTGCATCGCCTACAATACCGACCCGACGGTCTATCGCGGCATCCGCGGGCGCGACCTCGACGCGCTCGGCATCCCGAGCCAGGAGGCCTATGTGCGCCGCTACTGCGAGCGCACCGGGCGCCGCGACGGCATCACGTCCTTCCACCTCGCCTTCGCGCTGTTCCGCCTCGCGGTGATCCTCGAAGGCGTGCTCGCCCGCGCCAAGGCCGGCAACGCATCGAGCGCGGATGCGAGCGAGAAGGGGGCGCTCGGGATCGCGCTCGCCGAGCGCGGCTGGGAACTGGCGCGGGGCTGAGACCCGGCGCCTCGTCCGGCGAAGCGGGATTCGCGCGTCGGACGATGCCCTAGGCGGCGGCGCTGCCCTTGCGGCTGAGCCGCCGCCGCAGGCGGTTGACGCCGTAGATCGTCGCGAGCCGCAGGCGGGCGGTGCGCACCGGCGCGTCGACCCGCTCGGCCTGAGCCTCGGCGATGATCCGCAAGGCTTCCGCGACGGAACGTTCGAGCTCGGTCTCTTCCGAAGCGGCCGCTTGGCGCTCCTGCATCGGATCACTCCCCGTATTCTTGCTTGGGTTGCGACCTGACCAGCCGATTCGGGCGAGGGCGGGGCTGGAGCGTGACCCTTCCGCAACGATCCAGTGGGAAATCGGAGGCGCCGAAGTCGAAACCGACGTGCCTGGAAGCCGCTCCTCAACTCATGCTGAGGTGCAGGCGATCGAAGATCGCACGGAGCACCTCAGCATGAGGGCCGGGGTTGGCCGCCATGGGAGGGAGCGCTCAGTCAGCCGGTTTCGTCCGTCGGGGTCGGCCCGGCCGGCAGCGAACTCAATCCGCATCCCGCGTGCCGTCCTCCACTTCCAGCCCGACGGCGTCGAGATCGTCCTCGGGCTCGTGGGAATCGAGTCCGGACGCCTCCGCGAGATTGCGGGCGGCCCGGCGCAGGAGCTTGCGCAGGCGCCGCTTCTCCTTGTTGTCGAAGCCGTCGAGCATCTCGGCCTCGACCTCGTCCCAGATCCGGTCGATCGCGGCGGCCTTGGCGAGGCCCGCCTCGGTGAGGCGCACGCGCACGATGCGGCCGTCCGCGGCCTCGGTCCGGCGCTCGACGAAGCCGAGGGCGGCAAGACGCGTCACGGTCTTGGAGGCGGTGGGCGGCCGCACCCGCAGGGTCGCCGCGAGGTCGCCCATGGTCATGGTGCCCGCCGCGGCGAGCACCTGGACCACCTGTTCCTGTCCGGCGAAGAGGTTGAGGGCGGCGAGCCGGTCGCCGATCCGCGCGCGGTGCATGCGGGCCGCCTGCACCAGCGCCCAGCCGACGCTCTTGGCGCCGGGCGGGCGCAGCGCCTTCGAGGACTTGCGGCGCGGCGCCTCGTCGGCCTCCACCAGCATCGCCTGCTCGGCCGTTGCCATCCGATCCTTCCTTCTGCCGCAGAGGCCGCGCGGATGTCTCCGCCGCCGCGCATGAGACACTATACGGCCATCTGCCGCCGGGCCGTGACGGTCCGATGACAGATTGCGGCCGGCGCACGGCCGCGGTTCGGCGGGACGGTAGGCGAGGGCGCCGGGCCTCCTTATCTCAGGGCGTCGATCTGGAGGACCCTCATGCCGGCCCGCTCCTGGCAGGACCTGACCACCGCGGAGATCCGCGCCCGCCCGCTGCACCGCGCCATCGCCGTCCTGCCCGTGGCGGCGGTGGAGCAGCACGGGCCGCACCTGCCGCTCGGCACCGACGTGATCATCGCCGAGGGCTACCTCGCCCGCATGCGCGCCCTGGTGCCGGAGGACCTCGAGGTTCTCCTCCTGCCGGTCCAGGCGGTGGGCAAGTCCGACGAGCATCTGAGCTTTCCCGGCACGCTGACCCTCTCCGGTCCGACGGCGCTCGCCGCCTGGGTCGAGATCGGCACCGCGGTGCACCGCGCCGGATGCCGCAAGCTCGTCATCGTCACCTCGCATGGCGGCAACAGCGCGCTGATCGACCTCGTCGCCCTCGAATTGCGCCGCAGCTGCGGGCTCGTCGCGGTCACCACGGCGTGGAGCCGGTTCGGCTACCCGCCCGGGCTGTTTCCGCCGGAGGAGGTGCGTCACGGCATCCATGGCGGCGCCGTCGAGACGGCCCTGATGCTGGCCCTTCGCCCCGACCTCGTGCGCCGCGACGAGCTGCGGGACTTCATGCCGCGCAGCCGCGCGATGGAGCGGGATTTCACCCATCTGCGGGCGGGGCGCCCCGCCGCCTTCGCGTGGCTCGCCGAGGACCTCAACCCGTCCGGCGCGATCGGCGACGCGACGCTCGCTACCCTCGATGCCGGCGAGGCCGCCCTCGCGCATGGCGCGCGCGCCTTCGTCGAGCTGCTGCGCGATGTCGACCGCTTCAGCCTGACCGGGACGCCCTCCCGGTCGGCGGAGTGATACACTATATCATTCGCTCCTCTGCCGCCCCGTACCGGCGGTCCAGCCCCTCAGGTTTGCCGTATGTCGGACAAGATCCCCGTCACCGTGCTCACCGGCTATCTCGGCGCCGGCAAGACCACGCTTCTCAACCGCATCCTCACCGAGCCGCACGGCAAGCGCTACGCCGTGATCGTCAACGAGTTCGGCGAGATCGGCATCGACAACGACCTCGTGGTCGGGGCCGACGAGGAAGTGTTCGAGATGAACAACGGCTGCATCTGCTGCACCGTGCGCGGCGACCTGATCCGCATCATGGACGGCCTGATGAAGCGGAGGGGCAAGTTCGACGCGATCATCGTCGAAACGACCGGCCTCGCCGATCCGGCTCCCGTCGCCCAGACCTTCTTCGTCGATCAGGACGTCGGCGAGGCGGCGCGCCTCGACGCGGTGGTGACCGTGGCGGATGCCAAGTGGCTGTCCGAGCGCCTCAAGGACGCGCCCGAGGCGAAGAACCAGATCGCCTTTGCGGACGTGATCCTGCTCAACAAGGCCGACCTCGTCGACGAGGCCGGGCTCGCCGCGGTCGAGCGCCAGATCCGGGCGATCAATCCCTCCGCCGTCATCCACCGCACGGTGCAGTGCAACCTGCCCCTCGATGCGGTGCTCGACCGCAAGGCCTTCGACCTCGACCGGATCATGACCGTCGAGCCGGAATTCCTGGAGGAGGGCCACCACCATCACCATTCCGACGACATCCAGTCGGTCTCGGCGCGGCTGCCCGGCGCGGTCGATCCCAACAAGTTCATGCCCTGGATCTCGGACCTCACGCAGGTGCAGGGGCCGGACATCCTGCGCTGCAAGGGCATCGTCAGCTTCCCCGACGAGCCGCGCCGCTTCGTGTTCCAGGGCGTGCACATGATCCTCGACGGCGACCTGCAGGGCGAGTGGCCGGCGGGCGATCCGCGCGAGTCCCGCGTGGTCTTCATCGGCCGCAATCTCGATCCGGAGAAGATCCGCAAGGGTTTCGAGGCCACGAAGGCATGATCCGTCGGGCGGCGCTGGACCGATAGGGCCGGATTCCTCCCGCGCCCGGCCAGCGGGCTCGCCTGTCTGCCCGCGCTGAGCTAGACCGGATCATGGTCGGGCGGCGCGGGCCGCCATCCCGCGCGGGGGCCGGTCATGGCGGGGGTCAAGGAGAAGGCGGCGGAGGGGCAGGGGCGCCTGATGCCGCTTCTCGTCGCGGCGGTGTGCCTGGGGCTGCTCGGGCTGCCGGTCGCCGTCTGGTTCGATCTCAGCGCCCTGACCGAGCAGATGCTGCGCCAGCAGGCGAACGAGACCGGGCGCCTGATCAACGACGTGCGCGGCTTCTATGCCACCGAGGTGGTCGACCGGGTGCTGAAGGCCGACCGTCCGGTCTCGGTCACGCACGATTTCCGCACCACGCCCGGCGCGATCCCGATCCCCGCGACGCTGTCGATCGAGCTCGGCCGGCGCATCAGCGACCGCGACGGGGCGATGCGCTACCGCTTCGTCTCCGACCTGCCGTTCCGCAATCGGGAGGCCCAGACCCTCGATACCTTCCAGCGCGGGGCCCTCGACGCGTTGCGCGCCGCCCATCCGGAGGCCCGCAAGCCCGTGGTCGAGGTCACGGGCTCGATCTTCGACCGGCAGGTGCGGATCGCGAGTCCGATCGTGATGGGGCCGGTCTGCGTCGCCTGCCACAACAGCCACCCGTTGAGCCCCAAGAACGACTGGGCGGTGGGCGACGTGCGCGGCATCCAGGAGATCGCGATCCGCCAGCCCATCGAGGCGAACATCTTCGCCTTCAAGTTCCTGCTCGCCTACCTCGTGCTGGCGGCCAGCGCGGGCCTCGCCGTGATCCTGCTGCAGGGCCGCCAAGCGCGGCTGATCCGCGCCATGAACCGCGAACTCGCCACCGCCAACGACTTCCTGGCCTCGATCTCGCTCAAGATCGCCAAGTACCTGCCGCCGCAGATCTACCGCCGCATCTTCAGCGGCGAGAAGGACGTGGTGGTGCAGACCGAGCGCAAGAAGCTCACCATCTTCTTCTCGGACATCAAGGACTTCACCGCCTCGACGGAGCGGCTGCAGCCCGAGGAGCTGACGGCCCTCCTCAACGAATACTTCACGGAGATGGCCGCCATCGCCGAGCGGCACGGCGGCACGATCGACAAGTTCATCGGCGACGCGATGCTGGTGTTCTTCGGCGATCCCGAGACGCTCGGCGTCAAGGGCGACGCCCGGGCCTGCCTCGCCATGGCGGTGGAGATGCAGCGGCGCCTGGAGCAGCTCAACGCGGCATGGCGGCGGCGCGGCATCGAGATCCCGTTCCGCGCCCGCATGGGCATCAACACGGGCTATTGCAACGTCGGCAATTTCGGCAGCGACGACCGCATGGACTACACGATCATCGGGGCGGAGGCGAACCTCGCCGCGCGCCTCCAGATGATCGCCGAGCCCGGCGGCATCATGCTGAGCTTCGAGACCTACGCGCAGGTGCGCGACGTCGTGCGGGCGACGCCGCAGCCGCCGATCCGCATGAAGGGAATCAGCCGCGAGATCGTGCCCTACGCGGTCGAGGGGCTGGCCGGGGACCTCGCGGCCGACGCGACCGTGATCTCGGAGCACGCCGCCGGGCTCGACCTGTTCATCGATCTCGGGGCGCTCGACGACGCGGCGGCCGAGCGGGCGCGCCGCCGCCTCGCGGAGGCCCTTCAGGCCCTCGATGCGCGCGGCGCCCGGCCGAGCGCGGCCTAGGCAGGGTGGCGGGGCCGCGCCACGCTGCTTGGATTGCTTCGATTCCGCATCCTTCGCCGAAGTGTCTCACGGTCCGGCGAAGGATGCCTGGAGAAGGATGCTTGGCGCGCTCGGGCGGAAGCGGCTGACCGCCGCGGCGATCCCGAGGTCAGCGGACCGTGACCTGGTCCTTGATGCGCTCGAACGCCGCCCGGCTGAGGACGCGCTTCGACACGAGTTCCTGCGGCGAGCCATAGGGGCGTCGGGCGATGATCGCCTTGCCGATGAGGCCGCCGCCGCGCAGACCGTTGAGCTCGGCGAGCGTGGCGGTGTTGAGATCGATGCCGCTGGCGGCGGGCGCCGCGGCCTGAGACGGCTCCTCCGGGGGCGGGCCTGCGTCCGGCATGGGCTCCGGCTCCGCCGCCGCGACGGGCGGTGGGAAGACCGGTGGGGACGCGGGCGGTGCCGGATCGGCCCGGGCCTCGGTGACCGGCGCAACGGGGTCCGGGACCGGCGGACGCGAGCGCGCCTCGCCCCCGTCGGGACCCGGATAGACCAAGCGCACCGGATCCGGATCGTCGCCGGGCGAGGCCGTGGGCTGCGGGACCGCCGGAGGGGAGGGCGCCGCCGCAGAGGCCACGACCCTGGGCGGCTGGGACAGCGGATCGGATGCGGCGAGCCGGCCGGTGAGGGATTGCCAAATCCCCGCAAGGCCCGCTGCCAGGACCACGATGACGAAAGCGCGCGTGATGGCTGAACCGGTCAGCATGGCGAGAGATCCGAGCATTGGATCTTCAGAAACTCTCGATGACCGTGTCATTTTAGTGACGCGGTGCCGGGGTGTCTGGCGGCCTTAAGCGCAGCCGGAGGATTCCGGCATCGCCCGTCAGGTCTCGTCCGCGTCGAGGTGACGCCCCTCATGCGAGAGGTGGAGGTAGTTCTGGTTGAACAGCACCACCCGCTCGAACGACTCCAGCTTGTGGATGGTCAGTTCCCGCCCGCCGAGGGTGATGAAGCCGGTGCTGCGGAGTTCCTGCAGGGTGCGGTTCACGTGGACCACGGAGAGGCCGATCGTGTCGGCGATCTCGGCCTGGGTGAGGGGCAGGTCGCAGCTGCTGCCGCGGGTGAGCCCGAGGACCCGCATCCGCACGAACAGCTCGCACAGGAGGTGGCCCAGGCGTTCGAAGGCCGTGCGCTGCCCGACATTGACCGTCCATTCCCGCTGAATCGAGGCTGCGGTCAGGGCATCCCAGCAGAGGGCCTGCATCAGGCGCGGATGGGCCATGAGGAGCTGCTCCGCGGCGTCGAGCGGGATCTCGGCCAGCGTGACGGCGGTGATGGTCCCGATCGAATGGTCCATCTCGCGCAGGATCGGCGCGCCGATGTCGCAGACATCGCCTGGAAGCAGGTAGGCGACGATCTGCCGGCGGCCATCCTCCAAGGTCTTGTAGCGGCAAGCCCATCCATCGAGCACCAGATTGATGAATTGAGGCACGTCTCCTTCGTGGATGATGTCGTCCCGCGCACGGACTCGCCGCGTCCGAAGCCGCGCGAGCGCATCGAGCGACTCCTTCTCCTCTGACGAGAGGCGAGTGTAATGCTCGAGCTTGCGGATCAGATATTGAGCCAAAGCGTGACCGATCCCGAGGAGCACAGCAGAGTTTGGCCGGAAACGCTCGGGTTCGGATCTACATAAGTTAGCTCGTCGGCCAGAGCGCCGCATCTCGGGACGGCTCTTCCGGCTGAGGCATGGTGGCCGAGACGCAGGTGGTCCGCCCGCCGATCCCTGAGCTGCGCGAGTGTTGCGGCCCGATCACAAGGGCGGTGGAACCGAAAGCTCGGCCGCAGACGAGGGATTGTGATCCGCGCCGGGATTGGCAGGGTTGAAGCCAGAGGCGGCGTACAGTCCCGAGGACCCCATGACATCACAGAATTCGCCTGCGATGTGGCACGGGTCGGCCACGGCACTGCCCGGGTATGGTGCGACCAGAGCCTGCCCGTCAGGCGGCGATCGACTGGCCGATGCCTTGGCTCCGGGGCTGCAGGCCGCCTTCGGAGGCTGTCTCGCGGAGGCGCTCCCCTGCGAACTCGCGGAGAGCCTCGCCGAACTCCTGGTGCGGCTCGACGGCGAGCCCGCCTCCCACGCCCGAGATCACAACCCGCGTCGTTAAGAGTCCCATGACCGAACCCGCTCCTGAACCGACCCGCATCCTCACCTTCCCCCAGGCGGTTCCCGCCGCGCCCGCGGACGAGAACACGGCCTCGATGATCGAGGTGCTGCAGGAACAGCTGCGGCTCGCGCGCGAGGGCAAGCTGCGCTCGGTCGCCGTCGTCTCGGTTTCCTCGGACGGGGCATCGATCGGGACGCAATGGTCCTGCACCCATGGGGATATTTCGAGCCTGATCGGCAAGCTCACGGTGCTCGCCCACGACATGATGGCTGCCCGCAAGTAACGCCCCGACACGGGCGCGGCGTCACCCGTTGCGGAGGCGCCGCGCATTCGCCCGCACCCGCCGGCGAGCGGTGCCGCCAGCCGGAACCAGGGTCCTGTCAGCGCGGCGACCTCATGGAATAGCCCCCTGCGGCAGCGTGAACCCGTTCGGCAGGCGCGGCGGGGAGTCCGCCTGATCGGCTTTCGAATTCGCTTTCGGCTTCGGCGCCGCAGCCCGTTTCGGCGCTTCCGCCTTCGGGGCCTTGGCCACCGCAACCTTGGGGGCATCGCCGCAGCTGCGGAACTGCAGCGCGGCGAGGACGCCCGCTCCGTCATCCTCCAGGATGCGCAGGGTGGCGGGCAGGCCGTCAATGCTCTCGCCCCACCGGATCGCGGCGCCGCTCTGCGCCTCCAGGCTCGCTGGCGCGGCGCCGCGGCGCAGCGTGTCGAGATCCGGCCCGTAGGCGGTCGCGGCTTTGCCGCGGATCACCACCTGAAGCACCTGCAACTCGTCCGGCGTGAGCGGGCGCAGGGGGTTCTCCCGCCTCAGCGTCCCCCGGCGCGTGACCCAGAGGGCGAAGCCCTTGCCGCCGGCGTATTGCGCCGCCTGCCCGCCGCAGGCGATGGGCGCGGGCGCCTGAGCCCAAGCTGCCTGAGCCCAAGCTGCCTGAGCCCAAGCCGCGCCGACGCCTACCAGCAGGGCGGCGAGCCCGAGCCGCAGCCTCACCGGGCGCCTCTCTCGCCGCGGGGAGCCGGTCCGCGCTCGGACGGGTCATGGTCGATCACCAGGGGGCCTCCCCGCATCGGCGGCCGTGGGCCCTCGATCCGCACCGGGTCCGGCGAGACTGGCATGCCGTCCGAGGTCACCTCCAGCGAGGGGGCGGTGCGGTCGACGGGGCTCTTCGGCCGGGGCCCGATCGCGTCGTAGAGCTCGTCCCCGCGTTCCTCCAGCAGTTCCTCCCGCGGCAGCCGCAGGGGCGGGCGCCGGTCCGCCGCGTGGACGATCAGCAGGACGAT
The DNA here is from genome assembly GCF_000022085.1 of Methylobacterium nodulans ORS 2060. NCBI lineage: Bacteria > Pseudomonadati > Pseudomonadota > Alphaproteobacteria > Hyphomicrobiales > Methylobacteriaceae > Methylobacterium > Methylobacterium nodulans. The sequence goes on from NC_011894.1 coordinate 4,551,910, forward strand.
TCCGACTGCGAGGATCACGGCCGCGACGGCCAGGAACACGACCATATCCACTCTGCCCGAGGCTGCCCCGCCTGCCGTCCGCGCTGAATTCCGTCTCGGAGAGGACGGTGAGGCGTCGCCGCCTCGGCGAACGACGGATCCTCGGTTCCCGCCCGATCTACCCGAAGGCGAATCCGGATTCCACTTCCTCCGGGCGTCGAGCCGGTCGGAGGCGGGGCCTCAATCGACCAGGAAGCCCGCATGCCGCAGGTCCGCCTCGACGGCCCTAAACAGGTCGTCCTCCGGATTCCCCGCGGCGCTCACCGCCTCGTCCGGCTCGACCGGCCGCGACGCGGCCTCGCCGTGGGGGCACGGGCCCGGCCCGGTCCAGGCAAGGGGAGCACGGGCCGGTTCGAGAACGGCGGCAATGGACGTCATGCGGTATACCCCCGTTCCGCGCATCGGACCGAATCGCCGCGGCGTCGGACTATGTTAACGCTTCTTCTTGTCTTGCGGGCAATCTCGGCCGAAGAGCGGCCGGCCCGCTCGGGCGGAACGGACCTTGCGTCGCCGCAGGCCGCGCCCCGCCTTCGCTGCGACGAGTGATGCCCCAAATGATGCCCCAAGTGATGCCAATCCACCGGACCGAGGACAGCTCCGATCCGCACGCCGCTCCGGGGAGCCTGGAGGCGGCTCTGCTGCAGCTCGTGGAGCAGGTGCGCCAGCAGGCGAGCGAGGATCCCTTCCGCAACCCGGTCCTCACCGTGGCCCTGGCGATCAGCCGCCGGATGGACCGGGGGGAGGTGACGGAGGGCGATCTCGACGGGTTGTTCCGCAGCCTGCGGCTCCAGGCCCTCGAGGATCGGGCTGCGCGCCTGCGCGCCTATGTGGGCTTGAGCGAGGAGGCAGGCGACGATCTCGGGCGGGCGGTGCCGCTCGTCTTCGGCGAGACGGCGGACGACTTCGAGGCCGTGCGGGCCCGCATCGGGCGGCCGCGCTTCGCGGCGGTGTTCACGGCCCATCCGACCTTCGGCATGCCGAAGGCGGTGGCCCATCTGCTCGCGGAGGCCGCCTCGACGCCCTCGCCCGAGGCCCGCCGCGGGCTGCTGACCGAGGCCGCCGCCCTGTCGTCGCGGCCCGACCCGGTCATCACCCTCAACGACGAGTTCGAGCAGGCCCGCTTCTCGGTGCAGCACGGGCGCGCCGCCCTCGACGGCCTCAACGAGGCGCTGCTGCGCGCCGCACGCGAGCGCTGGCCGGACCGTTGGCTCGAACTCGTGCCCCAGCCCGTCGTGATCGCCTCGTGGGTGGGCTGCGACACGGACGGGCGCACCGATATCGGCTGGTGGGACACCCTGCGCTACCGGCTCGAATCGAAGCGGACGCAGATCGAGCGCGTGCTGGCCCAGCTGCCGGACGATCCCGCGGCGGTGCCCGTGCGCCGTCTCGCCGAGGCGGCGCGCGATGCCGTCTCGCGCCAGCTCGCCGTCGCGCCCAAGCTCGGGGACGATCCGAGCCTGGAGGCGGTCCACCGATTCGCGCTCGCGCTCATCATCGAGCGCGACCGCGCCCAGACCGAGGCGGGGCCGCTCATCGCCGCCCTCGACGCGGCGATCGCGGGCGCGGCCGATGACGAGTCGCGGCTCAAGCTCTGCGTGCTGCGCGCCGGCTGCGCCGCCCACGGGCTCCAGAACGGGCTGCCGCATTTCCGGCTCAACGCCACGCAGGTCCACAACGCGGTGCGCCGCACCCTCGACCGGGACGGCGATCCGACCGATCCGGCGCAGCGCCGCTCGCATCTCGCCTCCATCAACGCGCTGCTCGACCGGGTCGAGGCGGTGCCGGTGGATTTCGGCGCGCTCGCCGCCGAGCGGGCCTCCGCCGCCCGGCTGATGATGACGGTCGCCCAGATCCTCAAGCACGTGGACGGCACCCATCCGGTCCGCTTCCTGATCGCCGAGACCGAGACCGGCTACACGCTGCTCGCCGCCCTCTGGCTCGCCGAGCATTTCGGCATCGGCGACAAGGTCGAGATCACGCCGCTGTTCGAGACCGCCTCGGCCCTCGAGCAGGGCGTCCATGTGATCGAGGACGCGCTGCGCTCGGCCCATTGGCGGCGCTACCTGCGGCGGATCGGCCGGCTCGTCCTGCAGTTCGGCTATTCGGATTCCGGGCGCTATGTCGGGCAGCTCGCCGCCACCTTCTGGATCGAGCGGCTGCGCCTGCGCATTACCGAGATGATGGTGCAGAACGGGCTCTCGGACATCGAGCTCGTCATCTTCGACACGCATGGCGAATCGATCGGCCGCGGCGCCCATCCGGCCAGCCTCAAGGACCGCCTCGCCTACCTCGCGCCGAGCCACGCCCGGCGCCGCAACCGCGAGGCCGGGGTCAAGGCGCGGCTCGAATCGAGCTTCCAGGGGACGGACGGCTATCTGCTGTTCGGCTCAGGGCCCCTCGCGCGGGCGACGGTCCTGCGCATCGTCGAGCACGTCTTCGCACCCGGCGATCCGCCCGACGATCCGATCTACGCCGAGCCCGACTTCGCCACCGAGTTCTTCACCGGCGCGCGCCAGGACATGGAGAGCCTGGTCGACGATCCCGGCTACGCCGCCTTGCTCGGGACGTTCGGCCCGAACCTGATCGACCGCACCGGCTCGCGGCCGGTGGCGCGCCAGTCCGATGCCGGCGGGCCGGTCGCCATCACCCATCCGCGCCAGATCCGGGCGATCCCCAACAACGCGATCCTGCAGCAGCTCGGCTTCCTGGCGAATTCGATGCACGGCATCGGCCACGCAGCCGCCCGTGCGCCGGACCTGTTTCGCGACATGCGCGCCCAGTCCGATCGCTTCGGCCGCGCCTTCAGCCTCGTCCAGCACGCCGCCGCGGTGAGCGACCTCGACGTGCTGCGCGCCTATGTGGAGACGCTCGATCCCGGCATGTGGCTGGAGCGGGCGCGGCGGGCCACGAGGGATGGGCGCCGGGAGGAGATCATCGCCATCGCGGCGGCGCTCGACCGGCTCGACCTCGCGCCGCGCCTGCGCCGCCTGTTCGGGCGCCTCACGCACGACCACCTGATGCTGCATTCCGTGGCCCCCGATCTCGGCACCATGAGCCTGCGCCTCACGCTGCTCCACGCCCTGCGGCTCGCCCTGATCCACCGGATCTGGTTCCTGGCCGTCCACATCCCGGGCTTCCGGCCCCAGGCCGGGATCACCCGCGAGATCCTGATCGAGCGCATCCTGCGCCTCGACGTGGCGAGCTGCCTCAAGGCGCTGGACGAGATCTTCCCGGTGGCGCCCGACCCGACGCTCGGCCTCAATTTCGGCGAGCCGCCCGGCCCGCGCGGCGTCGGCACCTACGAGACCGAGCACCGCACCCTGTTCGAGCCGATCGGGCGGCTCTTCGCCCTGGTGCGCGAGATCAGCGGCATGATCCAGCACGAAATCGGGTCATTCGGATAAGGCTCCCGGCCGAAATCCGTAAGCCCCGTGAGCCGACGAGAGACCCCGTGCCGGACCTGACCAGTGTCGTCCAGGAGATCGCCGAGGAGATGCGCGAGCGCCCCGATCGGGGCGAGGTCGCGACCTACATTCCCGAACTCGCCCGCGCCGATCCGAAAGCCTTCGGTCTGGTGGTGATCGATGCGGATGGACAGGTCGCGGCGGCCGGCGACAGCGACGTGCCCTTCTCGATTCAGAGCATCTCGAAGGTGTTCACCCTCACGCTCGCGCTCGGCATGGTCGGCGACCGGCTGTGGCGGCGCGTCGGGCGCGAGCCGTCGGGAAGCCCCTTCAACTCCATCGTCCAGCTGGAATACGAGCGCGGCATTCCCCGCAACCCGTTCATCAATGCCGGGGCGATCGCCGTGACCGACCTGATCCTGTCGCGGCACCAGCCCCGCGAGGCGCTCGGCGAAATCCTGCGCTTCATGCAATTCCTGGCGCAGGATTCCTCGATCGCCATCGACGAGGCGGTGGCGGCCTCGGAGCTGCGGACGGGTTTTCGCAATGCGGCGCTCGCCAATTTCATGAAGGCGCACGGGGTGATCGACAATCCGGTCGAGTACACGCTCGGCGTCTATTTCCACCATTGCGCCATCGCGATGACCTGCCGGCAACTCGCCGAGGCCGGGCGGTTCCTCGCCCATTCGGGCCGCAACCCCTCGACGGGGCATCTGGTGGTGCAGCCGGAGCGGGCGCGCCGCATCAACGCGGTCATGCTCACTTGCGGCCATTACGACGGGTCGGGCGAATTCGCCTTCCGGGTCGGCCTGCCGGGCAAGAGCGGGGTCGGCGGGGGCATCCTGGCGGTCGCGCCGGGCCGGGCCTCCATCGCCGTCTGGTCGCCAGGCCTCGATGCCTCGGGCAATTCCCATCTCGGGCGCATCGCCCTCGAAAGGCTTACGAAGCGGCTCGGCTGGTCGATCTTCGGCCAATGACGCCGTGAGGGCGGGGTCGGTCCTTCGGGCCCGCCTCGCCCTCGTGAGGCGTCTTGGGCGGGTCACGGCTTGCGCGAGCGTTCCGCGTCCTGGATGGCGGCGTCGTGATACCAGCCGCTCCCGAAGGCCGCATCGGCGAAGCGGTAGGCGCTGCGCTCGGTGGAGGTGGTCTCCGGCCGACGGCCGCCCTGGTCGGTCCGGCCCCTCACGGGGAACTGGTAGATCTTGGCCGTTTCTCGACGGGGTGCAGTCGTCATCAACCCTGTCTCCTGATCTCGGCTGCGCGTTCGAGCGCCACATGCCTCGCCGATATAGCAGTGCCTGCGCATCCCTTGCA